>NZ_JBVJUY010000016.1:0-192410 GCF_055604165.1 Streptomyces sp. NPDC037242
CCCCCCCCCCCCCCCCCCCCCCCCCCCCCCCCCCCCCCCCCCCCCCCCCCCCCCCCCCCCCCCCCCCCCCCCCCCCCCCCCCCCCCCCCCCCCACTGCCGTACGTCGGACGTCGCGCTCACGACCTACGCACGGTTGCGGCGGCGGTACTCCTCCGTCGGGACGCCGCCGACGCCCCAGTCCTCCAGGTCGACCTCGTCGATGAGGACGAAGGTGGTCGCCGGGTCCTTGTCGAGGACCTTGACCAGCAGATCGGTGACCCCTGCGATGATCTCGGCCTTCTGGGCGGCGGTGGCGCCTTCACGGGTGATCTTGACGTTGACGTACGGCATGGCGGTGAATGTCCTTCTGGAGGAGGTGGGTCGGGGGTGCGTGGGCTGATGGGGCTTACGCGCGGCCGGTGACGTGGCCGCCGTCCACGCGCAGGGCGTGCCCGGTGACGAACGTGGCGCCCGCGAGGTAGAGCACCGCATCGGAGATCTCGGCGACCTCGCCGACCCGGTTGAGCAGGGCGAGCCCGCCGAAGGAGTCCACGTCCGAACCCGCGTGCAGCGGGGTGCGGATGATGCCGGGCGATACGAGGTTGACGCGGATGCCGTCGGCCGCGAGCTCGGCGGCCAGGCTCGTGGTCAGCGCGTGCACGCCCGCCTTGCTGACCACCGGCGCGGAGGCCGGGAAGCCCGCCAGCGCGTGGTCCACGAGGACGGTGCCGATGTTGACGATGCTGCCGCCGCGGCCCTGTGCGCGCAGCGCCCGTACGACCGCCTGGGTGGTGACGTAGGTGCCCTTGAGGTTGCCCGTCAGGAACCCGTCGAGCTCCTCCTCGGTGACCTCGGTGAAGGGCTTGGAGGCGAACGTACCGGCGTTGTTGACCAGGACGTCGATCCCGCCGAAGCGGTCGAGGGCGGTGCGGACGAGCGACTCGCCGGTCTGCGGATCGGCGATGGCGCCCGCGACCCACGCCGTCCGCTCGGGGTGGCCGAGGTCGGCCGCGGCCTTGGCGAGGCGGTCGGGGTAGCGGCCGTTGAGGACGACGTTGGCTCCGCTCGCCAGGAAGGCGCGGGCGATGTCGAGGCCGATGCCGCTGGAGGAGCCGGTGACGAGGGCGGTGGTGGCAGTCATGGGTGTGTGCCTTTCGGGGCGGATGGATCAGTCGTCTCTGGGCGACACCAGGAACCTACGAGCCCTCAGCCCATAAGACCACGACGGAAATTGGAGCATGTCATAATCCAGGGTTATGGATGTGGATCTGCGTGACCTGGAACTTCTGCACGCCACCGCCGACGCGGGATCGCTGACCGCCGCCGCCGAGCGGCTCTACGTCAGCCAGCCCGCGCTCAGCCAACGCCTGACCCGGCTGGAAGCCCGTCTCGGCATGCCCCTGTTCGACCGCAAGGGCCGCCGCCTGATCCCCAACGCGGCGGGCCGCCGGCTGCTGGTCGCGGCTCGCCAGGTCATCGGCGAACTGGAGTCGGCCTCACGCGACTTGATGGAGATCCGCGACGGACGCGACCGGCGGGTCCGCTTCACGGCGCAGTGCAGCACCACCTTCCCCTGGCTGCCGCCCGTACTGCGCGCCTTCCGCGAGCGCGAGCCGGACATCGACGTACGCATCGAAACCGTCGCCGACGACGCACCGATCCCGGCGCTGCTCGCCGACCTCGTGGACGTGGCACTCGTCACCAAGCCCGACCTGCAGATGGAACGGGTCTCCCTGACGCGGCTGTTCGAGGACGAGATGGTGGCCGTGGTGCCTGCCGGACACCCGTGGGCGTCCCGCGAACACCTGACAGCCCGCGACTTCGACGGCGCCGACCTGGTCCTCTACGACTTCTACGACCAGAAGCGCGTCCCGTCGATGCCACTGCCGGTCCCCGCCGGTGCCCGGCCCGGGCGGATCACCACCATGCCCGTGGTGACCGACCTGGTGGTCGAGATGGTGGCGGGCGGCCAGGGCGTGACGGTACTGCCCAACTGGGTGGCCGCCCCGTACGTGACCTCGCACGCCCTCGCGCTGGTCCACATCGGCGCGCAGCCGCTGACCCGCACCTGGTTCTGCGCCACCCGACAGGGCCCCCGGCCGCCGCATCTGGACACCTTCGTCGAGGAACTCATCACGAACCTGACGGCCCCCCGCAGCAGTTAGTGACGCGTCAGCACGCCCGTGCAGTCCTGCCAGGCGGAGGGGCTGAGCAGCGGCTTGAGCGACGTGAACAGCGCGAGGAGGTCGGCGCCCCGGGCTGCGCGGAAGCCGGCGTCGATGCGCGCGATGTCCAGCTCGTTGGCGGCGGTGAGCTCGGCGAAGTCCTTGCGCTGCTGGAGGGTGGGCACGAACGTACGGCCGCTGAACCGATCGCGGAAGCCCGAGCCGGGCCGGGGGAGCCCGGGGTAGGAGGCGCCGCGGTCGCAGCTGGCGTAGAGGTACACGATGGATTCGGCCTCACCGCCGATCACGTCCACGAGCCGGCCACGCTGCGCGAGGGCCAACGGCGCGACGGCGAACCCGTCGGTCCCGTAGAACGCGTGGCACAACCCCGCGAGCTGAAGCGCGGGACGAGCCCCCCACTCCTCCAACTGCCCCCGCACCCGCCGCAGATGCGCCCCAAGCGTCCCCCCGGGATGCTCCACACCCGCACCCCCGAGCTCATCGAGCAGACACAACGCGGCGGCGACATGGTCAACCGGCAGCACCATGATCCCCCTCCCTCCTCGAAGCGCCCCAGCCTCACAAAGCCGCAACCCCCAGGTCAATCCCCGCTCCCGCTTGCCCACCCCCAAGCCCCACCTTGGGCCCGTCCGGTCTCGGATGGTGGGTTACGGGGTGGGGAGGGGCAGCGGGGCCGCGTTCAGGGTGGGGATGGTCCAGCGCTGGGGGCTGGTGCGGTT
Organism: Streptomyces sp. NPDC037242; assembly: GCF_055604165.1. Lineage (NCBI taxonomy): Bacteria > Bacillati > Actinomycetota > Actinomycetes > Kitasatosporales > Streptomycetaceae > Streptomyces > Streptomyces sp. NPDC037242. Next base: position 2,886 of record NZ_JBVJUY010000016.1, read on the forward strand.
GCAGTCCCAGAGGTAGAGCTGGGTTCCGTTGCTCATGTTGCTGGCGTCGACGCAGCGGCCGGAGGCCGGGTTGTAGATGCTGCCGTCAGCGCGGGGCAGGAACTGCTGCGCCGGGTGGTTGTGGCAGGTGGTGAGCTGGATCAGGGTGCCGTTGGCAGTGCCGGCGTTGGAGGCGTCGAGGCACTTGTCCTGATGGCGGATGGTGCCGTCGGCGCGGATGTCGAACTTCTGGGCGGTGCCTCCGCTGATCTCGTTGCAGTCCCAGACCTGGATCTTGTTGCCGTCGGTGGTACTGCCGCGGTCGTTGTCGAGGCACTTGGCGGCCGAGGCGGTCAGGCTGATCTTGCTGGTGGTGGCTGGGGCGACGACGGGGGCAGTGTACGGGTAGACGGCGAGGTTGCTGATCCCGCCGGTGAAGCCGCCGAAGAGGTCGGGCCTGCCGTCGGACTGGTATCGGCCCATCACGAGCGGGCCGACCGGGGCCGGGCTGGTGGAGGCCTGGTGCTGGCCGGAGGCGGCGAGGACGCCGTTGACGTACAGGCTCATCAGGCCGGTGTCGGCGTTGTAGACGGCGGTCAGGCGCTGCCAGATGCCCGGGGTGTAGCGGGCGGCATCGTTGACGGCGTCGGCCCAGTCGTAGGGCCAGCCTCCGTCGTCGGCCTTGGCGAGGGCGAAGCGCCAGTTGTTGTTGGCCGGGTCGGCGTACAGGGTGAAGGCGCTGTTCCTGGCGCCGTCCTGGCTGGCGATCAGCCCGCCCTGGGCGCCGGGCTTGGCCCAGGTGCTGATGGTGAAGCTCTTGCGGGTGTCGATGGCGGCCTTGCCGGTGGTGATGGCGGACCCGGCGCCGTTGAAGGCGGCGTACGCGGCGTCGCGCCCGCCGATCTTCTCGGTGGGGAAGGTGATGCTGGTGGCTGTGGCGGGGTTGCTGCCGTTCGGGTTCGCAGCGGTGGCGCCGACGGAGTCAGGGGTGGTGGTGCCGCTCTGGCCGGTCAGCTTCCACTGGGCGGTCGGCATGTTGAGGTTGCCGAGGACGACCACCGCCGGGTCGATACCGGTGACGGCCGGGAAGGGCGCGGCGCTGCCGGTTCCACTGAAGGAGACGAGCTGCTGGTTGGTGTCGACGGCCCACAGGTCGGGGATGCCGTCACCAGTGAGGTCGCCGTCGGAACCCACGCGCGGGTAGGCCTTCGGGTCCAGCTTGCCGGCGATCAGGCCGGCGGCCGGGTCGGTGAAGCCGGTGAGGTCGGGTGCCTGAGCAGTGCCCTTCACCGAGAAGGCGTGCAGAGTGCCGTCCGTCTTCGAACGGGCCCACAGCGTCGGGAAGTCGGTTCCCTGCGCACGACCCGGGTTGATCAGGTCGTAGCCGTCCCAGCGGGTGTCGTTGGCGGAGAGCAGGATCGCACGGGTGGAGAGCTGGTTGGTGGTGCCGGACGTGCTCAGCCAGAGGCGTCCGCTTTCGACGAAGAGCAGGGACGTGCGAGGCAGGGTGTCCGGGGTGGGGCCGCTGTCGCCCGTGATGGAGCCGAAGGCCGCGATCTGGGTGACCTTGGACCAGTCGGTGCCGTAGCCGTTGGTGGCGCAGTCGATCGCGGTGTAGCTGGTGGTGACGCATTTGGCAGGCTTGTTGACCTGGTTGGGGTCCTTTCCGGCGAACCAGCCGCCATTGTTGTCGTTGGTGTAGAGGTAGAGATTGGGCCGCAGCGCTTGGTGGGCGAAGAGGTCGTCGACGGTCTTGCGCCCCGGGCTGCCGCGATGGCTGATCTGGATGTCGTTCCAGTTGTTGGAGTTGTCGGGGGCGGCTTGCATCTCCGCTGTGGGCGCACGGTGGGGGTCGTCGCCACCCGCGATGTTGCGCAGGTTTCCGGCTGAGTCGGGCAGGACGACGTCAGACTTCCGGTCGTTGTTGATGTCGCCGAAGATCGGGGCGGGGCTGTTCGGGTTGGAGGGGGCGTAGTAGCTGTAGACGACGGGCTGGGACATGTTGCCCGCCACGTCCTGGGTCTGCAGGTACACGTAGTTGGTCCCCCAGCGCGGCGGGGTGACCTTGATGGTTTCCGTGCCGCCGGTCAGCTTGACGATGCCGGGTGTGGCGTCGGTGCACTTCCAGCCGGTGGCGGCGGCCTTGACGGGGTCGGTCGTCCAGCGGGCGCAGGCGATGCCGGAGGTCCGGCCACCCGCGACCGGCGCCAGGTCGGTGCCGGTGAGAGTGAACGTTCCCTCTTGGCCGACGAGCTTGGGGTGGGCGCCGATGGTGCCGGATTCGGGGAAGTCGGTGGAGGTGACGGCCGCCGTGGGCGGGGTGCTGTCGACCCGGAACATACACGGATCGGTGGTGGCGCTTCTGAGTGTGCCGTCCGAGGTGTTCGACCACCAGCCGTAAAGGCGGCCGTCGGTCAGCCGCCCGATGTCGACGGTGTGGTCGCCGCTGTTCAGCCAGCCGGTCTGGGCGAACACGGCCTGGCCGTTGTTGTCGACGTCCCAGTACTGGAAGTTCGTCTGGAGCTGCTGACCCACGGCTGAGTTGGCGGCCACTGTAAGGGTGACATTGTTGTTGGCGCCGACCCAGCCCGCGTTGTCGGCAGGGTTCGGAACGCCCGGAGTGTTGCAGGCGGCGTAGGACGCGGTGTTCGCGAAGCCGGGCGTCGGGCGGGTGCGGGGCGAGCCGATCGTGGGGGTGACGTCGTACGTGACCGTGATGCGCGGGCTGTTGCTGAACCGCTGCCGGTAGTCCCTGTCTGATTCGTTGTCCGGCGCGAAGGCGAAAGTGAAGTCACGCCACCGGTCCCTGGCCGCGTTCCTCATCTGGGTCGTGACGTCGTACTGCACGTCACCGGTGCCCGAGATGTTGATACCGCCGATCTTGGTGCAACCGCCCATGTGGGAGAGGCGGTCACAAGGCTGGTTCCGCCAAGTGGTGGGGTTGCTGATGGGTCCTGTCCAGTAGAGGCCCATCGGAGTGGCCGTGGTCGGGCTGGAGGAGGAGACGACCGTGGCGTTCAGCCTGGCGTCGATGACCTCGGCGCCATGGATGGCGGAGTTGATCCCGACCTGGAAGTAGGCGCGCTCCTTGCCTTTCCTCTCACAGTTCGAGTAGCCGCAGTACCCGGCGGCGGGCTTGTCCTGACCGTCGACGGTGCCGTTGTACTCGTTGGTGTCCTCGTAGGCCTCCTGGACCTGGGACCAGGCCTGGGTCCCGTTGTCGGCCGTCGGGTTCCAGCCCGGGTCGATGTACCAGGGCCCGGTGCCCTGACTGAGCAGAGCGGCGTCAGGGACGAGCTGGATGCTGTTGGCAATGACGCTCGTGGCGATCCGTTCGACGGTGGCACCGGAGCCGGGCCCGTCGGAGCTGGAGGTGGCAGGTGCTTCCCCGGCCGCTTGGGCTGCCGCCGGGGCCGACTGCAGGCTGCGTGCACCCGCTGACTTCGCGGCCGATGATGGTGCCGACGTCGAGGTGCTCGCGGAGTCCCACATGATCGGAGTGGGGGCCGAGAACCGCGTCTTGCCCTGGGAGTCAGCGGCCTTGAGATTGCCTGCGGTGTCCGCGGAGACGGTCAACCCCTGGGTCTCGAAGGAGAGCTGGAGCTTCTTCACCGCAGGGTTCGCAGCGGCTGCAGTTGTCCGGACGATCAGGACCTGGCGCCAGCCGCCGACCGGGGTGGCGGTCAACTCGAGGTCCACGTCAGGGAGGACGGCCTGGTAGAGCGCGCTGTCCTTGTTGAGCACCGGCTTGGGCAGCGAGAAGGGGGCCTTGAGGGCCAACTGCTTGCCGTCAGCGGTGGTCATGGTGGCCATCGGACCGCTGCCGCCGCCGGAAAAGCTCACCTTCGAAGCCGCCGCTGCGGGAATCACGGTGCCGTCGGGGTTGGCGTGCAGGGTGGCGTCGAGTTTGCGCCAGTTCCCGTCCGCGCCCTTGACCCGTTCCGGCACGGGCGTGGTGTCACTGGTGAGGGTGCCGTCGGGGTTGGCGAGCGTCTGGGAGTGGCCCGTGGTCAGGTGCCCGATGGCCACGGGCTTGCCGGTGCTCCCGGCCTGGGCCCGGGCGTCGTCGACTGCCTTGTCCTCGGCGCTGGGAGCGGGCTTGGCCGTAGGAGCGGGCCAGTTGGTGGAGGCCGGGCCGTAGGCGCCCGTGCCATCGGCGAACGCCGGTGGACCGGTGAGGAGGCCAGCTCCGAGGGAGAGCACGGCGGCTCCGACGGTGGGAAGCACCAACGTTCTGGCGACCCGCCGCTTGCGGGGGGCCGCCAGCCTGGGCAGGAGTGATGGGAGTTTCGGCCTCATGGCGGAGGTCCTCGCTGTGAGCGGTGAGTGATCAGAAGTCAGGCGCACAATCCATTGCTGTCTGCAAAGTTGTCAACGGATTTTCAGATCCGGGTGTCCGATTCATGGCATGAAATGCCAACTTGTCAAAGGGGTGACATTGGTCATGTAGGCGGGTTTTGAGAATCCCCATGCGTTCCGAACGAGCGTTCCCATAGGGTGCGTTCGATCCGGTCTCACAGGTCCGGTGTTCATGTTTCCTGTGTCCTGTGGGGGGATTCAGTTGTCTCGTAGGGTTCGGTTCGCTGTGCGCTCCAAGCGCCGGCGGGCGAGTGTCGCGGTGGTCGCCGCGTTCACGGTGATGTTCTCTGGCCTGGGGCTTCCCATGGTCGAGGCGGCTCAGAAGCCGCCCAAGGTATGGGTGCCACCGAAGACGCCGCTGCCGGCCTCGAAGTCGGTGAGAGGCTCGGACGCGAAGGTCGCCGCCAAGCAGGCGCCGACTGGCCTGAGGTGGACGCCACCGGCGAACGCGAAGGCTCCGTCCGGCAGCGCCACCGTTGATCTGAACAACCAGGTCACATCCTCGACCGTGTTGGGGCCGCGTCCGGTTCAGGCCGGGTCTCTGCCTGTATGGCTCGCATCCGGGAATGGCGCAAATCATTCGGTGAAATCGTCATCCTCTCTGGCGGCCGGTGACAGCCGTGCCGCCGCCGACCGGGGCACACTCAAGGTCGAGGTGAAGGACGCGGCCAAGACCCGGTCCGCCGGAGTCAACGGCGCGCTCGTTGCCCTCATCGACGACGCGGGTACCGCCCCCGCGGGCAAGGTGCAGGTCGGCTTCGATGTCTCCTCCTGGGCGAAGTCCGCGGGTGCCAACTGGGCCGACCGCGCCCGACTGGTCCAACTGCCCTCCTGCGCCCTGATCACGCCGGGCGCTGCCGGCTGCACGACCCGTACGCCGGTCGCTTCGCACCGGGACACCACCGGACGCCTGGTCGCCGAGGTCGACGTACCGAAGAGCCCAACGGCTTCCACCTTCGCCCTGAAGGCGCAGCCCGGGGCGAAGTCCGCTCCTGCGGCGGCCCCGCAGATGCTGGCCCCGCAGGCCGTGGCCCTCGCTGTCGAAGCGGGCCCGTCCGGCTCAAGCGGTGACTACACCGCCACGCCGCTACCGCCCTCCGCCTCCTGGCAGGCAGGCGCCAACGCCGCGAACTTCACCTACGGCTACACGGTGGAACTCCCCTCGTCCATCGCCGGCGGCGCACCGAGCCTGGCTCTGAGCTACGACTCCTCCTCCATCGACGGCCGCACGGCGTCCGCCAACGCTCAGGCCGGCCTGTTCGGTGAGGGCTGGGATTGGAGTCCCGGCTCGATCTCGCGGTCGTACAAGGGCTGCAAGGATGCCGGTATCGCGGGCTCCGGCGACGAGTGCTGGTCCGGCGACATCCTCTCCCTGAACCTCGCCGGGCACGCCGGTCAGATCGTCCGGGACGACACGACCTGCGTCTACCGCCTCCAGGGCGAGGACGGCACGAAGATCGAACGCCTGACCGGCCAGCGCAACTCGGCCTGGAAGGGTGAGGCCTTCAAGGTCACCACCAGCGACGGCACGCAGTACTACTTCGGCTCCAACCGTCTGCCCGGCGGTGACGGTACCGACCCGGAAGCCAAGTCCGTCTCCACGGTCCCGGTGTACTTCAACAGCGGCCAGGACAAGTGCCTGGGCGCCGAGACTCCGGCGAACGGCTCATGGGCGCAGCTGGGCTGGCAGTGGAATCTCGACTACGTCGTGGACCCGCACCAGAACCTGATCACCTACCGGTACGAGCAGGAGGACAACCACTACGGGCGTGGCGGCGGCCAGAACAACGGCACCGGCACGACCACGAAGTACCAGCGCGCCGGCTACCCGACCTGGATCGGCTACGGCCAGCGCCTGCCCGACCAGATCGCTGCCAAGGGTACGGCCGAGCCCGCCGCCCAGGTGTGGCTGCGTACCGAGGAGCGCTGCTTCCCCGAGGGCTCCACGTGTGCCCCGGCCCAGCGGACGAAGGCGAACGCCACCCTCTGGCCGGACACCCCGGTCGACCAGGAATGCCCTGCCTCCGGCCAGTGCCTGAACCTGTCTCCGACCTACTTCACCACCAAGCGCATCAAGGCGATCGACACCGAGGTCCGCGACGGCACCAAGTGGCGCCCCGTCGACTCGTACGCCCTCAACCAGCGCTTCGAGTCCCCGGGTGACGGAACCTCGCCCACCCTGTGGCTCGACTCGATCGTGCGCACGGCCTCCAACGGCAAGACGCCGCTGTCGCTGCCGCCGGTCACCTTCGCACCGCTGCAGATCGCCAACCGTGTCGACGGCGTGGTCAAGCGCCCCGACGGCACCGAGGCCTCCGCGCCCCGCTACAACCGGCCCCGCATCCAGACGATCACCACCGAAACAGGTGGCCGGATCAACGTCGTCTACAAGGCTGCGGAGTGCTCGCGTCTCGCGGGCACCATGCCGTCCTCCGAGGACGGCAACACGATGGCCTGCATGCCGGTCAAGTGGTACCTGCCGGGCCAGTCCTTCCCGGACCCGGTCAACGACTGGTTCAACAAGGTCGTCGTCCAGTCCGTCACCCAGCAGGACACCGTCGCCGGCCAGGTCGCCGTCGTCACCGACTACGAGTACGGCGGCGGCATCGCCTGGCACCGCAACGACTCCGAGTTCACCGACCCCAAGACCCGCACCTGGGACCAGTTCCGAGGCTTCGCCACCGTCACCACCCGTACCGGTAGCGCCAACGCCGCCGACGCCCCGCGTACCAAGTCCGTGGCCACGTACCTGCGGGGCATGGACGGCGACACCCTCGCCAACGGCAGCAAGCGCAGTGTCACCGTCTCGGACGCCCAGGGCGGTTCCATCAAGGACGAGGACGTCCTCTCCGGTTTCGTCCGCCAGACGCAGACGTACGACCGGGATGGCGGGACGGTCGTCTCCGACGAGGTCACCACCCCCTGGATCGGCGCCGTCACCGCGACCCGCGCCCAGTCCGGCGGCATGCCCGCCATCACGGCCCGTGCGATGAACACCCTCAAGGTCACCAGCCGGGCGAAGCTGGCCAACGGCACCTGGCGCACCGGCGAACGCAGCTCGAAGTACGACGACACGCTGCTGTCACGGCCGACACAGGTCGATGACCTGGGAGATGTGTCCCGCCCGGCTGAGCGCCTGTGCACCACCTTCGAGTACGCCACCGGCCCCGGGGGCGCGCTCACCGAACTCACCTCCCGCACCTTGGTGATCTCGGGTGGCTGCGGGCAGACCCCGACCACGGCGAACACCGTCGGTGACACGCGCTCGTACTTCGACAACCTGCCGTACGGGCAGACGGGCGCGACCGCCGACGGCACGGGCACAGAGGTCCTGGAGAAGTACGACGGTGCCGGCAAGCCGGTCTACCGCCTCAACTCCACCTCGACGTACGACGCCTACGGCCGTGTCACCAGCAATACCAACCAGACCCGCAAGGACGCGGCCCACCCGGGCGGCGCCGTGACCAAGACGGAGTACACCCCGGCTACCGGTGCCCTGGCCAAGGAGGTCACCCACACCAACCCGCTCGGCTGGAAGTCCGTCAACACCCTCGACATCGGCCGCTCCCTGCCACTGAAGACGACCGACGAGAACGGCCACGTCGCGGAACGCGACTACGATGCCTTCGGCCGAGTCATCTCCGTGTGGCAGCCGGGTCAGAACCGTACGAGCAACGACCCTCCGGTTCGCAAGTTCTCATACGCCATGAACGGCACCAACGCACCGAGCTTCGTTCTGAGCCAGACGCTCATGAGCAATAACTCGTACATCTCCAGCTACACCATCTACGACGGCCTGGGCCGTGTCCGCCAGACCCAGGCGCGTACCCCCTCCGGTGTCGCCGGAAGGATGATCACCGACGCACTCTTCGACTCGCACGGGTACCAGGTCAAGACCAGCTCCGCCTATTACAACAACAGCCCTGACGGGCCGTCCGGCGCCCTGTTCCTGCCCAACGGCGGAGTGAACCCCGACAGCCAAATCCCGTCCCAGACCGTGTCCGTCTTCGACGGCCTGGGGCGCACCACTGCCTCCGTGTTCCAGTCCTACGGTGTCGAGCAGTGGCGTTCCACGACCGAGTACGCGGGTGCTGACGAGGTCCGCCAGATCCCGCCGAACGGCGGTTTCGCGAAGGCCACCATCACCAACGGTCTGACCACCGCCGTCCGCCAGTACAAGAGCAACACCCCCACCGGCGAGTACGACGAGACGACCTACCTGAGCAACACACAGGGACAGGAGCTCTCCCGCAAGGACTCCGCCGGCAACGAGTGGACCTTCACCTACGACCTCCTCGGCCGTGTCGTGAAGACCACCGACCCGGACGTCGGTACCGGTACCACCGTCTACGACGACAGCAAGAACCTCACCACCGCTACCGACGCCCGAGGCAGGAGCACGACCTCTGTCTCCGATCTCCTCGGTCGGCCTGTCGCTAGCTATGAGGGCGCGGCCGTCGACCCTGCCAAGCAGGTCAGTGCCACCACCTACGACAGCAAGGCCCTCGGCAAGCCGACCACCACCACCCGTTACGTGGGTGGGGCGGCAGGTGCTGCTTACGTCTCGGAAGTCACCGGCTACGACGCCGGCTACCGCCCCCTCGGTACCAAGGTCACCATCCCCGCGGCCGAGAAGGAACTGGCCGGCGTTTACACGACCACGAACACCTACGACAAACACGGCAAGCTCACGAGCAGTGACCTGCCTGCCATCAGCGCCGCCGGTCTGGACACGGAGACGCTGACGTTCGGTACCGACATTGCCGGCAACCTCACGTCGCTCGACGGCACGACGGGGCCCTTCATTACGCCCTACCTCGTGGACGTGCGCTACGACCCGTACGGCCGTGCCGTCCGCTCCACCCTTGGCGATACCGGCCTTCAGATCGTGTCGACCGTCGACTACGACGAGGCCACCGGCAAGGTCATCCGCTCCACCCTGGACAAGCAGACCGCGGCTACTGCCAGCGTCGACGTCAACGACTACACCTACAACCGCGCCGGCCAGATCACCTCCATCGGCAACACGCAGGACGGCGCCACGCGCGACCTGCAGTGCTTCACACACGACTACCTGGGCCGCCTCACCCAGGCGTGGACCGACACCGGCACTCAGGCCACCGAGCCCGAGCCCTCCGTCCGCGGTATCGGCAACTGTGCCAACACCGGTGGCCCGGCGGTCGACAGCGCTGGAAAGCCGAGCGTGGGCGGCCCCGCCCCGTACTGGCAGCAGTACGAATACGACAAGCTCGGCAACCGCAAGAAGCTGGTCCGCAAGGACGTCACCGGCGACGCGGCCAAGGACACTACGATCACCCAGACCTTCGGTATCGGCCCGAACGTCCCCTCCTCCGACCCGAAGACGGGCGGTGGTACGGGCGGCCCGCACGCCCTCATGACCTCCACGGAGACCGGGCAGGCCGGCACGAAGGTCACCTCGTACACCTACGATGCCGGCGGCAACACTGCCTCCATCACCAGCACTCCTGGTACCAAGACGCTGACATGGAACGCCCAGGGCAAGCTCGACAAGGTCATCGGGACCGGTGAGAGCGCCGGAACCAGCTACCTGTACGATACGGGCGGCAACCAGCTGATCCGTCGAGACCCCGGCAAGACCACCCTGAATCTGGGTCCCGACCAGATCGCCCTCGACACGGCCACCGGCAAGGTGTCCAACGTCCGTTCGTACGGCGCCCCGGGCGGCCTGTCCGTCACGCGCACGACCACCGGCGGCAACTCGACGCTCACCTACCAGGCCTCGGACCACCACGGAACCAACGGCGTCCAGTTCAACGCCACTGACCTCGCACAGGCCCGCCGTCCCGCGGACCCGTTCGGCAACGAGCGCGGCCCCCAGCCGACCCCGGGGACATGGGCAGGAGACAAGGGCTTCGTCGGCGGCACCAAGGAGAAGGCCACCGGCTTCACACTCCTCGGCGCCCGCGAATACGACCCCACCACCGGCCGCTTCATCAGCCCCGACCCGCTCATCGACGCAGGCGACCCCCAGCAATGGAACGCTTACAGCTACGCGAACAACAGCCCGATCAACAAGTCCGACGCGACGGGTCTGGCGCCTACGTGTGAAGGCTCGCAGAACTGTGCATCGGAACGGAACTGGTGGAGGGCGAGGCAGGGGTACGCGCCGGCCAATGTGACGCCTCCCCCCACCGGGGGCGACGACGCCGGCCAGGCTCTGGTTGACGAGGCCAACAAGAAGGTCAACGAGGCCAAGAAGAAGCGCGACCACCTCATAAGCCAGGTCGTCGACCTGATCGGCGACCTGATCGGCTACAACGACGCCCGGGACTGCTTCACCAAGGGCGACGTGATGGCCTGCATCAACACGGCCCTCAACTTCGTCCCGTTCGGCAAGATCGCCAAGGCCATCAAGGTCGGCATCAAGGCCTTCAAGATCTACAAGGAAGTCAACAAGGCCTACGACGCCGTACACGCGGCTGAACGAGGGGCCAGCGAGGCACTCAGCGCCTACACGCGCAGCAAGAAGGCGATAGCCGAAGCCCGAGCGGCGGAGGCCAAGGCAAGCCAGGCGGCAGCGGAGAAGGCCGGCGCAGAGTCGGCCACCGACGCGGCGGGCACCGAGGCCCAAGCGGTCAGATCCGAGGCCGACGACGCTGCTGCCGAGGTCGGGGTGGCATGCGCGAAGAAGAACAGCTTCCCCACTGGTACCCGAGTCCAGATGGCCGACGGCACGACCAAGGCAATCGAGGATGTCAGGGTCGGCGACAAGGTCCTGGCGACCGACCCTCAGACGGGCGAGACCGCACCCAAGACCGTAACCGCCACCATCACCACCCCTGACGACAAGGAATTCACCGACCTCACCCTCACCGACGAGGCCGGCCCCCGCGGCCCGCCGGTCGAGATCACCTCGACCTACCACCACCCGTACTGGAGCGAAAGCCGCCACCAGTGGGTCGACGCCGGCGAACTCACCCCCGGCGAGCAGCTCCGCCAGCCCAACGGCGACACGCTCACGGTCCGAAGCGCCCGCAACTACCCGCGAGCCGTCACCACGCACAACCTCACGGTCGACGACCTCCACACGTACTATGTGCTCGCTGGCAGCACCCCAGTACTGGTTCACAATTGTGACACCCGGCCGGACTTCAACTCAGATCAGTCCGCTGGCGCTCACTACGCAAAGCACGTCAAGGGCGTTGATTTCAGAATAAAGAAGGGTGTGCCGCGCGAGCCGCGCGCGACGGTTATCGACATGCCCGAGTTCAATGGCCCCGGCGGGCGTAAGGCATATCGTGAGGCCGCAAGGGATTTCATGGCTGGGGATGGCCCGGACGGGGCTATCAGTGTCACAACCAGCAGTGGGGGAATGCATCGCTTTGATCCGGCCACCGGATACTACGGATACCTCAATAGCGGTGGAACTATCTCCACATTCTTCCGCCCCGAGGAAGGCCTTTCGTACTTCCGTCGCTCGGTAATGAAGTACCGCTAGCAAGCAGGTCTGCCAACGGAGGTCAAGTTGCTGCTCGTCGAGCTGTTCACAGAGGCACTTAGGGGCTCCGGGCGGCGCCACCCAGAGACCCCGGGGCGTGCACTCGAAATATGGTCCGATTTCGTGGAGGACTGCGAGGAAGGCTACTCGGCAAGCCTCTTCGAATACTGGGACGATCTGTCAATCAGGAGATTCCTGCAGACTGTAATTGAGGTTCCGGGCGCCAAGGACTCACCTGATGTTGCATGGTTTATCGCGGAGGTGCTCGAAATCGATCTACGCTTCAAGGCGGTGCTGGAGGACGGCTTCACCGTCCCTGGGGGCTGGGGATGGTGGGACCAAAAGATTCCAAGGTTCTCAGGCGAGGACATGGCGCGCGATGTAAAAGATCAGTACCGTTTCGAGATGGAAGTGATCTAGCGTTCCACGAATCTCGATACTGAGGATATTTGAGGCAGTGATTAGTTAGATCTCCTGACCAGGGGCCCCGCTGGAATGATTCAGGCGGGGCCCCTGCAGTCTCTGACGGCAGTAGTTGACGGCAGCGCCATAGGACGAGTGCTGATGCGGCCAGGTGATGGGAGTCGTGAGGAACTCCGCAGCAACCGCACCACCAGTCCGGCCAGCAGCGGAGCTGTTCAGAGTTTCTTTACTTGATCAAGGCGGCTCGCTGACGCGGCCCGCGCGCGCTCCGGCCCCTCGGGGCCGCCGTCCGCTCCTGTCTCCGCCCCGCCTGCCGGAGGCCCCGCTGGTCCGGGCGCGCAACAGCCGGCAGCGTGGGTTGTTCTGGGGCGCTGCCGCAGGCCCCGGCCCTCTCTCCAATAGCCCGTACACCTCGTGGACGACTAGTCCTGAGGTTGCGCGAAGTTCGCCATGGGGATGCGTGAAGGGGAAACTCCAGGCGTGATTCTCAGAATTTCACTTCCAACCCCAGGCAATTCACTCCGCCAAATGGCCCTATATGGAGAAGGTAAATGGGGCGAGAGTGAAGTTCTCCTGGAGAATCTTGTGCAAGGTGCCAAGGTATTCGATCTGCGCTGACTATCGATCAGGTAGACATCAGGGACGGGAGTCACATGTCGATGGAGATTGACGGGCCCGCGGCTCGCCGCATGCTAGGCACACTTGCTGGCTCGGGTTGGGTCTCTGCCCGACGCGGGCTAGAGATCTTGGCCCGCCTGAACGGGTTCTCCTAGCACGCTGCCTCGGCAGCGAGGCGCGATGTGGAGGCGCTCTATTCGTCCCGTGCGGCAGGACTCCAGGGAGGGGGTAGTGAGCCGGAGGAACTCGACAGGTTCTTTGAGGCGATTCGAGGTAGCTCCCTGACGGAAGTTCAGGTCTTCTCGGTCTCACGTGGCGACTGGTCGTGTGTTTGTATTGTCGCGCCTAACCTGAGAGATGTTGTCGGATCGACCGCAATTCGCATTGGGCAGGCACCCTGAAATGGTCTACGAATAATGGGCTGGCGCCTATGATTCACCCGAAGCCCCTAGGGGATTCCTGATCAAAAAGCGTTTCGTTGAGGCTTCGAGTTCAGCAAGTCTTGAATAGAAAAATGTCGCCGGGGAGTGCATGAATGCACTCCCCGGCGACGGCTGTCATATGGTCAGGAGGGGGCCTTGACGCTGACGTTGAAAGGGCAGGGTGACAGCGGGCGTTGGCGGTGCTACATCCTCGTCATGAGGTATGCGGATGGCGGCGGTTTGACCGACGTGGGGCGGGCGAAGCGTGAAGCGGTGCGCTTTGAGGCCGCGGAGATATTCGGGCAGGGGGTGCGGCCGCCGGAGGTGGCCTCCCGGTTACGGGTGACGCGGAAGTCGGCGTACGCCTGGCACGCAACCTGGCGCTACGGCGGCAAGTCGGCCCTGTGCTCCAAGGGGCCTGGCGGCTTTCCCTGTCAGCTCAACGATGACCAGGCAGAACGGCTACAGGCCGAGCTGGATGCCGGCTCTGCAACGCACGGCTGGAGCGAGGACCAGCGGTGGACCCTCGCGCGCGTGGCCGAGCTGATCCACAGGCTATTCGGGTACCAGTACACGCCTCGTGGGAGGTCGTATCTGCTGCACCGGCTGGGCTGGTCACCGCAGGTTCCCGCGCACCGGGCGGTCGAGCGCGACGATCAGGCCGTCGAGCTGTGGCGGACGGAGCAGTGGTCACGGATAAGAGGACGGCCCGGCTCCTGGGCGCGTGGATAGTCTTCGAGGACGAGGCCGGGCAGGACCTGAAACCCGGCAAGGACCGGACCTGGGCACGGCGGGGCAGTGCGCCGCTGGTCAGAGTGACGGGCAAGGGTTCGGCCGGTCCGGATGGCCGGGATGATCTGCGTCAGACCGGGTCGTGAGACCCGGCTGATCTACCGGACGTAGACGTACCGAGGCCGTACCGGAAAGAAGAAGGGCTTCCGGGCGTCACCGTGTTCCCGATCCGCGACTCAGGTGGGGGTGCACAGTGAGCACATCCAGGAGCTACGCGGGCCGCATGCATCGCGGCGTAGGTCGTGGAAGGGGTCTGTCCAGTTGCTTGCGTGATACTCCCGGTCCGGAGGGTGAGTCCGTGCAGCGTGGCGGCGGTTGCCTTGGGCGGTGGTGAGAAGACGGTGGCGTTCGGCGGCTGTGAGTGGTTCGGATCGGGGTGGGGGAGGTGAGCGCAGCGGGGCTGCCTTGTGCGGACGCCGCGGTTGGTGGGGACGCTCTGCTGGGTGAGCTCCCGGCGTGCAGTTGCTGGGCGGGGATTTAGCGGGGGCGGCCGAAGAGGCGGGATAGGAGGGAGCGGGGTTTGCGGGGATGGGGGGTTGTGCGGGAGGCCAGGGCCGCCGTGATTTCTGCTTGGCGGGCTGCGGCGTCCGGGGCGGGTTGGGCGTGGAACTCCGTTGCTGCCGACAGCATTCTGGCGGCCAGGTCGAGGAAGGTCGGCTGGAGCCACGGGCAGGCCAGCACCAGGTGGCAGAGCGAGGCGAGGATCGTCGCGTCGCGGTCCTGCCAGGCTTTGCCCACCGCCATCATGCGGTCGACCAGGCGGGCCCCGATGTCCTCGCGGCTCGTGGGGTCCGTCCAGGCCGTGGCGAGGAGGGCGAAGCCCGCGGCCTCGTTGGTCCAGTCCTCCGCGCCGAAGAGGAGGTCCAGGAGGACGGCCCTGCGGCGGGACTCCGTCCAGGGCTCGTCCGCGCGGTGGTGAGCCAGGCCCAGGCACGCGAAGGTCTGCACCGCCCGCACCCACATCTCGGGCCGGCGGCCCAGCAGGTACGCCCCCTGCTCGTCCTCCCGGGGCAGTGGCGGGTGCACGCACACGGCCAGCAGGTCCTCGGCGGACAGCCCGGCGAGCCGTACGGCGTGGTCGTACGCGGCGCCCGGCGCCGACCAGCTCAACGCGGCGACCTGGCGTACGAGTTCCGCGGCCTCGGGCGACGGCGGGTCGACGGCGGGGCGGGCGTCGAGGCCGTCGAACTGCCACAGGGCGGTGTCGACGCGGTACTGCGCAGCCCGCGGATCCGGCGCGGGCAACGCCTGGTAGTCGAGCTTCGAGCGCGGGAAGCCCATGCGCAGGGCCAGTCGCGTGCTGGGCGCCTCCAGGGCGGAGCCGAGCAGCTCGATCTCGTGGTCGCGGGCGCTCTCGGGGTTGGCGAGCATCTGGTGCAGCACGTTGACGCTCGCTTCGAGCGCGTGGTGCACGTGCCCGAGCCACGGCGCGTCGTCACAGAGCCCGTTCAGGAGGTGGGCGGCGTAGCCGTGGTCGGGGTGCGCGCGCAGGTGGTCGGAGAGGGCGAGCAGATGCTCCGTACCGCCGTCGACGGCGTGGCGCAGGGCGAACGCGGCCGGGGCGGCTTTGGGATGGTCGGGCTCCGCGGCCAGGGCGCGGTCGAGCCAGGCCAGGCCCTCGGCGGGGCGGCCGGTCTTCCCGTAGAGCTCGGCGACGTCCACGTACAGGTGCAGGTCGGAGGGGTCGCGGGCGAGCTCCGCCTCCCAGACGGCGAGGGCGTCGTCGGGGCGACCGGCGGCGTTGAGCGCGGAGCCGAGGATGACGGCCTGCGTGTGGCCCGGCTCCAGCTGCTGGGCGCGCTCGGCCCAGGCGACGGCGTCGGCCGTGTCGCCGAAGCGGCGGGCCAGGGCGGAGGCCATCGCGTGCAGCAGCGGGTGCTCGGGCCGGGCGGCGACGCACGCTCCGACCAGCGCGTAGAACGGCCGGACACCGTCGTGGAGCTGCGGTGGCAGCGGATCTGGCAGGTTGCGGGAGAGCCCGGCGACGGCCCGGGTGACGGCGTCCGGTGAAAGGCGGCCGGGCAGGGCGGGGTCGGCCAGCCAGGCGACCTCCGCCCAGGGGCGTTCGGGGTCGGCGCCGATCACCGCGGTGAGCGCGGCGAGGGCCGGCTCCCACTGCCCGGCGGCCGCGTGGAGCTGGGCCACGCAGGCGATCGAGCCGATGTAGGGCTCGTCCTCGGGGAACAGTTCCAGGGCGGCGACCGGACCGCCGGCGGCCGCGGCGAGTTCGCTCAGGGCCTCGTAGGCGTCGGGACAACGCGGGTCGGTGGTCAGCGCGTTGCCGAGGTGCTTCGCCGCATGCCCCAGGTCCCCGCTGTCGATGGCGAGGCGGGCAACCGCCACTTCGCCTTCGGCTTCGAGCCGCTCGTCCATCTCTCCGTCTCCCCCTGCCGTGGTGATCGGTACGAAGGTAGCTCTTGGCATGTCCGGTTCGAGCAGCGGGTCCGGCCGAAGCCGGGGAGGTCACCGAGCGGCGGGAGCGGACCCGATCTCGACGACCCGTGCCCACTCGGGCGGCCTGTCCGGCACGTAATCGGGATCGTCCTCGTCCCAGGACCCGGCTGTCCGCCGCCGGGGGAACAGGCCCACCACCGTCCGGCACGGCGGCCGCTCGTCCGGCCAGGCAGTCTGGCCGTCCGTCAGCACCACGATCACGTCCGGCCGGGGCCCCGCCCGCAGCGCCTTGGCGAAGCCCGCGCGCAGGTCCGTACCCCCACCGCCCAGCAGCGGGATGCCCTCGCCGCGGCACAGCGGATGCACCACACGGGCCGCCGCGTCACACGGCACCACCGTGATCAGGTCGCGCCGGCCGCCCAGGGCCTGGGAGATCGCGGCGACCTCCAGGAGCGCGCTGCCCAGTTCGGCGTCGCTGACCGACGCGGAGGTGTCGATGACGACGCTGACCCGCGGCGGCTTGCGCCGCAGGCTCGGCAGGACGATGCCGGGCAGCCCCGCGGAGCGCCGCGAAGGCCGGCCGTACGTGTAGTCCTGGCCTGCCCCCGAGCCGGAGGTCGCCGAGCGCAGCGCCGCCCCGAGCAACTCCCGCCAGGGCTGCGGCGGGTGGAACGCCTCCTCCGCCCAGCGCTGCCACGCCTTCGAGGCCCTGCCCGGCCGCCCGGTGATGCCCTGCGCCACCCGGAACCGGACCGCGTCCCGTTCCTGCTCGGTGAGGCCGTGCGCACCGTCCGGCCCCAGGTCCCACTCCCGGTCCAGCCCGTCGGCCCCGCTTCCGCAGTCCAGCCAGACCAGGCCGTGCGTACCCGCCCCGAGGCCGAACCGGGAGAGGTAGTCCTCCATCAGCTCCCCCTCGGGCAGCCCCAACGTCTCTGGCAGGACGGCCCATTCGGGGCAGACCAGCCCGTCGCCGAAGGCGTCGTCGTTGATCTCGCAGTCCGCCGCGATGTTCATCCGCAGCCGTTCCCCCGCCCCGGTGAGCCCGCGCTCGCGCGCGATCCGGTCACTGCGCCCGTGGTGGTCGCGCAGCAGGTGTGACACCTCGTGCACCCACACCGCGGCCAGCTCCTCCACCGACGTACGGTCCACGAACGACGGCGATGCGTAGCACCGCCAGTGCCGGTCCACGGCCATGGTCGGCACCCGCCGCGACGCCACCGTGTGCAGGGCGAACAGGGCCGTCGCCAGGTACGGGCGGACCCGTACGGCGAGCAGCCGCGCGGCAAACAACTTGTCGAGGTCCAGTCCCAGTTCCAGTTCCCCTTGTGCGGCAGCGCTCATCGGCCGGCCTTCGCGCCGACCGCCGCGGACCGGGCCGCAGCCTCGTCCGCCCGCCTCGACAGGGTCACCGCTCCGGCCAGCCGCTCGATCGACGCCGGTACGTCCCAGTCCTCGCGGCGCAGCGAGGCGAGCGTCGTCGCGGGGACGACCACCAGGTCCGGGGCTCCGGTTTCGAGTGCCCGGACCAGCACCGCCCACGCCGCGTCCCAGCGGGACCGGTCCGGGCGCGCACGGACGGCCGCCACCACTGCGTCGAGCACGACCTGGCGCAGATCGCCCCGCTCGGGCAGTTCGGTACCCGCCGGGTCGGCGAGCAGCGTCTCGGGGTCCGGCAGGTCCATCCGGTCCAGGCTCGCCAGCAGCTCCAGCCCCGGACCGTCGCCCACCGTGCCCCTGACCAGCAGCGACAGCACTTCCCGGGAGGATCCGGCCGAGGTCGCGAAGGCGATCAGCCGCAGGGTCATCTCCCAACTGCGCGGGGACGGCCAGGGTCCGCCGCGGCGCGTCTCGCTGGTGGGCAGCTGGTGTACGAGCTTGGGGCGGGCGGCGAGGAGCCCGCACACCGCGCGCCGCGCGAACTCCACGGCCTCCGGCAGCTTCGCCGGGTCGAGCCGCGGGAGGGTCGCCCGGGGCCAGGTCCCGCCGAGGCCGCGTACGACGACCTCGTGGTCGTGCGTCCACTGGAGGTGGACGAACCGGTTGGCCAGCGGCGGGCTCAGCTCCCAGCCGTCGGCCGCCGAGGACCGCGGATTGGCGGCGGCCACGATCCGCACCCCGGGCGGCAGTTGCAGCGAGCCGATGCGCCGCTCGAGTACGAGGCGGAGCAGCGCGGCCTGCACGGCCGGGGGAGCGGTGGACAGCTCGTCGAGGAACAGCAGCCCCCGGCCGGCCCGTACGAGGCGCACGGCCCAGTCCGGCGGTGCCATCGGAACGCCCTGCTCCGCGGGGTTGTCCCCGACGATGGGCAGGCCGGAGAAGTCGGACGGCTCGTGCACGCTGGCGATCACGGTGGTCAGCGGAAGGTCGAGCGCCTCGGCCAGCTGCGTCAGGGCCGCGGTCTTGCCGATGCCCGGCTCGCCCCACAGCAGCACGGGCAGGTCGGCGGCGACAGTCAGGGTCAGGGCCTCCAACTGCATGTCGGGGCGGGGTTCGGTGGTGGAGTCGCGCAGCAGGGCCAGCAGCTCACCGGCGACGTCGAGCTGCGAGGGGTAGGCGTACGCGGTCATGGGCGCAGGCATGGACATCGACATGGATTCGGGCATGGGCATGGGCACGGACACGGGCATGGGCATGTTCGATCACCTTTGGGTTTCGTGGTGGGTGAGCTCAGGTCAGCGAGCGGTCGTGTCGCGCGGATGCGACCGGTGGTGCCGGGGACGGCCGGCGCCGGGAAGGATGCGGTGGGGTGCGCGGCCCGACAGTCCCGCCCGGAACAGACCATGGGTGATGCGCTGCCGCGCAGCCGCCTCCAACTCATCGCGCAGAGCGCCGCTACGCAGCAGCGCCCCCGGTCCCAGCAGGCCCTCCACGACGGCCAGCGCGCCGGCGGTATCCCCGTGGTCCAGGCGTTCGCGGACGCCGGTGAGGCAGTCGGGACGGCGGTGCGCCTCGTCGATGGCCTGTAGGCAGGGGAGCGGGGTGCCGGTCAGCGCGACCAGTAGTTCCTCCCGGCGGATCTCGGCCGGGTCGTGGTCCAGCGGGGCCAGGACCCCGTTGACCAGGCCGATCCGGTGCCGCGCTCCCCGGCACTCCACCAGCCGCGGTTCACCTGCTCGGTCCGGAGCCGGGTACGGACCCCCGGTCGGTGCATGGTCCGGTACGAGGGCCGACGCGACCAGCGGGTGGAGCCGATCGGCCTCGATGGCACCGGCGCGGAGGAGCTCCAGGTCGGGCAGTACCCAGGTCGCGGCGTCGGGCAGCACCGGCAACGCGGCGGTGTTGCCGTGCGTGGGCGCGGCCGAGATCCGTACGGAGGGCGGTTGCCCGGGCTGGTCCGGGTGCACGAGCAGCCGGTGCCGGGACCCGATCCGCACGATGACGGGCCCGGTGGAGCGCCCTTCGGCGCGCAGCAGTATGCCCGCCTCGGCCGCCCACCGGTTCACGGCGCACCGCTGCCCGTGCGGGGCGGCCCCCGGCAGCTCCGGGTCCAGCGGGGGCGGTCCGTCGCCGTGCGGCCGATCCGCCCCGGACCGGATCCGCAGCTCATCTGCCCTGCGGGCGTCCCACAGGTGGCGGTGCAGGTCGAGGCGGAACCGTGGGTTGGGGCGCGGGTGCGGATGCAGGGAGGCGCGGGCCTCGGAGTCGGGGTCGGATGCGTCCCACAGGGCGAGACTGATCCGCTGACCGGCGTCCGCCCAAGCCGGCGCGGTCCGGGCCACGAGGTGCACCGGACGTACGCCGTCATGCCCCGCGGCTTCGTACCGGGCGAGCGTGAGGCTCAGCCCCGGGCGCAGCAGTCCGTCGGGTGCGATGCGCGGCATGTGCCAGCGCAGCAGGTCGGGCGCCAGATGGCGCAGATCGGACCGGACTTGGGCGGCCAGCCCCTGCCCGTGCGTACGTGCCACGAAGCGCAGATTGAAGTCGACGTCGATGCCTGCGGCGGCGCACGCCCCGCCCCAGTCGCCGACAGCGCGGCGAACGGTTGCAGTCTCGATCATGGAAGGCGGGACGGCGAACTCGCGCACGCGCAGCCAGAAGGGAAGGCGGGAATCCCCGTTCACGGTCTCAGTGAGCATCAGCACTCACCTTGCGTGGACGGGACCCCCAATCTGTGAACAGCCTGAGTGATCATCACGGTGACGGTATCGCGCCCGCATACGATCTGCTAGGCATTTTCCGATCAAGTGCTCGTCGGGGTCGGCATGATTCGTGGGTTCAAGAGCGGGGGAGAGAAGGCGTGGCCGTGTTCGCGTGTGCGGGGTGTGGTGCCGTGCTGACCACCTCGGTGTCGCGGATCGCGCTTCCGGTGCAGACCCATCAGCGGTACGGACACGAGATGCTCCCCTCGCTCATGGAGCCGGGGACTTACGCCGTCGACCCGGAGCCTTTCGGTCCGCCGTGGCGGCTGTGGGACGAGATCGGGGTGGAGGAGGCGGAGGCCCGCGGGGTCTTCGCGCCGGTTCACGCCCTGTCCCTCGGGGCGCCGGGCGCGATCGTCGTCGCACCGGGCGACACCCGTGGCACCGTGCTGATCCCCGAGCGGTGCGACGGCTACTGCCTGGGGCTGGACGGGCGGGACGGTCCGAACCTGGCCTGTGCGCGGTGCGGGCAGGCGGTGGCGACCCGCATCGACGACTGCACCCTCTGGCAAGCGGTATGGCTCGACCCGCATGCCGTACGCCGCCTCCCCGCCGAGGCCCCGGTCGGCCGGACGGTGGACTGGGAGGCCCTGGCGCAGGAGGGGCAGGGCACGCCGCCCATCGAGCAGCCCGGGGCCTGGAGTCCGCGATGGGAGGCGGCCGTCGGGGAGGCACTGGCCCACCTGCTGGCGGCCTCGGCCGGCGCGCGCGTGGCCGTACCCGGCGGCCTCGTCGCGGACACCTTCGGCCGCGCGCTCGACGCGCTGCTCCCACCGGGGCCGCCGGAGCCGTCGGCGCGGAAGGTGGCCCTGGCGGGACCGGGTCTGCCCGTCGAAGACCTCGCCCCCGACATCGCCCTGGTTCCGCGGCATCCACGGACGGGGGAGGTCTGGCCGCTGTCCCGGGCCGCTGACGTCGTGCCGGTGGCCGCCGATGTGTGGCTGTATCTGGAGTCCCCCTCCGAAGGGCTGCCGTTTCCCGCGACCGGCGGAATGCCCGACGGCGTGCTGCGCGACGATCCGCTGCCGATGCATCCGTGGAGGCTGTTCCGGCCCGACTCGGGCGTCTTCCTCCGCACGCTGGCACGGTTGCCCGCCGTCCGGCAGCCGTGGCTGCGCCAGATCTACGACCAGGTGATGGAGTTCCCCTACTCCCGCCCCTTCTAGGCGACGTGCTCGCGGTAGGCATCGATCACCTCCCGCAGTACTTCCGCGCCGTCCCGGGCCCACAGCTCCGGCTGGAAGATCTCCACCTCCACCGGGCCCTGGTACCCGGCCGCGTCGGTCAGCTCGCGGAAGCCCCGCAGATCGATGGAGCCCTCGCCCAGCTGGCCGCGGCCCAGCAGTACGCCCTCGGGCAGCGGAGTCACCCAGTCGGCAACCTGGACGGACACGATCCGGCCTCCCTCCCCGGCCCGGCGCAGATCGGCCGGCAGCCGCTCGTCCCACCACAGGTGGTAGGAGTCGACCACCACCCCCACCTCGCGCGCCGGGAACTGCTCGGCGATGTCCAGGGCCTGACCGAGCGTGGAGACCACGCAGCGGTCGGAGGCGAACATCGGATGCAGCGGTTCGATCCCCAGCCGCACCCCCAGCGCCGCGGCCCACGGTGTGAGCTCGCCCAGGATGTCGGCGATCCGGCGGCGCGCCCCCACCAGGTCCCGGTCGCCGGCGGGCAGGCCGCCCGACACCAGGACCAGGACGTCGGCGCCCAGTTCGGCCGCCTCCTCCACGGCCCGGCGGTTGTCGTCGAGGGCGGCCGCGCGGCCCGCCGGGTCGGCGGCGGTGAAGAAGCCGCCCCGGCACAGCGAGCTGACCCGCAGTCCCGCTTTGGCGACCAGCTTCGCCGCCTCACGCACCCCGAAGCCGCGCACCGGATCGCGCCAGAGCCCGATGGCGCCCACCCCGGCGGCCGTGCACCCGGCGACCAGCTCGGGCAGTGACCACTGCCGGATCGTCTCCTGGTTCAGGCTGAACCTGGCCGGAGCCGGGGCCCGGCTCATGACGCCACCCCGTGCACCGCGAGCAGCTGCCGCATCCGGCCCTCGGCGAGCTCGGGGTCCGGGAACAGGCCGAGCCCGTCGGCGAGTTCGTACGCGGTGGCCAGATGGGGGAGTGACCGGGCCGAGTGCAGGCCGCCCACCATGGTGAAGTGGTCCTGGTACCCCGCCAGCCAGGCCAGCAGCACCACCCCCGTCTTGTAGTAGCGGGTCGGCGGGGCGAACAGGTGCCGCGACAGTGCCACCGTCGGATCCAGTAGTTCCCGGAAGCCGGCCGGGTCGCCCAGGTCGAGGGCACGTGCCGCCCGGGCCGCGATCGGGGCGATCGGGTCGAAGATGCCCAGCAGTGCGTCACTGGCCAGTTCCCCGTCACCGGCGATCAGTTCCGGGTAGTGGTAGTCGTCGCCCGTGTAGCAGCGCACTCCCGCCGGCAGCTGCCGGCGGATGCCGACCTCGCGCTCCGCGTCCAGCAGCGAGACCTTGATCCCGTCCACCTTCTCCGGGCATTCGGCAATGATCTTCAGGAAGACCTCCGTGGCCCGGTCCAGGTCCTCGTGCCCCCAGTAGCCGGCCAGCTCCGGGTCGAACATCGGCCCGAGCCAGTGCAGGACGACCGGCCGGGCGCTCTGCCGCAGCAGTCTCCCGTACACCTCCTGGTAGTCCTCCGGGCCGCGCGCCGACGCGGCCAGGGCCCGCGAGGCCATCACTACGGCCCCGGCCCTGCACTCCTCGGTGTGCGCGAGCTGTTCCTCATACGCGGCGATGACCGCGGCCAGGGAGTGCACCACGCCCGCCGCGAGCTGGTCGGTGCCGGCGCCGCAGACGATCCGGCCGCCCACCGACCGGGCCTCGGCCGCCGAGCGGCGGATCAGCTCCGCCGCCGTCGGCCAGTCCAGGCCCATTCCGCGCTGGGCGGTGTCCATGGCCTCGGCCACCCCGAGCCCCTGTGCCCACAACCGGTGCCGGAAGGCCAGCGTGGCCTCCCAGTCGACCGCGGGCCCGGCTTCGGCCGAGGCGGCGAGCGGGTCGGCGACCACATGCGCGGCCGAGTAGAACACACGGCTACGGGCCGGGCCGCACTCCAGCGGCGCGAGCGGTCGGGTACCGGGACGGTACGGGCGGAACCCGCCGTCCGCCGAAGGGAGTCGGATGCTCACAGCGACACCTCCGGCACCGTCAGCCGCCGGCCCTCGGCGGAGGAGAGCAGTCCGAGCTGGGCGAGCTGCACCCCGCGGGCCCCGGCCAGCAGGTCCCACTCCCAGGGCTCCTCCAGCACCACGTGTCGAAGGAAGAGCTCCCACTGGGCCTTGAAGCCGTTGTCGGCGGGGGAGTTGTCCGGTACCTCCTGCCACTGGGACCGGAAGTCGTGGGTCTGCGGCAGATCCGGATTCCACACGGGCTTCGGCGTCGCCCCGCGGTGCTGGATCCGGCAGCCGCGCAGCCCGGCGACCGCCGAGCCGTGCGTCCCGTCCACCTGGAACTCCACCAGCTCCTCGCGGTGCACGCGGACCGCCCAGGAGGAGTTGATCTGCGCGATCACTCCGCCTTCCAGCTCGAAGATCCCGTACGCCGCGTCGTCCGCGGTGGCCTCATACGGCTTGCCGTCCTCGTCCCAGCGCCGGCCGATGTGCGTACGGGCCAGCGCCTGCACCGTTCTGACGCGGCCGAACAGCCCGTGCAGCAGGTACTCCCAGTGGGGGAACATATCGGCGACGATGCCCCCGCCGTCCTGCGCCCGGTAGTTCCACGACGGCCGCTGGGCGGGCTGCCAGTCGCCCTCGAAGACCCAGTAGCCGAACTCCCCGCGCACGGACAGGATCTCGCCGAAGAAGCCGCCCTCGATCAGCCGCCTGAGCTTCAGCAGCCCCGGCAGGAACAGCTTGTCCTGGACCACGCCGTGCTTGACCCCGGCCTCCGCGGCCAGGCGCGCCAGCTCCAGCGAGGACTCGAAGCTCAGCGCGGTCGGCTTCTCGCAGTACACGTGCTTGCCCGCCGCTATGGCCTGCCGGACGGCCGCCTCCCGGGCACCGGTGACCTGCGCGTCGAAGTAGATCTCGACCTCGGGATCCGCCAGCACGGCCGCCAGGTCCGTGCTGACATGCTCCAGCCCGTGCCGCTCGGCGATGGCCCGCAGGGCCTCCTCGCGGCGCCCCACGAGCACCGGCTCCGGCCACAGCACCGTGCCGTTGCCGAGGTCCAGGCCGCCCTGCTCGCGCAGGGCGAGCAGGGACCGGACCAAATGCTGGCCGTACCCCATCCGCCCGGTCACGCCGTTCATAGCGATCTTGATCGTCCTGCGCTCCACGGGGTCCCCCTCTTCAGGCTCGGATCCGGCACCGGATCCAGGATCGGATCGGAAAGCGGATAGAAAGCGCTTTCACTCCGATCAGGCTAGGGTCGCCCATCGATCCTCTGCAAGACCCTTTTGGGTGATAGAAAGCGCTTCCTCAATCCGGGAGCATGTGGAGGGTACGGAGATCCACACACCGGATGAGACGATGAGCCCGAGCAAGCGATGAACGCCCGAGCGAGCACGGCGCGGGCCGGCAGGAGGAGGGGTGGGGATGGCGGTGACCCTCGCCGAGGTCGCGGCGCACGCAGGCGTGTCGCCCGCGACGGTCTCGCGCGTACTGAACGGCGGATATCCGGTGGCCGGCGCCACCCGGACCCGCGTGGAGCAGGCCGTCGAAGACCTCGGCTACATCGCCAACGGCCCCGCCCGCGCGCTCGCGGCCGCCACCTCCGACCTCGTCGGCGTCCTCGTCCACGACATCGCCGACAGCTTCTTCGGAATCCTCGCCGGCTCCTTCCAGAGCGCACTCTCGCCCACCGGCCAGGCGGACGCCCGACGCCTCGCCGTCGTCTGCAACACCGAAGGCGCCGCCGCGACCGAGCTCGCCTACCTCACGCTCCTGGAGGGCCAGCGGGCCGGCGGGGTCGTCCTCACCGGCAGCGCCGTCGAGGAAGCGGAGCATGCCCTCGCGCTCGCCGCCCGGGTCGCGCGGATCGCCGCCACCGGCGCCCCGGTGGTGCTGTGCGGACGCCCCCCGCTGCCCGTACCGGCCGGGCTGCCCGTCGCCACCATCATGTTCGACGACCGCGGCGGCGCCTTCCGCCTGGCCGAGCACCTGCTCGCGCTCGGCCACCGCCGCATCGCCTACGTCGCCGGCCCGCCCGGCCTGAGCACCACCCGGGAGCGGCTCGCCGGGCACCATGACGCCCTGACGCGGCACGATCCCGCCCTGCCCGAGAGCTGCGCCGACCTCACCGTCCACGCCGGCTTCCAGCGCTCCGCCGGGTACGACGCCGCCCGTGAACTGCTGCGCCGCGGGGCCCCCTTCACCGCCGTCGCCGCGGCCAACGACACGGTCGCCACCGGGGTCGCCGCCGCCCTGCGCGAGGCGGGCCTGCGCATCCCCGAGGACGTCTCCGTCGCCGGCTTCGACGACCTGCCCGTCTGCGTGGACACCGCGCCCGCCCTGACCACCGTCCGCGTGCCGCTGCGCGAAGCCGGCGTGCTCGCCGCGCAGTTCGTCACCGGACGCAGACCGCTGCCCCCGGGCGGGATCACCACGCTGCCCGCCGATCTGATCGTGCGCGGCTCCACCGCGCCGCCGCCCTCGGCCGGAGGGAGCCGCCCGTGAGGTACGCGTTCTCCACGCTCGGCCTGCCCGGCACGCCGCTCGCGCGCAGCGCCGAACTCGCCGCCGCCCACGGGTACGAGGGCCTGGAGCTGCGCGCCCACCCCGAGGAGCCGCTGCACCCCGGCAGCCCGGCCGTCGACCGCGCCGCGGGACTGCGGACTCTCACCGCCGCGGGGGTCCGCGTCCTGGGCGTGGCCGGGTACGCCCGGGTGGCCGCCGCCGGTCCGGACGAGCCGGTCCTCGCCGAGGTCCGGGCGCTGATCGAGCTCGCCGCCGACCTGCGAGCCCCCTACGTCCGCGTCTTCCCCGGAGGCGGGGACCAGTCAGCCCCGGCCGCCGACGACCACGCCGTACGCCGACTGCTGGCCGCGGCCCCGTTCGCCGAGCGGCACGGGGTGCGGATCCTGCTGGAGACCCACGACTCGCA
Organism: Streptomyces sp. NPDC037242; assembly: GCF_055604165.1. NCBI lineage: Bacteria > Bacillati > Actinomycetota > Actinomycetes > Kitasatosporales > Streptomycetaceae > Streptomyces > Streptomyces sp. NPDC037242. Next base: position 29,562 of record NZ_JBVJUY010000016.1, read on the forward strand.
CCGCACCGCGGCCGCGACGGCCCGCGTGCTCGACCGCGTCGCACATCCCGCCGCGGGCACACTGTGGGACGTACTGCACACCTGGCTCGGCGGCGAGGCCCCGGCCGAGTCGCGGCGCGCCCTGGCCGCGCACTTGGGCTACGTACAGGTGAAGGACGTGGCGTCGGCGGGGGAGCTGACCCCGCTCGGGCTCGGTGCCGGAGTGCTGCCGCTCGCCGAGGCTGTGGCCGTCGCCGCAGCCGCGGAACCGGACGGCTGGCTCTGCTGGGAGTACGAGAAGCGCTGGTACCCCGGCGCCGCCGAGCTGCCGGGGCAGTTGGCCGCGGGCCGGGAGTACCTGGCCGGCCTGGTCCGCGCCCACCGCCGGGAGTGAACGCGCAGTTCGATCGGAACGGTCACCGGCCCTGATCCGCCCCCGTCCATCGGCCCCCCCGCGCTCTACGAGCGGATCGTCAGCCGCGGAAGCAGTTCCAGGTGCTGGCGCGGGCTCTCGTACGAGGTCCCGCCCGCGAGCCGGTCCAGCAGCAATCCCGCGGCCCGCGCGCCCACCTCGCCCTTGGCCGGCGCCACCGCCGACAGCGGGACATCGGCCAGCCCCGCCACCTCGTCGTCGTACGTGATCACCGCCAGGTCCTCCGGCACCCGCACCCCCCGCGCCTGGAGCCGCGGGATCAGCATGATCGCGTCGGTGTCGCTGTGGATCAGGGCGGCGGTCACCCCGCCCTTGGTCACCGCCTCGTGCAAGTAGTCCAGGGTCCGGGCGAACGCGTCCGCGTCGGACAGCGGGCCGGGCCCGGCCGCCGGCCACGCGGGCGCGGGCTCCAGCCCGAGCGCGGCCACGGCCGCCTCGTACCCCGTGCGCAGCCGCGCCGTCGTCGGTGTCTGACGGCTGGCCAGCGCGATCCGGCGGTGCCCCAGTTCGACCAGGTGCTGCACCGCGCATGCCGCGCCGTGCGCGTGGTCCGAGGTCACGCGGTCGAGCGCTGACGCCGCATGCCCCGGCGGGGCCCACCGCTCCACCAACACCGTCGGAACCGGCAGTTCCGCGGTCCACGCCCCCTCGCCGGGGCCGGGCGAGCCGGTGTCCCAGTTCGGAGTCAGCAGCAGCCCGTCCGCCCCCGTGGACAACAACCGGTCCGCCTGGGTCCGGTCCTCGCCCGGCAGGTACCGGGTGAGCCCCACGGTCAGCCGCGCACCCCGCGCCTCGACCACCTCGCGGGCCCCCCGTACGACTTCGGCGTAGTAGTACTCGGTGGTCGGCACCACCATCCCGATCACCAGCCCGTCGGCCCTGGCCGCCGCCCCGGAGGACGCGACCGCACGAGCCGCAGATCCGGCCGCAGCCCCCGCAGCCCCGGCCGCAGCCCCCGCAGCCGGCCCCGCGGCGACCGGGGACCGACCGGCCTCCACCCGGCTGATCACCCCGTGCATCCGATGGATCTCGCCCCGCGCCGCCATCGCCTCGATGTCCCGCCGCAGGGTCACGGGGGAGACGCCGAGCTCCTGCGCCAGGTCCGCGACGCGCACGCTGCCGCGCGCCTGGACGAGCGCGAGGACGTGGGCCTGGCGCTGGTCTACGTGTGGTCTCAAGGAAGGTCCCCCTGCGGTCTGCGCACGGCCGTGGCCGCGGCTGCGGCTGTACGAGCTCTGTCCGTCCGGGCCATCATAGAGAACAGGTCCGATCGATTCGATCGATTCCGATCAACTGGTCATTGACGGCGCGGACCGCGCATTCATATATTCGGCGGCGTCCCGCACCTCACGGCAGCATCTCGACCTCTCCCGGGAGTCAGCGCATGCTCACGCACGACCAGGACGGCTTCCGGCGCGCAGACCGCCCCCACCGCATCGTCTCGGGGGCCCTGCACTACTTCCGCGTCCACCCCGACCTGTGGGAGGACCGGTTGAAGCGGCTGCGGGCCCTGGGCGCCAACACCGTGGACACCTACGTTCCCTGGAATTTCCACGAAACGGCCCCCGGCAAGGCCGACTTCACCGGCTGGCGGGACCTCGGCCGCTTCCTGCGCACAGCCCAGGACCTCGGGCTCGACGCCATCGTCCGCCCCGGCCCGTACATCTGCGCCGAATGGGAGTTCGGCGGCCTCCCCGCCCGGCTGCTGGCCGTCGACGGCCTCCACCTGCGCTGCTCGGACCCGCGGTTCGAGGCCGAGGTGGACGGCTGGTTCGACCTCGTCGTTCCCGAACTGCTGCCCCTGCTCGCGAGCCGCGGCGGACCGGTGGTCGCCGTACAGATCGAGAACGAGTACGGCTCGTACGGCAACGACACCCGCTACCGGGCCCACGTGGAGCAGGCCCTCGTCGAACGCGGCGTGGACTGCCTGCTGTTCACGGCCGACGGCCCCGAGGACGCCATGCTGCAGGGCGGATCGGTCCCGGGCCGGCTGGCCACGGCCACCTTCGGCGCCAAGCCCGCCGAACGCCTCGCTCACCTGCGCCGCTACCAGCGGACCGGTCCGCTCGCCGCGATGGAGTTCTGGATCGGCTGGTTCGACCACTGGGGCGAGGAGCACCACGTCCGCGACGTCGAGGAGGCGGCGCAGTCGCTCGACGAACTCCTCGCCACCGGCGCCTCCGTCAACCTCTACATGGCCCACGGCGGCACCAACTTCGGCTTCTGGGCGGGCGCCAACCACACCGGATCCCGCCCCTGCGACCCCGGCTACCAGCCGACCGTCACCAGCTACGACTACGACGCCCCCATCGGCGAGGCCGGCGAACTGACCCCCAAGTTCCACGCGTTCCGCGAGGTCATCGGCAAGTACGTCCCCCTGCCGGACGGCCCGCTGCCCGAACCGCCGCCCCGGATGACGCCCGCCCTCGCCGTCCCCGCGGGCACCGCGCCGCTCCTCGCGCACCTCGACGTACTCGGCGGCCCCCCGGTGCTGCGCCCCGCGCCCGAGTCCATGGAGAAGCTCGGCCAGGACCACGGCCTGATCCACTACCGCACGACCGTCACCGGCCCGCGCCCCGCCATGCCGGTGAAGATCGACGGCCTCGGCGACCGCGCGTACGTCTTCGCCGACGGCGTGCCCCTCGGCATCCTCGACCGCAACACCCCCGACCAGGGCCTGGACCTCCCCGTCGGCGAGGCCGGAGTCGTCCTCGACATCCTGGTCCGGGCGATGGGCAGGGTGAACTACGGCCCGCTGATCGACGACCGCAAGGGCATCTGGCGCGCCGTGCGCCACGGGCACCAGCACCTCTTCGAATGGGAGATACGGCCGCTGCCGCTCGCCGACCTGACGGGCCTGACCTGGTCGGCGGGGGCCCCCGAAGCGTCCGAAGAACCCGAGCCCGCCTTCCACCGCTTCACCCACACCCTGGAGGAGCCGCCCGCGGACGGCTTCCTGGACGTATCGGGCTGGGGGACCGGTCTGCTCTGGCTGAACGGTTTCCTGCTCGGCCACTACGACACCCCGCGCGGCCCGCAGCGCGCCCTGTACGCCCCCGCGCCCCTCTGGCGGGCGGGCTCCAACGAGATCGTCGTACTCGAACTGGAGCGCCCGGGCGCCGAACTCCCCCTGCGCGACCGGCCCGACCTCGGCCGCCCCACCATCGTCACCCTCCAATAAGAGGGCCGCCCGCCCGGCAGCCCTGGGGTAACTTCACTGTGATCGTCAGCGGTCAACAGTCCGCAGTTCGTTCGTGAGTGGAGGAACGGAACCCATGCGCCATCTCCCCCTGGGCAGTTCAGGTCTACGGGTGTCCGCCGTCGGCCTCGGCTGCAACAACTTCGGCGGCCGCCTCGATGCCAAGGCCACCCGCGCCGTCGTCGACGCCGCCCTCGACGCGGGCATCACCCTCCTCGACACCGCCGACATCTACGGCGGCCTCGGCGGCTCCGAGACCCACCTCGGCCAAGCCCTCAAGGGCCGCCGGGACCAGGTCGTCCTCGCCACCAAGTTCGGCTTCGCCCGCGCGGACATGGGGTACGGAGCCGCCGCCGGCTCCCGAGGCGGCCGCGCCTACATCCGACGGGCGGTCGAGGAGTCCCTGCGCCGCCTGGTGACCGACCACATCGACCTCTACCAACTGCACAGCCCCGACCCCACCGTCCCCGTGGCCGAGACCCTGGCCGCGCTCACCGAGCTCGTAGCCGAGGGCAAGATCCGCTACATCGGCCACTCCAACTTCAGCGCCTGGCAGCTCGCCGAAGCCGCCCACGTCGCCCGGGAGACCGGCGCGGCACCCTTCGTGTCCGCGCAGAACGAGTGGTCACTGCTGGAGCGGTCGGCGGAGCGCGAGCTGGTCCCGGCCGCCCTGCACTACGGCGTCGGCGTGCTCCCCTACTTCCCGCTCGCCAACGGCCTGCTCACCGGCAAGATCCGCCGGGGTACGCCCGTGCCGGCTGGCTCCCGCCTCGAAGGACGCGACGCGTACCTCACGGAGGAACGCCTCGACACCGTCGAGGCACTGGCCGCCATCGCCGAGAAGCACGGCCGCACCGTCCTGGAACTGGCCATCGGCTGGCTGTCCGCCCAGCCCGGCTGCGCCTCGGTCATCGCGGGCGCCACCTCGCCCGAGCAGGTGCGCGCCAACGCGGCCGTGGCCGACCGCCCGCTGGAGCCCGAACTGCTCGCCGAGATCGACGCCGTGGCGCCCGGGGCCGCCTGACGCCGCGCCGCGCCGGAGCGCCACCCGAAGACTCAGGAGGGCGCGCCGCGCGCGGCGGCTCAGGACACGATGTCCTTGCGGGAGAACCCCCGGAACGCGAGGGCGAACAGCACCACGGCGTACGACACCGACACCGCGACCCCCTTGACCATGCCGCCCCACTCCAACTGCGGCTGAAGGGCGTCGGCCCAGGCGAACTGCCAGTGCGCCGGCAGGAACTCCCGCCACGAGCCCAGCGCGGTCACCGCGTCGAGCACGTTGCCCACGATCGTCAGCCCGACGGCCCCGCCCACCGCGCCCAGCGGCGCGTCCGTACGCGTCGACAGCCAGAACGCCAGCCCGGCCGTGACCAACTGCGACACGAAGATGAACGCGACGGCCAGGGCGAGCCGCGGCACCGTGTCCCCGGCCGCCAACGAACCGCCCATCGGCAGCTTCAGCGGCCCCCACCCGTACGCGGCCGTGCCCGCCGCCAGCGCCACCACCGGCAGCAGCACCATGGCCGCCAGGCTGAAGCCGAGCGCGACCACCAGCTTGCTCCACAGCAGCCGCGCCCTCGGCACCGGCGAAGCCAGCAGGTAGCGCAGCGAGGACCAGCCGGCCTCCGAGGCGACCGTGTCCCCGCAGAACAGCGCCACCGGCACCACCAGCAGGAACCCGGCCGACACGAACAGGCACGTGGCGGCGAAGTTCGCCCCCGAGGCGGTCGCCGTGTCGATGAGCGTGATGCGGCCGTTGCCGCCCGGGCCGCCGTCCGGCCCGCCGCCCACCGCGAACGCGATCATCAGGATGAACGGCAGTGCGGCTAGCACCCCGCCCATCACCAGCGTCCGCCGCCGCCGCCACTGCCGCAGCGCCTCCACGCGCAGCGGCAGGGTCCGGCTCGCGTGGTAGCCGGGGGCCACCTCCTGGACCTGCGCCCGGACCGTACTCACGCCGCACCTCCGATCAGGGTGAGGAACGCGTCCTCCAGCCGGCGGTGCGGACCGACTCCGCTCACCGGCACCTCCAGCCGCACGAGTTCCGCGATCAGCCCGGCGGCCGTCGCGCCTTCGAGCCGTACGAGCAGCCCGTCCTCGGCAGTCACCACCGAACCCACTCCCTCCAGCGCCGCCACCTTCTCCACGGTCACCTCGTCCACCGGGCCGGCCAGCGTCACCAGGAGGGTGTCCCCGCCGCCGGTGATCTCGGCGACCTCGCCGGCCGCCACCCGCTGCCCGCGGTCCATGACCACCAGGTGCGTGCAGGACTGTTCCACCTCGGACAGCAGGTGGCTGGAGACGATGACCGTCCGCCCGCCCGCCGCGTACCGGATCATCACGTCCCGCATCTCGCGGATCTGCGGCGGGTCCAACCCGTTGGTCGGCTCGTCGAGGATCAGCAGGTCCGGCATGCCGAGCATGGCCTGGGCGATCGCGAGCCGCTGCCGCATGCCCTGCGAGTACGTGCGCACCGCGCGCTCCAGCGCGTCGCCGAGCCCGGCGATCTCCAGGGCCTCGGCCATGTGCGAGTCCTCGGCCGGGCGGCCGGTGGCCTGCCAGTACAGCTCCAGGTTGGCGCGGCCCGTCAGGTGCGGCAGGAAGCCGGCACCCTCCACGAACGCCCCGACCCGCGACAGCACCGGAGCCCCGGCCCGCACCGCGTGCCCGAACACCCTGATCTCCCCGGCGTCCGGCGAGATCAGGCCCATCAGCATCCGCAGCGTGGTGGTCTTGCCGGCCCCGTTGGGCCCGAGCAGGCCGAGCACCTGGCCCTTCTCCACCCGGAAGGACAGGTCCCGCACGGCGTAGCGGTCCTGCGCCTTCGCGTAGCGCTTCGTCAGCCCGGTGATTTCCAGTGGTACGTCGGCCAGCGCGGGTTCGGGCTGCGATTCTCCCGCCCGGACCCGACCGCGGCCCCCGCCGGTCCTCCGGACTCCCAACAACCCCGCGGCCAGCGCCAGAGCCGCGAGGGGCAGCCCCCAGGTCCAGGCGGGCAGCCCGGCGGCAGCCGTCCGCACCCCGTCGGCGACGGGCACCGCCAGCGGACCCTGCGCGGAGACGGTGTACGTGGCCGGCGCGGCCGGGGACGCGTATCCGAGGTCGGTGGCGGCCACCACGAGCCGCAGCCGGTGCCCGGCCTCCACGGCATGGTCGATCGCCGGGAGCCGCAGCTCGACGGTCGCGTCCTGCCCGGCGTTCTCCACCCGTACCGGGGCGACGAGCTGACTCGGCAGCACCTGCTGGCGGCCGTCGGGCCCGACGTCGTAGACCTTGCCGAACAGCACGGCCGAACCGTCCGCAGCCGTAGACCTCACCTTCAGGGTTACGGTCGGGGTCCCTGTGATGCGCAACCCGGTGTCCAGCGGCTCCGTCTCGAACCGGGCGTTCTGCCCGGGGAAGTCCAGCGAGAGCCCGGCTCCGAAGGCCGCGAGCTGCCCGCCGATGCCGGGCAGTGCGGACAGCGCGGGCGGAGCCCCGCCCGCCGGGTTGCCGAAGCCCTGCTCCCGTCCGGCCAGGGCGAACTCGCGCGGGCCCGACCGCAGCCCGGGGTAGCCGTCGCCGTCGGCGCCGCGCAGCTTGACCTCGCCGTCGGTGGAATCGATGCCGCCGGAACGCGAGACGCGGAACGCTGGTCCGGTGGCCGTTGCCTCGTCCCCCTTGAGGTAGCGGTCGAACCAGGCCTTGATCCGGGACTCGACCCGGTCGGCCTCGCGCATGCCGCCGTCGTGGCCGCCCGCCGCCCAGTCCACGGACACGGGTGCGCCGTTCGCGGCGATGGCCCTGGCCATGGCGTCGGCCTGGTCGAGCGGGAAGAGGGAGTCGTCCTGGCCCTGTACGACGAGGGTCGGCACCTTGATCTTGTCGCCGACCGCCGACGGACTGCGCTGCTCCAGCAGGGCGCGGGCCTCGGCATCGGGCTTTCCGGCCACCGCGACGCGTTCGTACATGGCGCACAGCTCGGGCTGGAAGCGGCCGCAGCCGGGGGCGGCGGGCGGAGCGGCGGCCCCGGGGCCCGACGGGGCTCCCGCCTGACCCGCCTGCCCTGCCTGCATTCCGCCCGCGGATCCGGTGGTGAAGAACAGCCCGGCCCACAGCTTCTTGAACACGCCGTTGGGGAAGAGGGAGTCCGCGAGGTTCCAGTAGGTGATCGTCGGGGCGATGGCGTCCACGCGCGGATCGTGTCCGGCCGCGAGCAGGGAGACGGCCCCGCCGTAGGAGCCGCCGGTCACCCCGACGCGCGGGTTGCCGTCCGCGTCGAGCCGCACCTCGGGCCGGGTGGCCAGCCAGTCGATGAGCCGGGAGACGTCCTTGACCTCGTATTCGGGGTCGTTCAGCCCGATCCGGCCGCCGGAGCGGCCGAAGCCGCGCGCGGACCAGGTCAGGACCGCGTACCCGTCGCGGGCCAGCCGCTCGGCCTGCTCCCGGACATCGTCCTTGCTGCCGCCGAAGCCGTGCCCGATGAGCACGGCGGGGCGCCTCTCGCCGCCACCGGAGGTGAAGTACGAGGTGTCGATCGCGGCACCGGGCATGTCGAGCACCTGGTCCTGGCGGTGCACGGACGCGGAGTCACCGGCCGCGGTGGCCGTCAGCGTGCCGGCTCCCGCGACGACGGCGAGTGCGGCCGCGCCCGCGAACAGGCGGCTTCGGCGGCGCCGGGGCAGTCGGAGCTTCATACGGGAACCCTAAACGCCCGGGCCCCGCCGACCGCGCCCCCGCAGGCTGAACTCAGCACCTTCTCGAGGACTACGCCGCAGCCCCCCGCGTACCGCGCCTGCGGTACACCGGCGTCGCGGGGCAGCCCCGCCGCGCCGGAGGTTGCCGCCCGACCTGCGCCCTGCGCCGACCGGCGGGAGGATGGCCGCATGCTGCTGGCCGAGGTCGCACGCGTGTCCCGGGAGGTCGCCGAGGCCTCCGCCCGGTCCCGCAAGAGCGCCCTGCTCGCGGAGCTGTTCGCCGCTGCCCCGGCGGAGGAGGCCGCGCTGGTGATCTCCTACCTCGCCGGGCGCCTCCCGCAGGGCCGTCCCGGGATCGGATGGCGCGCGCTGGCCCGGGAGAGCGAACCCGCCGCCGAGCCCACCCTGACCGTGACCGCCGTCGACGCGGCGGTCACCGAGCTCGCGGCCGTCGCGGGCCCGGGCGCGCAGGCCGAGCGGTACCGGCTCGTGGACGCCCTGCTCGGTGCGGCGACCGAACCCGAGCAGCGGTTCCTGCGCAGCCTGATCTCCGGCGAGGTGCGCCAGGGCGCGCTCGACGCGGTCGCGCTGGAGGGCGTGGCCGCCGCTGCCGGGGTGCCGGCGGCCGAGCTGCGCCGGGCCGTGATGCTCGACGGTTCGCTGCCCCGGGTGGCGGCCGCCGTCCTCGCCGACGGGGCGCAGGCCCTGCGCGATGTCACCTTGCGCGTGGGGCAGCCCGTACAGCCCATGCTGGCGAACACCGCCAAGTCGGTGGCCGAGGCCCTGGCGGCGCTCGGGCCCGCGGCGCTGGAGGAGAAGCTCGACGGGATCCGCGTACAGGTCCACCGCGAGGGGGACGACGTACGGGTGTACACGCGGTCCCTGGACGAGATCACCGACCGGCTGCCGGAGGTGGCCGAGCTGGCCCGGACGCTGCCGGCGGAGCGGTTCATCCTCGACGGCGAGGTCATCGGGCAGTCGGCGGACGGCCGTCCGGTGCCCTTCCAGGAGGTCGCGAGCCGGGTGGGTTCGCGCGTCGACGTCGCCGCCGCCCGCCAGGCACTCCCGGTCGTCCCCTACTTCTTCGACGTACTCGCGGCGGGCGACGAGGTGCTGCTCGACCGGTCGGTCCGCGAGCGCTACGAGGCCCTGGCGGCGCTCGTACCCGAGGACCGTCGCGTCCGGCGGCTGGTCGTCGAGGATCCGGTGGGGCAGGCCGTTGATGCCGAGGAGTTCTGGACCGAGACCCTGCGCCGCGGCCACGAGGGCGTGATGGCCAAGGCGCTCGACTCGGCCTACGCCGCCGGGCGGCGCGGCAAACACTGGCTCAAGGTGAAACCGGTCCACACCCTCGACCTGGTGGTCCTCGCCGTCGAGTGGGGCCACGGGCGGCGCACCGGGCTGCTGTCGAACCTGCACCTGGGCGCGCGGGCCGCCGACGGCTCGTACGCCATGCTCGGCAAGACCTTCAAGGGGCTCACCGACGAGATGCTGCGCTGGCAGACCGCCCGACTGCTGGAGCTGGCGACCTCGGACGACGGTTACACCGTGCGGGTCAGGCCCGAACTGGTCGTGGAGATCGCCTACGACGGTCTGCAGCGCTCCCCGCGCTATCCCGCCGGGGTCGCGCTGCGGTTCGCGCGGGTGCTCCGGCACCGCCCGGACAAGCGCGCCGAGCAGGCGGACACCGTGGAGACGGTGCTGGCGGACGGACCCTGAGGCCCCCGCACGCGCGGGGTCAGCAGACCGTGCCGGGGCGCGCCGCAGTGGCCCGCAGGAGGTCCCGCAGCAGGTCGAAGTCGATGTCCTCGGGCTTGCGGAACCGCAGGCAGCCCTTGCCCATGTCCTGTCCGGCCAGGCGTTCCGCGAAGGCCTCGCGGACGTCGCCGCGCATCAGATAGAAGGAGACGTACTGCTTCTGGGAGGCGAAGGCGATCTCGGCGGCGCCGTCCCGCTGGTAGACGGGCATTCCGTAGGCCATGACCTCCTCGAAGCCGGCCAGCTCCGCGCGGCACAGGTCCCGCATCCGGGTGAGGGCCGGCCTGCGCCCCTCGGGCGCCTCCGCCAGATAGCCGGGTACGTCGTTCGCCTCGCTGTGCACCATGCCACGAGGCTAACCGGAACCCGCGTGATTTGCCTCAGAGGCAAGGCGGATTGCCTGACGGGCAAGAATCTGGCTCAATCGGGGCATGACAACCGGTCCTGCCCCCGGCCCCGAAGACGCGGCCGACCCCGACGGCCCGGTGGGGGAACTCCCCGCCGTCGCCCCGCAACTTCGCGAACTGCGCCGCCGCGCCGGACTCACCCTGGAGGCGGCCGCCGCGCGGGCCCGGCTCTCGCCCGCCCACCTCTCGCGACTGGAGACCGGCCGGCGCCAGCCCTCGCTGCCCCTGCTGCTCGAACTCGCCCGCACCTACGGTACGACGGTCTCAGAGCTGCTCGGTGAGACCCCCGCCGTCGCCGACCCCATCGTACGGGCCGGTGGACCGGGGGCCCGCGAGGCCGACGGATGGACGTACTGGCAGGCCGGGGGCTCGGGCCGGGGCATGCAGGCGCTGCGCGTGCACGTGCCGCAGGGCCGCGGCCCGGGCGAACTGGTCCGCGTACATCCCGGCGAGGAATGGCTGTACGTGCTGAAGGGGCGGCTGCGGCTGCACCTGGGTGAGACCGAGTACCTGCTGGAGCCGGGGGACAGCGCGCACTTCGACTCGCTCACCCCGCACCGGATCGGCGCGGCCACCGCTGCCGGATCCGACCTGCTGTTCGTCCACACCCTGCTCCAGAGCAGCCTCGCCGGGCTGTGCCTGGGCGGCGGGGCAACCACGCACCACCGATAGGCGAGGAGACGTACCCATGTCCCAGCGAGAGACGCTCGACTCCACGACGGAGCCGACCGACTCCACGACGGAGCCGACCGACTCCACGACGGAGCCGACCGACCCCACCCCCGCGCCGACCGAGCCGACCCCCGCGCCGACCGGATTGCGGCGCATGGAGTCGAAGTTCCCCCGAGGTCTCGTCATCCGGCTGATCGCCTACTTGTTCGTGGGCCACCTCTTCGCCTTCTTCGTCTACCTCCTCTTCGTCCTGGGCGCCCAGAACCAGTGACGCCGGGGGCCCGCGGCTCTGGAAACCTGCAGGTCCTGTCGCTACCCTCCGCGCATGATTTCCACGGTTGTCTGGGGTACCGGCAACGTCGGCCGATTGGCCATCCGTGCCGTAGAGGCCCATCCGGCGCTGAAACTGGCCGCCGTCATCGTCCACAATCCCGACAAGGTCGGCCGCGACGCGGGGGAACTCGGTGAACTCGACTACGAAGTCGGCGTAGCGGCCACCGACGACATCCAGGCGGTCCTGGCCGCCGATCCGCAGGCGGTCGTCTACGCGGCGTCCGGCGACGTCCGCCCCGACGACGCGCTCGCCGACATCACGCGCGCGATCAGGTCCGGCGCGGTCGTCGTGAGCCCGGCGCTGTACCCGCTCTACGATCACCGCAACGCCCCGCCGGAGTTCCGCGACCCGGTGGCCGCGGCCGTCGCGGAGGGCGGCGGCTCGCTGTTCGCCTCCGGAGTCGACCCCGGCTGGGGCAACGACGTACTGCCCCTCCTGCTCAGCGGACTCGGCACACGGATCGACGTCATCCGCTGCCAGGAGATATTCGACTACTCCACCTACGACCAGCCGGACTCGGTCCGCTACCTCGTCGGCATGGGCCAGCCCATGGACTTCGAGCCGATGATGCTCATGCCGTCCGTACCGACCATGGTGTGGGGCGGACAGATACGGATGATGGCCCGCGCCCTCGGGATCGAGCTGGACGACATCGTCGAGACGGTCGACCGCCGGGCCCTCGACGCCACCGTGACCACCAGGACGATGGGCGAGTTCGAGGCCGGCACCCAGGGCGCCATCCGCTTCGAGGTGCAGGGCATCGTCGAGGGCGAGCCCCGCATCGTCATCGAGCACGTCACCCGCATCCACGCCTCCTGCGCCCCCGACTGGCCCTCGCCGCCGGACGGCGGCGACGGTGCGCACCGGGTGATCATCGAGGGCCGCCCGCGCATCGAGGTCACCATCGAGGCGACCGACGAAGGAGAGAACCGCTCCGCGGGCGGCAACGCCACCGCGGTCGGCCGGCTGGTCGGCGCCATCGACTGGCTCGTGGACGCCGAACCGGGGCTCTACGACGCCCTGGACATCCCCTTGCGCCCCGCCATCGGCAAACTCGGAAGGAAACAGCCGTGAACATCGACATTCCCGAAGGACAGCACCCGATCGAGTACGTGTGGGGTGACATGGTCCCCGGCATCGGGATGGCCGCCGCCAATTTCTCGCTGTCGGTGTACGCCCACACCACGCTGGGGCTGCGCGAGTTCGAGGCCGCGCGGTTGCGCGTCGCGCAGATCAACGGGTGCATCTTCTGCCTGGACTGGCGCACCGACCGGGACGGGGAGAAGGTCGAGAAGGAGTTCTCCGACGCCGTCACCGACTGGCGCACCACGGACCGCTTCGACGACCGCACCCGGCTGGCGGCCGAGTACGCGGAGCGGTACACGCTGGACCACCACGGGCTCGACGACGAGTTCTGGGACCGGATGAAGGCGCACTACAGCCAGTTGGAGATCGTGGAGCTGACGATGAGCATCGGCTCCTGGCTGGCCTTCGGCCGGCTCAACCACGTGCTGGGCCTCGACAGCGTCTGCATGCTGCCGAACCACTGACGGGGACACGGGTCCGGGGCCGGTCGGTGAATCCGACGGGCCCCGGGTTCTTCAGGCTGTTCCGGTTCTGCCGTCCGCACTGGTCAACGGCCACTGGCGATCTGGCCGTTGACCATGCCTACAGGTCGGTGGCGATGATCTTCTCGATGTTGCGCTCGGCGAGCGCGGTGATCGTCACGAACGGATTGACGCTGGTGTTTCCGGGGATCAGCGCTCCGTCGATCACGTACAGGCCGGTGTAGCCGTGCAGGCGGCCGTAGTTGTCGGTGGCCTTGCCCAGGACCGCACCGCCGAGGGGGTGGTAGGTGAGGTGGTCGCCCCAGATCTTGTTGGTGCCGAAGAGGTCGGTGCGGTAGATCGTCCCCTCCTTCGAGTTGATCTTGTCGAAGATGGTCTTGGCCATGTCGATGGACGGCTGCTTCCACGCCGTCTGCCAGTCCAGGTCGACCTTGTTCGCGGCGGCGTTCCAGGAGAACCGGGCCCGGTTCGGGTTCTTGGTGATGGACAGGTAGAAGGAGGCGTACGTCTCGATGCCAGTCGGCAGCGGCGCGACCTCGGCGAAGGCGCCGCCCGCGTCCCAGTTGTCGATGCCGCCGCAGGGGATGGAGGCCTGGACCTTGCCGGTGGGGTCCCACATGTGGTTGGCGCGGCCGCACATGACGTTGCCGTTGTCGCCCCAGCCCTTGCCGATCTCCTCGTTCAGGTTGGGCAGCGCGCCCGTCGCCTTCAGCCTGACCAGCAGCTTGCTGGTGCCGACGCTGCCGGCCGCGAAGAACACCCGGTCGGAGGTCACGCTCTTGGCGGCCGCGACGCTGCCGTCGGTGTTCAGCTGCTCGATGGAGACCGTGTAGCCGCCGCCGGAGGCGGGGGAGACCGAGGTGACCCGGTGCAGGGGCGAGATGGTGACCTTGCCCGTGGCCCTGGCGGCCGCGATGTAGGTCTGCTGGAGCGACTTCTTGCCCGCGTTGTTGCCGTAGAGGATCTCGCCGGCCACCGCGGACTTGGGGACCGTACCGGCCACCTCCGCCTTCATGTAGTCCCAGTCGTAGACGTCGGGGACGAAGACGAAGGGGAAGTTGGAGCGCTGGGCGTGCTTGCGGCCGACGCGGGCGAACTGGTAGCAGCCGACGGTCTCGAACCACTCCGGGTCGATGAGGCCCACGCCGAGCCCGGCGTTGGCCCGCGGGTAGTAGGTGTTGTACATCTCGTCGGCGTCCACCGTCGGCAGGATGGCGCCGAAGTTCTGCCGCTTGGGGGTGACGGCCATACCGCCGTTGACGAGCGAGCCGCCGCCGACGCCGCGGCCCTGGTAGACGATGATCCCGCCCATCTCCTCGGCGTCCAGGATGCCCGTGTACTTGGGGACGTCCTTGTCGATGGGGAATCCGAGGAAGTTGCTGAGCGGGGCCTTCGTCCGGGTGCGCAGCCAGTACGACCGGTAGTCCGGCGCCGTGGTGTTGGCGAAGATCTTGCCGTCGGTGCCCGGGGTGTCCCAGGCCATGCCCATCTCGACCATGTGCACGTTGACGCCCGCCTGCGCGAGGCGCAGCGCGGCGACGGAACCTCCGTACCCCGTGCCGATCACCAGGACCGGCACGCGGGCGCCGTTCTGGATGGGGTCGGCGGCGACGGCTGCCTGCGCCTGTGTCGAAGCGACCTGACCGGCGAGGGCCATGGCTCCAACAATGGAACTTGTTCTAGCGATGAATCCGCGACGCGATATGCCCTTGGAGCCGTTTCCGTGCAGGGACTTGCCACTCATGTGACGTTCCTCACTCTCGGCGGAATGGGAACGAGTTCTACTGCCGGGTGCGTGTGAAGTCACTACATACGTCTAGGTAACTTTTGGCCGATCACGTAACAGAGGAGGCCGGTTTCCGGCGCCGTACCCAGCCCAGGACCAGCACCGAAGCGACGGCCGCGAAGGCGCACCAGGTGGAGGCGAATTCCAGCCTCCACAACGCTGAGCAGGCCAGGGCCCCGACGGTCAACACCGCGCCGAACACCCTGAGGTGCCGGTCGCCGGAGATCAGCAGCACGCCGAGAGTGGCGAACAAGTAGCCCGCAAGAACCAGCGGCGTCCACGGAATATTCACACCGTAGCCAACAATGTGGCCGCGGATCTCGGCGCTCACCGGCCGGGTCGCCAGGCAGTACGAGAGGTACGCGCCGGTCGCGACACCGGCGACGGCGGGGGCCCACAGGCGGCGCCGCTCGCGCGGCCCGGACATCGGGGGCGCGGTCGCGAGCAGCACGCCGAGCGGTACCCACAGCGGCAGCAGCGGCAGGGCGATCACGGCCCACGCCGTGGTGGCGGGGCCGCAGCCGCCGCCGGAGCGCCAGACCGCGGCCTCGACCAGTTGGTGCACGCCGAGCAGCAGCGGAAGCGCGGCGACGGGCAGGTCGCGCACCCGCCGCACGCGCATGACGCAGACGACCCCGGCGGCGGCGATGACCGTACCCGCCGTCAGATCGGCCGTCGCGCTCCAGCACATGGCGCTACATCACCGGGTGATCACTGTGCGGCCGGCTGCTGCATGGTCGAACAGTGGATGCCCCCGCCGCCGCCCATCAGGCGGTCCACGTCGAGCTGGACCACGGTGCGGCCGGGGAACGCCGCCGCGAGTGCCTGCTTGGCCCCCGCGTCCTTGGCCCGGTCGCCGAACTGGGAGGTGATGACCGCCCCGTTGACCACGTGGAAGTTCAGGTAGGAGTCGACGAAGTCGGGGTTGTCGGAGCGCAGGGTGTCGGGGCCGTCCACCTTGATGACCTGGAGCCGGCGGCCCTTGGCGTCGGTGGCGGCGGACAGGATCGCGAGTTGCTGGCGGGCGTCCTTGGCCCAGATGTCGGTGCGGTCGGCGGGCGGCACCTGGACCATCACCACGCCGGGGCGGATGAACCGGGAGGTGACGTCGATGTGGTCGTCCGTGATGTCCTGGCCCTTGATCCCGGGGGCCCAGATCATCTTGTCCGCGCCGTAGGCGGCGAGCACCTCGGCCTCCACCTGTGCCCGGGTGAGGCCCGGGTTGCGGTTCTTGTTGACCAGGCTGCTCTCGGTGGCCATCAGCGTGCCGTCGCCGTCGGTCTCCACCGAGCCGCCCTCGCCGACGAAGGCGGTCGCGGTGAAGGGCAGCGACTCGTGCGCGGCGAGCAGCCCGGCCACCTTGGCGTCCTTGCGGTGGGTCTGCTTGTTGCCCCAGCCGTTGAAGTTCAGGCCGATCGTGTCGACGGCGCCCGCGCCGTCGCGCCGGAAGACGGCGCCCGTGTCCCGCATCCAGAGGTCGTCCACCGGGATGGTGGAGATGACGGTGACCGTGGAGCCGCAGCGGGCCCGGGCGGTGGCTGCCGCGTTCTCGTCCGCCGCGCACATCAGTACCGGTTCGTAGCGGGCGACCGTCCTGGCGATCAAGACGATGTCCTGCTGCACTCCCGCGAGGTCGGAACCCCATATCGAGCGGCTGGACGGCCAGGCCATCCAGGTGCGGACGTGCCGTACGTCGTCGAGGGGCACGGTCATCCGGCGCGCCGTCGCCGACGCGACCGTCGTCTGCCCGGCCCGTGCCGACTGCGTGGTGAGGGCTCCGAGGGCGAGGCCCGCGGCCCCGGCGCCCGCCGAGCGCAACACGGTTCTGCGGCTTGGGTTCATGTGAACCTCCGAAGGAGGGTGGATGAGAGGTAGCCGCACTGTGGCATTGACTGAATTTTCAGTCAAGGTTCCTCTCCTCCTCTTTCACCGTAGGTCTTCGCGGAAAAGGGCGCCGGACGGACGTCAGCGCTCCGCCTCACGCGGGGGTTCGAGGGGCGGAGCAGCCATCGCGCAGTGGGTACGGCACTCCGGGTGGCAGTCCCCGGGCGCGGGGGAGCGTACGGTCGCCCAGGCCAGTGCGGCGCCGACCACCAGCGCCCCGGCGCACCAGGCCATGGCCCGCCCGAAGGCGGCGTCGAACCGGTCGGCGGAGAGGTACGCGTCCGGGCCCATCCCGGACAGCAGCGGCAGGGCGGCCACCGCGAGCAGTCCGGCGGCCCGGGCGGCGGCGTTGTTGATGCCGCTGGCCAGACCGGCCCGCCCGGCGTCCACCGAGGACAGCACGGTCGCCGTCAGCGGAGCCACCAGGGCCACCATGCCCATCCCCATCACGACCAGTGCGGGCAGCACGTCCCGCACGTACGGGGCGCCCGGCCCCACGCGCAGCATCAGTAGCATCCCGGCCGCGCACAGCAGCGGTCCGACCGTGAGCGGGACGCGCGGCCCGATCCGCTCGCCGAGCTCCCCCGACCGGGCGGACAGCAGCAGCATCAGTGCGGTGGTCGGCAGCAGCGCGGCCCCGGCGGCCAGTGCCGAGTAGCCGGCGACGACCTGGAGCTGGAGCACCACGAGGAAGAAGAAGCCGCCGAAGGCCGCGTACACGCACAGGGTGACCAGGTTGACGGCGGTGAACTGCCGGGAGGCGAAGATGTCCGGGGGCACCATCGGGTCGGCCCGGTGCCGCTCCACGTACACGAACGCCGCCCCCAGCAGCACACCGCCCACGGCCGCCCCCACCACCAGGACGGTGCCGGACCGGGCCTCGATCAGCGCATAGGTCAGCAGCGCCAGCGCCGCCGCGCCCAGCACGGCCCCGGCCACGTCGAACCGCCCGTGCGCCTGCGGATCCCGCGACTCCGGTACGTGCCGCAGTGCGACCGGCACGCACAGTGCAGCCACCGGTACGTTCAGCAGGAACACCCAGCGCCAGCCGGGCCCGTCCACCAGCCAGCCGCCCAGGAACGGCCCCACGGCCGCGCCGACCCCGCCGAGCCCGGACCACAGGCCCACGGCCCGGGCCCGGTCGTCGCGGTGGATCGAGCCCTGAATCAGTGCCAGCGAGCCGGGCGTCAGCAGCGCGCCGCCGATGCCTTGCAGGGCTCGGGCGGCCACCAGTACCCCGGCGTTCGGCGCGATGCCGCACAGCAGCGAGCCCACCGCGAACCACACCACGCCGAGCACGAAGATCCGGCGCCGCCCGAACCGGTCGCCCAGCGCCCCGCCGACCAGGATCAGCCCGGCCAGGGTCAGCAGGTACGCGTTGACCGTCCACTGCAGGACGGCAAGGTCGGCGCCGAGGTCCCGCCCGATGCGGGGAAGGGCCACATTGACCACGGTCGAGTCCAGCAGCGCCATGCCCGACCCGAGCACGGTGGTCAGTACGATCCACCGGCCCTGCACGGTGTCGAGCCGCACGGCGGGGGTGGACGCGGCTTCGCCGGAGGACGCGGTCATGCCTTCAGGCTGGCGCGCGCGAGCGGGAAGAGCCACCGGGAAGAGCCGGGAAGGGCCACCGGCAACGGCCGCCGGAAAAGGCCACGGGGAAGGGCGCCACCGGCCGCCGTGGCCCATGAGGCCCTCTTGTAATGGTCATGACTACTCCTTCACCATGACCCGCGCACGTCACGCACTCCCTTCCCGCACAACCTGCACACGGCGTACGAGGAGACAACACGTGGCCCAACGCAACCGACGACGATCCTTACGAACGGCGCTCGCCGCTCTCACCTCGGTCCTGCTCCTGCCCGTCGGCGCGGGCGTGGCCGCGGCCGCACCGGAACCCGGCCCCGCGCCCAGCGCGGCCGAGCGCAAGATCGAACCCAAGCTCCGCGCCCAGCTCGACGACTCCGCCAAGGCCGTCTTCTGGGTCTACCTCGACACCGCCGCCGACCTCACCTCCGCGGGCCGGCAGCAGACCCGCGCGGCGAAGGCCGAGACCGTGCTCCGGCTCAAGAAGGACCACGCCGCACGCAGCCAGGCCGAGGTGATCAAGGCCCTGGACGGTGCGAAGGCCGACTACACCTCGTACTGGATCGTCAACGCGGTGCGCGTCACCGGCAGCGAGAAGCTCGCCGGAACCCTCGCCCAGCGCCCCGAGGTCTCCCGGATCGACGCCGACGACCAGGTCACCCTCCCCGAGCCCGCCGAGGGCAGGCGCGAGAAGGCAGCCGCCGACGCCGTCGAGTGGAACATCGACCGGATCAAGGCCCCGCAGGTGTGGGACCAACTGGGCGTGCGCGGCGAGGGCATCGTCGTCGCCAACATCGACAGCGGCGTCGACTACACGCACCCCGCCGTCAACAACCAGTACCGCGGCAAGAACGCGGACGGGTCGTACGACCACAACTACAACTGGTTCGACCCGGGCGGCATCTGCTCCACCGCCGCGCCCTGCGACAACAACGACCACGGAACCCACACGATGGGCACGATGGTCGGCGACGACGGCGGCGCCAACAAGACGGGTGTCGCGCCGGGCGCCAAGTGGATCGCGGCCAAGGGCTGCGAGACCGGCTCCTGCTCCGAGGCCTCCCTGCTCGCCTCCGGCCAGTGGATCGTCGCCCCGACCGATCTGAACGGCCGCAACCCGCGCCCCGACCTCGCCCCGCACATCGTGAACAACTCGTGGGGCAGCGCGGCGCACGACGACTGGTACCAGCAGATCGTCGACGCCTGGCGCGCGGCCGGCATCTTCCCGGCCTTCTCGAACGGCAACTCCGGCCCGGGCTGCGCGACCAGCGGCTCGCCCGGTGACTACGCGAGCTCCTACAGCTCCGGCGCCTTCGACGTCAACGGCGCCATCGCGTCGTTCTCCTCGCGCGGCGCCGGCCCCGGCGGCCTCGTCAAGCCGAACATCTCCGCCCCCGGCGTGAACGTCCGCTCCTCCGTCCCCGGCGGCGCGTACGAGTCGTTCTCCGGCACCTCCATGGCCTCGCCGCACACCGCCGCGACCGTGGCCCTGCTGTGGTCCGCCGCGCCCGCCCTGGAGGGCGACATCGCGCAGACCGAGGCGCTGCTGGACGGCACCGCGCAGGACACCGACAGCAGCCAGTGCGGCGGCACGGCAGCCGACAACAACGTCTTCGGCGAGGGCAAGCTCGACGCGCTCGCCGCAGTGACGGGCGCCCCGCGCGGCGCGATCGGCGCCCTCGGCGGCACCGTCCGCTCCGGCTCGGGCGACCCCGTCGCCGGAGTCAAGGTCACCGCCGACGGCCCGATCGACCGTACGACGACCACCGCGGCCGACGGCACCTACAGCTTCCGCTCCCTGTCGGTCGGCGAGTACGCCCTGACCGCGTCGAAGTTCGGCTACGGGCAGCAGACCGGGACCGCCACGGTCACCGAGAACGCCACCGCCACGGGCGACTTCACCCTCGCCCAGGCCGCCTCCGGCAAGCTCACCGGCACGGTCTCCTCGGCCGCAGGGCCCGCCGCGGGCGCCACCGTCACCGTCGCGGACACCCCGGTGACCGCTACGGCCGACGCGCAGGGCCGCTTCGAGGTCACCCTGCCGTACGGCACGTACGACGTGAACGCGACCCATTCCTCGCGCTGCGTCACCGGCGGCACGGCCAAGGCCACCGTCGCCGGGGACACCACCGTCGCGGTCAACCTCCCCGAGCGCACCGACGGTTACGGCTACGCCTGCGCCGCCGCCGGCGACCGCCCGTACCCGGCGGGGGACCGGCAGCTCGCGCTGACCGGCGACAACACCACCGAGCGCGTCGACCTCCCCTTCCCGCTGCCGCTGTACGGGAAGACGTACGGCCAGGCGTGGATCGGGACGAACGGCACGGTCAGCTTCGGCGGCAACAACACCGGTGACATCAACGGGGACATCCCGAGCACCGCCACACCGAACGCGGCCCTGTACCCGTTCTGGGACGACCTCGTCGTCGGCGCCGCCGGCAGCGGCTCGGGCGTCTTCACCTCCGTGACCGGCACGGCGCCGCACCGCAGCTACGTGATCGAATGGCGCGCGGTCGCCCACTGGTCCGCGCAGACCGACAAGTTCTCCTTCTCGGCGGCGATCGGCGAGGACGGCACCGTTACGTACTCCTACAAGGGGACGGGCGGCACCGGCATCAAGGGCGGCTCCACGGCCACCGTGGGCGTGGAGAACGCGACCGGGACCGACGCCTTCAAGTACTCCTTCAACACCGCGGTCATCACGGACGGCCTGTCCATCGCCTTCCGCACCACCAAGAGCGGCGTCGTCGCGGGCCGGGTGCTCGACGCGAACGACGGCAAGGGCGTCGCCGGCGCCACGGTGACCGTAGGCACCGGGGACACGGCGGTGTCGGCGACCACGGCCGCGGACGGCGGCTACGTCGTCCAGAGCCCGTCGGGCTCGAAGACGGTGGCCCTGGCGGCCCCCTCCTACGAGTCCGCCACGGCGACCGTCGACATCAAGCCGGCCGACGTCACGCCGGTCACGCAGTCCCTGCGCACCGGCAAGGTCACCGCCTCCAAGCCGGCCGTGGAGGCCGTCCTCCCGCCGGACCAGAAGCGGACCCGGACGCTGGAGCTCACCAACCCCGGCCTGGGCACCGACTTCACGGTGACCGAGGACGCGGCCTGGCTCACGGCCACGCCCGGCAGCGGGAACCTCCCCACGGGCGGCAAGTCCGCGCTCACCCTCACCGTGGACACGGCGGGCCTGCCCCCGGGCACGGTCCTGACGGCCGATCTGAAGATCACGTCCGCCAGCGGCCGCACCCCGGTGCTGAGCGTCCCGGTCAAGGTCGTGGTCCCGCGCTACCAGGTCGCCCTGGACGCCGGCTCCGACTACGCGGGCACGGACGCGCTCGGGGACAGCTGGTCCCCGGACCGCAAGTACACGGCCGGCTCCTACGGCTACCAGGGCAGCAGCTCGGTCCAGTCCACCGGCCGCACGATCGCCGGAACGGACGACCAGCGGCTGTTCCGCAACGCCCGTGAGGGCATGTACGAGTACCGCTTCGACAACGTCCCGAACGGGACCTACACGGTGGAGCTGGGCTTCGCGGAGCTCTCCTCCACCAAGCCGAACAAGCGCGTCTTCGACGTCCTGGCGGAGGGCACGCAGGTCCTGCCCTCCCTGGACATCGCCCTGGAGGCGGGCACCTACAAGGCCGTCAACCGCACGTACACGGTGACGGTCACCGACGGGGTGCTCAACATCCGCTTCGTCACCCACAGCGGCTTCGGCAAGCCCTTGCTGAACACGCTGCGCGTGACGGACCGCCCCGACAAGGGCTAGCCGGGCGGGCGGGGTGCCATGGGCGCCCCGCCCCTTCGGATGGTCGTACCGGCAATCGGGTGGCGCGGTACGACCGCACCGCGCGACGCGCGGAACCCGCCGTACGGGCGGCCGTAGCGTGGCTGAACATGACGCTCCGGAGCGAGGACAGGGCAGACGACCGGACAGGCGACCGCGCCGCCCGCATCCGCGCACTCGTACGCTCCGCCGACCCCGGTGCCGCCTGGGCGGTCGGCGGTCCGGACGGGGTGCACGAGGGCGCGGCCGGCCCCGGCGTCGGCGCCGCGCCCGACGGTACGTACGAGGTGGACGGGCTCGCGGCCGTGCTGGCCCTGTGGCCCGTCATCGGGACCCTGGTCGAGGCGGGGGAGCTCGGCCTGCACACCCCGCTGTCGGCCTACGGCGAGGGCCTCGCCGCAGCGGCCCCCGCCGGGACCACCACCCACCACCTGCTCACCCGGGACGCGGTGGCGCAGCCCGGCACGCTGACCCGCCTCGTGGAGCACCTCAGCGGCAGACCACTCGCCGCGTACGCCGCCGAGCGGATCTGGACCCCGCTCGGCATGACCGGCACCGGCTTCGCCCCCGACGGCACCCTGCACGCGCCCCTCGCCGACCTCGCCCGCTTCCCGAGCCACCTGCTCTCCCCGGCGGACCATCCCGTCAGCCGCGCCTGGACCGCCGACTCCCTGCGGATCCGCACCGGCGAGCTCACCCCCGCCCGCGGCCTCCTCTGGCACCCGGCCCCGCACGGCGCCTGGTCCCACGGCGACGCCCCGGCCCTGTGGATCGCCCCCCGCCTGCGCCGCTGGGCCCTCCTGCTCCCGACCCGTCCCCCGGGCCCCTTCCGCAGAGCCTTCCGTGACGCGGCACTCTCGGCAACTGCCTGTCCTTGAGCTCCCGTTGACGGGCAACGGCCGCGGCCCGCCCGTGCGACCGCGACCGCGACCGGGGAGCCGTGATCCGCATGAAGAAGACCCGTCAACGAGACCGCGAAGTGCCCGGCCCGCAGGCCCCCTGGGGCGAGATCACCCCCGGACTCTGGATGGGCGGCCACTGGTGGACCGACGCGGCCGGCGAACTGCGCCCCGTCGTGGTCGAGGACGAGTTCGACCTCGTCATCAGCCTCTTCACCCGGCCCGGCCACGGTCCGGGCCCGCGCGCGGAGCACCTGGTCGCCGAGATGCCCGACGCCGCTCTCACCGCCGATCAGCTCCACACGGCCCAGCGCCTCGCGGCGGCGGCCTCGCGCGGGCTCGACGCCGGGCTCGTCACCCTGGTGCGCTGCCATTGCGGGTACAACCGCTCAGGGCTCGTAGTCGCCCAGTGCCTCGTCGACCGCGGCCTCGCGCCCGCCGACGCGATCGCGCTCGTACGCCGCCGGCGCTCCCCCTGGGCCCTGAACAACGAGGCCTTCACCGCCTACCTCGCCTCCGGGCTGGACACGGCCGCCCTGCTCACGGGGCTCGCCCCCCTGCCGTAGTCCTCGGAGCGCGCACCCTCCGGGAGCGACGTACGGTGATCCCGATGTCACCGACCGTCGTCCACGGCTGCGCGGAGGTACCGGATGCGCACGGTCCACGAGGCCGCTCTCGACACGCTGCGAAGTCCCGCCGCACGGAGCGGCGGCGGGCGGGCCGATGCCGTGCGCTTCGCCGCCACCCACACCCTGCCCGTCCTCGTACGCGGCTTCGTGAGCGGCGGCCGGGTCCGGGCGACGCACCCGTACGCCGCACCCGCCCGCCCGGGCTGGTCCGCCGCCGCGCTGCGCGCCCTGCGCGTACGGCACGGGGGCGCCCCCGTCCTCGTACGCGGCCTCGCCGGGACCGTGCTCGTCCTGCTGGACCCGCAGGACCTGCGCCGCTTCCACACCGAGCCGCCCGGCGGCCCCGGCGCGGCGCGCCGCCGGCTCCACGACGAAGTACTGGCCGCCGGCGCCCCCGTACACCCCTCGTGCGGGCCGTTCCTGGCCGCCGTCGCAGCCGAGGCCCCGCTCCTGACGGCCGCCGCAGGCCTCGAACTGGCCCGCGCCCGCCACGCGGTGGCCCGCATCGCGCGGCGGATCGTCCTCGGCGACGCCGCCGCCGGAGACGAGGAACTCGCCGCACTGCTCGGCCACCTGCGCAGCGGCCGCGCCCGCGGCTCCCGTACCGTCCGCGACAAGGCCGTGGCGCGGATCCGGCAGTACGCCGCCCAGGCCGCGCCGCACACCCTCGCCGGCCGGGCGGCCCGCCACGGCGACCCCGTCGGCCCGGCCCAGCACTGGCTCGCGGCCATGGACGCGGTCCCCGCGACCCTCCTGCGCACCCTGCTGCTGCTCGGGGCCCACCCCGCCGAACAGGACGCGGCCGCCGCCGAAGCCGCCGCCGGTGCCCGCGGCGAACTGCCCCGCCTGCGGGCCTGCGTCCGGGAGTCGCTGCGGCTGTTCCCCGTGGTGCCCGACCTGGTCCGGGTCACCCGTACCGAGACCGAGTGGCGGGGCGAGCGCCACCCGGCGGGCACCACCGTCCTGGTGCCCGCCGCCTTCCACCAGCGCGATCCCGAACACGTACCGGCCGCGCACGTCTTCGTACCGGGCCGCTGGAAGACCCCCGACGCCGACCGCGACATCCGGATGGCCCCCTTCGGCCACGGCCCGGGACGCTGCCCCGGCAGCCGGCTCGGACTGCTGCTCACCGCCGCGCTCTGCGCCGAGGTGCTGCAAGGCCACCGCGTCGAGTCCACCCGTCCGGTGCTGAACCCGACGGGGCCGCTGCCCCTGACGCTGGACCCGCAAGGAATCAGGCTCACGCTCCTCCACCGCTGACCCGACACCCCCACTGCAACGCGAGGAACCCATGTCCGACGCCGTCACCTCCGAGTCCACCGACCCGGACGTCGACCTGCTGGGCGCCGTGTGCCGCGAGCTCGCGGAAACCGCCGACGCCGTCGGCGAGGCCGCCCGGCACGCCTCCGAACTGGCCCTCGGCGCCCGCCTGCCGGCAACCGCGCTCGCCCGGGGCAGGCGCCGCAGACCGGCCTGGCGCACCCTGCTGCGCACGCTCACCGACCCGGCGGGCCTGGGCTGGGCCCCGCGCGGCCGGGGAGTGGCGGCGGCGGGCCGGCTCGCCGGGATCCTCGCCGGGCGCGAGAGCCTCGCCGTCAGCATCGCCGTGTGCGGGCTCAAGGCCCGGATCCGGGCCGCGAGCGCCGGCCGGCCCGAGCTGGCGGCGGACCCGGACGCGGCCGCCGTGCTCAAGGCCGTCGAAGAGGACCGGCAGGGCGAGGCCGTCCGCGCGTTCCGCGCGATCATGCGCGACCGGGGTACCGAGTACGCCTTCACGCTGCTCTCCCCGGCCTTCGCCGATCTGCTCGCCTGGCACGCGCTGACCGACGACAACCCGTTCAACGACCACGCCGGCTGGCAGGTGGCCACCGGCCGGGCCATGACCGCCGAACCGCTCCTCGGCTTCGGCGCCGCCTGCCGGGCCTTCTTCGACCGCGGCCCCGGCGACCCCCTACCGCCGGGGACCGCCCGCCGGATCACGGCGGCCCGGGCGGCCGCGGCAGACCGGGTCACGGCCACCGGCGTCGTGGCTGCCGTCCCGCCCGCCGCCGCACCGGTGCGCGCCCCGGCCCAGACGCCCGCCTCGGCACTGCGCTCGCACGCGGCCGGGCTGCGCTCGCACGCCGTCCGGCTGCGCGCCGCCGTGGTCCACCTGCGCTGGCCGGGGCCGAAGGGCGAGGCCTTCCGTACCGAGGTCCGCGGGTTCGCCGACCGCTGCGCCGTCGCCGCGAACGGCTTCGCGCTGGCCGCGGCCCAGCTCGACGCGGCCGGGTCGCCGTAGACGGCACGCCACGCGACGATGGACGCGGAGGCGACGCCACATGGTGCACACCGACACTCGGGACGTACTGATCGTGGGCGCCGGCCCGGTCGGCCTCACCGCAGCGTTGGAACTGCGCCGGCGCGGCGTGGACTGCCGCCTGATCGACCGGCTCCCGGAGCGGCTGCCGTACGCGAAGGCCGTCGGCATCCAGCCCCGCACCCTGGAGATCTGGGACCGGATGGGCCTCGTCCGCTCCGCCCTGGACGCAGCCGTGCCGCTGCTCGGGCAGTTGCTGTACGTCAACGGCGTGGAGCAGCCGCGCATCGAAATGCGGCTCCCGCCCGAGGTCCCGTACGCCTTCGCCGCGCTCCCGCAGTACGAGACCGAGCGGATCCTGGAGGAGCACCTGGCCCGGTACGGCACCCGGATCGAGCGCGGCACCGAACTGGTGTCCTTCGCCCAGGACGCCACCGGGGTCACCAGTCGGCTGACGACGGCTTCCGGGGCCGAGGAGGAGGTCCGGTCAGGCTTCCTGGTGGGCTGCGACGGGGCGCACAGCGCGGTCCGCAAGGGGCTCGGGCTCGCGTTCGAGGGCGGCGCCTTCCCCGAGGAGTACATGCTCGCCGACGTGCAGGTCGACTGGGACCTGCCGCACGGCTACGGCGTACGGGCCATGCACCGCGACGAGGACGGCGCCGTCGACGACGTGCTGGTCTGCATCCCGCTGCCCGGACCCGGCCGGTACCGGCTGTCGATGCTGGTCTCGCCCGAGGTGTCCGCCCGCGGCCGTGAGGGCGGGGCCGCGGACGGCGTCGCCCACGGGCTGGACACGAGCCGCGGCCCCGCACTGGCCGACGTACAGCAGGTCCTCGACCGCCTGTCGCCGCAGCCGACGGTCGCCTCCACCCTGCGGTGGTCCTCGGTGTTCCGCATCAGTCACCGGATCGTGGACCGGTACGGGGAGGGGCGGGTCTTCGTCGCCGGAGACGCGGCCCACATCCACCCGCCGACGGGCGCGCAGGGCATGAACACCGGGATCCAGGACGCGTACAACCTGGCCTGGAAGCTGGCGCTCGCCGTCGAGGGCGCCGCCCACCCGGCCCTGACGGCGAGCTACGACGCGGAACGCCGGCCCGTCGGCGAGGAGGTCGTCGGCCGCACCGTCCGGCACGCGACGCAGGGCGGCGTACAGGCCGATCCGGCGGATCCGGCGACGATGATGCTGCGGGAGGCGCAACTGCTCGTCGGCTACCGCGGGAGCCCCGTCGTCGGCGCGGTGGCGGACGCGGACGCGGCGCCGCGGGGCGCGCAGGGCCCGCAGGCAGGGGACCGGGCACCGGACTGCGGGGGCCTGACCCGGGCCGTCACCACTTACCCGCTGCGCCTCTACGACCTGCTGCGGGACCGCGCTGGCCATGTGCTGCTGCTCTACGCGGACCCGTCCGGGGACGGGGCGTTCGGCGAACTCGCCGCCACCGCCCGGGCCTTGTCGGGCGGCCGGGTGGAGGCCTGCGTCCTGCTCGCCGACGGTGCACCGGGCGTACCCGCCGACTCCGACTCCGACGGGGCGGGGCCGCTGCCCGTGTACCGCGATGCCCGCGGGGAGTTCGCGGGGGCCTACCGCCCGCAGGGCCCGACGCTGTTCGCGGTGCGCCCGGACGGCT
The DNA here is from genome assembly GCF_055604165.1 of Streptomyces sp. NPDC037242. Taxonomy (NCBI): domain Bacteria; kingdom Bacillati; phylum Actinomycetota; class Actinomycetes; order Kitasatosporales; family Streptomycetaceae; genus Streptomyces; species Streptomyces sp. NPDC037242. The sequence goes on from NZ_JBVJUY010000016.1 coordinate 57,093, forward strand.
ACCTGGGTGCCCGGTGCTCCCCGCCGACGCCGCAGGCCCTGGCGGCGTACCTCGCGGAGGTGTTCCGCGTACCGCTCCGCTAGAGGACCAGTGACAGCAGGAGCACGAAGCCCAGGCCGACCACCGAGATGATGGTCTCCATCACCGACCAGGTCTTGAGGGTCTGGCCGACCGTCATGCCGAAGTACTCCTTGACCAGCCAGAATCCGGCGTCGTTCACATGGCTGAAGAAGAGCGAGCCGGCTCCGATGGCGAGGACGAGCAGGGCCGTCTCCGACGTCGACATGCCGGCGGCGAGGGGCGCGACGAGGCCGGCCGCCGAGATCGTGGCGACCGTCGCCGAGCCCGTGGCAAGCCGGATGGCCACCGCGATCAGCCAGGCCAGCAGCAGGGCCGGGATGGACCAGTTCTCCGAAAGGTCCAGGATCATCCGGCCGACGCCCGCGTCGATCAGGGTCTGCTTGAAACCGCCGCCCGCGCCGACGATCAGCAGGATGCCTGCGATCGGGGCCAGGGACTTCTCCACCGTCGACGACAGCCGCTCCCTGGTGAAGCCCGCCGCCCGGCCGAGGGTGAACATGCCCACCAGGACGGCCGCGAGCAGGGCGATCAGCGGCGAGCCGGCGACGTCGGTGACCTTCTGGACCGAGTTGGCGGGGTCGTTGACGACGATGTCGACCAGAGCTTTGACCAGCATCAAGGCGACGGGCAGCAGCACGGTGAAGACCGTCGCCCCGAACCGGGGACGGTGCTCCAGCTGTGCCGACGGGCGCTGCGTGATCATGTGCTCCGGTGCCGGGATGTCGACCCACCGGGCCGCGTACCGGGAGAACAGCGGGCCGGCGATCACCACGGTCGGGATCGCGACGAGCACGCCGAGCGCGAGCGTGACCCCCAGATTGGCGTGCAGCGCGTCGACCGCGACCAGCGGGCCGGGGTGCGGCGGGATCAGCCCGTGCATCACGGACAGGCCGGCGAGCGCCGGGACGCCGATCCGCATCAGGGAGTAGTTGCCCCGCTTGGCGACCAGCAGGACCACCGGGATCAGCAGCACAATGCCGACTTCGAAGAAGAGCGGCAGCCCGATCACGGAGGCGATGAGCACCATGGCCCACGGCATGGCCCGGCCCTTCGCGCGGGCGAGGATCGTGTCCACGATCTCGTCCGCGCCGCCGGAGTCCGCGAGGAGCTTGCCGAGTATCGCGCCGAGGGCGATCAGTACGCCCACGCCCGCGACGGTCGAGCCGAGCCCGGCGGTGAAGCTGGCGATCGTCTTGGCGAGCGGTGCGCCGGCGAACACCCCGAGGGCGAGCGAGCCGAGCGTCAGCGCCAGGAAGGCGTGCAGCTTGAGGCGGGTGATGAGCAGGACGATGACGGCGATGCCCGCGAGGACGGCGATGCCCAACTGGGTGGTGCCCGCCGAGGTGATCGGTTCGGTGGCGGCCGCTGCCAGTGTCTCGACGCTGAGACCGGTCACGGTGGTTCCTTCGTTCTCGAATTTCTCGGGTGCTTGATCGGGTGCTTGATCGGTTGCTCGACGGGGCGAGGGCCGTCAGGGCTGCTGTCAGTACACGGGGAGCCGGCGCAGGGCGGCCAGCGCCCGCTCTGTGATCTCTTCCGGGGTTCCCGAGACGTCGACGGCCACGCCGAGTTCGTCCGCCTGGAGCGGTTCCAGCGTCGCGAACTGCGAATCCAGCAGCGTCGTGGGCATGAAGTGGCCCTTGCGGGCGGCCATCCGCCTCTCGATCAGCGGGCGCTCACCGGTGAGGTGCACGAACACCGCCTCGGGAGCGGTGGCGCGCAGCCTGTCGCGGTAGGCGCGCTTGAGGGAGGAGGCCGCGACCACGCCGCCGCGGGCGGCGGCCCGGTTGCGGATCCACTCGCCGATGGCGTCGAGCCAGGGCCAGCGGTCCGCGTCGTCCAGCGGGGTCCCGGCGGACATCTTGGCCACGTTGGCCGCGGGGTGGAAGGCGTCGCCCTCCGCGTACGGGATGCCCAGCGCGTCCGCGAGCAGTGCGCCCACGGTCGTCTTGCCCGTGCCGGCCACGCCCATCACCACAATGACGCGCATCACCGCGTACCTCGCTGTCCTCGTCGACATCGGTTCGTGTGGGCACCACTGAAGCCCATTAAGTAGTACTTATTCAAGAGGTCAGCGATAAAACATCACATCTTTTGTTCAGTGGGGCGTCACCGTACGCTTACGCCATGACCACAGAAGGCAGTCCTGTACAGGGGCTTCACTCCCGCGTGCTGGACACCCTCGGCCTCGCCATCACGGCGGGGGAGCATCCGCCGGGCAGTGTCCTGCGCACCGACGAGATCGCCGAGGACTTCGAGGCCTCCCGCACGGTGGTCCGGGAGGTCGTCCGCGTCCTGGAATCGATGCACCTGGTCGAGTCCCGGCGCCGGGTCGGCGTCACCGTGCGGCCCACCGAGGAGTGGAACGTCTACGACCCGCGCGTCATCCGCTGGCGCCTCGCCGGCAGCGACCGGCCGCGCCAGCTGCGCTCCCTCACCGTGCTGCGCTCCGCGATCGAGCCGGTGGCGGCCGGGCTCGCCGCCACCCGGGCCACCCCCGAGCAGTGTGCAGCACTGACGGAGGCGGCCCTCGGCATGGTCCGCACCTCGCGCGGCCACCAACTGGAGGGCTACCTCCACCACGACATCGCCTTCCACCGGATCGTGCTCGACGCCTCCGGCAACGAGATGTTCGCCCGGCTGGGCGACGTGGTGGCCGAGGTCCTGACCGGTCGCACCGAGCACGAGGTGATGTTCCACGACCCGGATCCGGCCGCCGTCACCCTGCACGTCCAGGTGGCCGAGGCCGTACGGGAGGGGGACGCGGCCCGTGCCGAGGCGCTGACCCGGCAGATCGCCGTGGGCGCGCTGGAGGAGCTCGACGTACTCGCTCCGTGAGGCCTTCCGGGGCTACGGGGTATCGGGGAAGCCCGCGAAATAGCTGGCCGCCATGTCCTCGGCCCCGTGGCCCTGGGCGTCGGCGCGCTCGAAGCGGGCGCGCGCGGCGACCGCCAGGTCCACCGCGATGCCCGCCTCCCCGGCGGCCTCGGCAATGAGAGCGGTGTCCTTCGCCGCGCCCTGGACCGTGAAGTTCGGGGCGAAGTCCCGGTCCAGGACCGCCCGCATCTTGGCCTGGAGGTACGCGTTGTCCATCGGCCCGCCGGTCACCGCCTCGGCGAAGAGCTCCGGGTCCACCCCGAGGCCCTCCGCCAGCGCGAGGGCCTCGCCGACCGCCGCCGTCACCGTGATCGCGTACCCGACGGTCGCGAGCTTCAGGCGGGTCGCCGCGCCCGGCTCGTCCCCCAACCGCAGGATCTTGCTGCCGACGGCGGCGAAGACCGCGTCCAGCCGCGCGTCGGTCGGCCCGGAGGTGAGCACCACCAGGGTCCCGGCCTCGGCGGGCTGACGGGTGCCCTGGACCGGGGCGTCCACGAAGACGAGCCCGTGCTCCCGGGCGAATCCGCCCAGTTCGTCGAGCGCGGCCACGCCTACCGTGCCCATCTGGGCCCACACCTGCCCGGCGTGCAGCCCGGGTACGGCCGCGGTCATGGCCCGGGCCACCGCGGCCCCGTCGTTGAGCATGGTGAGCACCACCTCGGCCCCGGCCACCGCCTCGGCCGGCGTGTCCGCCACCACCGCCCCTTCGGCGGCCAGCGAAGCCGCCTTCTCCCGGGTCCGGTTCCACACCCGCAGCCCGTGCCCGGCTCGGAGCAGGTTCCGGGCCATGCCCGACCCCATGATCCCGGTCCCCAGCAGCGCTACTGCGCTCACGGCGTCACTTCCCTTCCGGAAACGTCCAGTACGCACAGTCTCCGCCCATGATGTCCCCACCGGGGCGAGGAGAGCACGACCGAACCCCGGCGTCGCGATGCCGGCCTGGTACCGGCGCCGTCGGTGTTGACGCCGGTGAACTCGTCCACATGGGGCAGGAGTTGCGCGACGGAGGGCTGCTGCCCGGAGCGGCGCGGGTCCCCAGGTGGGGGTGAGTACGGCTACTCATGCCCTCGCCGCCCGCCCGGCCGAGGATGGACGGCAGTACCGCATCACCGCAGCGCCACCCGAACGGGGTCGTCCATGCTCAGCCGAATCGCCGCCGCCGTCGTACCCGCCTTCGGGCGGCTGACGGTCTCCGCCGACCCCGCGGCGCTGCCCGCCGCCGGCAGCATCATCGTCGCCAACCACACCTCCCTCGCCGACCCCGTCGTCGTGGTCGCGGCCCTCCGGCGCTACGGGATCGACCCCGTCATCCTGGCCACCGGAGGGCTGTGGCGGGTGCCGCTCCTCGGGTCGGCGCTGCGCCGCGAGGGGCACATCGCCGTCCACCGCGGCACCTCCCGCGCCCGCGATTCCCTGGATGCCGCGGCCGCGGCCCTCGCCGCCGGGCGCAGCGTGCTCATCTACGGCGAAGGCCGCCTGCCGGAGCGCCTCGACGCGGGGGAGTCCGCCCCGGGTCCCTTCCGTAGCGGTCCGGCCCGGCTCGCGGCCGCGACGGGAGCCCCCCTCGTGCCGGTGGGCCAGGCCGGCGCCCGCCGGCTGTGCTCCGGCAGCCCGGGCAAGCAGCTCGCCGGAGCCGTCACCGCACCGCTGCGGCGGCCCTGCCTGCACGTCCACGTCGGTGCGCCGCTCCACCTCCCCGACCGGGTGCCGCAGGCGACGGACCGCGCGCGCCGGGCCGTCACCGCCGCGTGGCGGACCGCGGTGCTCGCCCTGGGCGAGCGGTAACCGGCGCAGGGCGCTCAGCGGGTGGTGTGCGGGAGGTACACGTGGGTGGCGGCGGTCCGGTCGCCGTCGGTGTCGACGAAGTACACCATCAGCGGAGTGCTGCCGGTCGGCCCGCCGGCCGTCGCGCGCAGCCGGTAGCGCTCGATGCGCACGGCCTCGCGGGCGAGCGGGGCGCCGCCCGTGTACGAGGACTCGGGCATGTGGTCGTTGGCGATCCGCAGGGCGGCCGCCTTCCAGGTGCCCGAGGACGCGTCGAAGCGCTCCAGCGCGAAGCCCGGCCCGCTGCCCGGAAGGTCTCCGGGTTCGCCGACGAGGAACTCCATCTGGAAGGCGACCAGCAGGTGCCCGTACGCAGCCGAGTTCCCGTTGCGCAGGGTGACGGTGAACTCCTGCGCGGGGCCGCCGCGTACCAGGGCGAGCGCGCCGCCCCGGGTCTCGACCGAGGCCTTCAGCCGGGTCGGAGCGGGCGGGGGCGGGGTCGGGGTCGGGGTCGGGGTCGACGACCGGGACGGCGCGGAGGATGCGGGACTGGGGGGCGCCGACGCCGAAGCGGAGAGGGAGGGGGATGGGGACGGCGACGCGGAGGTCGATGGCGTCGGCGACGCCGTGGCCTTCGTGGCCTTGCCGCCCTCGCCCTCGCCCTCGCACCCGGTGGCGGCCACCAGCAGGACGGCGGCCGCGGCCAGCGTGGACAGGACCCGGCCGGGTCGGGCAGGTGCAGGCATGGACGGGTCCCCAGGAGTCGGCTGAGGCACGAACGTAACAAGCAGGCGCCCCGCCGACGAGATCGGGCGGGCCTCGGGGCGGCGACGGTTCGGTCACGGCCGCCCCGCCCCCGCCCCTGGTCAGACGCGCAGGGTCGCTTCCAGCACCGTCACCGCGTGCCCGGAGAGGTGTACGCGGTCACCGTGGAGCGTGGTCCTGACCAGGCCGGTCCGAGCCGAGGCCTGCAAGCCCGTGAGCCCGTCGCCGCGGCCCAGCCGGGCGGACCAGAAGGGAGCCAGCGCGGTGTGCGCACTGCCGGTGACCGGGTCCTCGGGAATGCCCTCGGCGGGCGAGAAGAAGCGGGACACGAAGTCGTACCCCAGGCCCGCGGAGGCCGCCGGCGCGGTGACGATGACCCCGCGCAGGTCCTCGCGAAGGGTCAGCGCGGCCACCGCCCCGAGGTCCGGCCGCACCGCCCGGACGGCGGCCTCGTCGGGCAGCACCGTGAGCAGGTCGCCCAGGGCGCCCGTACGGTACGTGGCCTCGGGGCGCACCCCGAGGGCTTCGGCCAGGCCCCGCGGCACCGGAACCTCGGTGGCCGGGGCGGCGGGGAAGTCCAGGGTGATGGACCCGTCGTCCTCGGCCCGTGCGGTGAGGACTCCGCTGAACCGGCTGTGGAACCGCACCGGTCCGGGCAGCAGGCCTTCCCGGCGCATCGTGTGGGCCGTGGCCAAAGTGGCATGGCCGCACAGATTGGTCTCGACGAGCGGGGTGAACCACCGGATCTCCCAGTCGGCCCCGTCCCGGGCCTCGCCCCCGGTCCCCCCGCCGGTCGGCAGCGGCAGGGCGAAGGCCGTCTCCGAGTGGTTGAGCTCGGCCGCGACCTGCCGCAACCAGTCGTCGTCCGGCCATTCCCCGGCGGGGAGCAGGCAGACTCCGGCGGGGTTTCCGGCGAAAGGGCGGGTGGTGAAGGCGTCTACGATCTGGATGCGCATGCGGCGAACGTACCGAGGCCAATCCTGTCCGCGGCAAGGCCAATTCCAGGAAAGTGGACTACCTGGCGGGCCGCGCGGCCTCAGACCAGCGGCTTCTCGAAGTTGAAGGCGGTCACCGCCATCCGCTCCCGGAAGTAGAAGCGGTGGGCGTCGGTGCGCTGGGTGCCGGAGTCGAGCGTCAGTGCGGTGCATCCGGCAGCCCTGGCGTGCCCCTCCAGGTGCGCGAGGAGCGCGTGGCCCACACCGGTGGAGCGGGCGGTCGCTGCGGTGACGAGGTCGTCGACGTAGAGCTTGCGGACCAGGTGGGTGTTGGCGACGATCCGCCAGCCGGCGGCGCCCACGCACACCCCGGCGTCGTCGTAGGCGGCGCTGAAGCGCAGCCCCTGGCCGTGCCCCTCCGCGAGGATCCGCAGGAACAGCTCCTCGGTGAGGTGGGGGCGCAGTTCGAGCAGTACGGGGAGCAGGTCGCCGGTCAGCCGGGGGTCGCCGTGCTCGAAGTCGATGATCTTCATGGGCCAGCCTTAATGCGCCGCGCGGACGCGTCAGTCGAGCCGTCGCCGCAGCTCCGCGACGAGGTCGGTGACGGCCGCGTCGGAGACCGGGTCGATGGCGGCCAGGTTGAGGAAGGCGTGGATGAGGCCCGGATAGGTGCTGGAGTAGACGTCCACGCCGGCCGATGCGAGGGCCTCGGCGTAGGCCACCGCCTCGTCGCGCAGCGGGTCGTACTGGCCGGTGCCGATGACGGCGGGCGCCACGCCCCTGAAGTCCTCCGCGAGCAGCGGCGAGATCCGGGGGTCCTTCCGTACGGCCGGGTCCGGGCCGGCGTAGAGGAACTGGAGGGCGAGGATGCTCCGCGCCGTCAGCAGGTACCCCTCGGCGTTCTCGCTGCGGGACGGGTGGTCGCCCGCGAGGTCGGTCGCCGGGTAGAAGAGCAGCTGGGCGGCGAGCGGGCGGCCCTCGTCGCGGAAGGCGAGCGCGACGGCCGCGGCCAGGTTCCCGCCCGCGCTGTCGCCGGCGAGTGCGAGCCGGTCGGGGCGGTCGCCGTAGTCGCCGATGTGGTCGGCGACCCAGCGGGCAGCCGCCAGGCAGTCCTCGTAGCCGGCCGGGAAGGGGTGTTCCGGTGCGAGGCGGTAGTCGACCGCGACGACCACCGCGCCCAGGTCGTGGCAGAGCCTGCGGCAGGGGGCGTCGTGGGTGTCGAGGTCGCCGGTGAGCCAGCCGCCTCCGTGGAAGAAGACCACCGTGGGCGCCGCGGCCGGACCGCCGCCCGGCCGGTAGACGCGTACGGGCACCGCTCCCGCGGGGCCGGGCACGGTCGTGTCCGCCACCGGCCCGATGTCGGCCGGCCCGGTTGCCGCCGCCGGGACCACCAGCGCGCCGAGCTCCTTCTCCCGGCTGCGCAGTACGGCGGGGTCGGTGGTGAGGACGTCGAGCGGCGGCAGGACGTTGATCTGGTCGAGGAGCGCCTTGAGGGCAGGGGCCACGGGCATGGCGAGCCACCTCCGTAGGTGAACGGCCCCACCGTCCCATCATCGGGCCGCACCCGCATGCCGGGCGGGGCGGGATCGGGCCTGGCCCGGAGCGGAGCTTCGGCCAATCGGCTTGGTCTTGACCCCGCCCGGCCGTTCGGCGGGACACGGCGGCGGCCGCTCCCTAGGTTCGGAGATGCCCCTCCTCCCGTGAAAGGTGCATCCATGCGTTCTGTGCGTTCCGCGCTCACCGTCCTCGCCGCCGCTGCCATCGTCCTCGGCGGTGCGTCCGCCGCCTGCGCCGACGTGACGGTCAACGCCCCGGCGGAGAACTCGTACGTGATCGTCTTCGGTGACTGGTCCCAGTTCGCCGTCGACGACATCTTCAACGCGGGCCACGACAACACGGTGGGTTCCAACAACTGAGCTAGCGCACTGCGGCCCCCGGCCCCCGCCCTGCTGGGCGGCCGGCCCGTGGTGCTGGACGCGGGGCGGCCGGTCGAGGAAGGTCCCGCCACGAGCGGCGGGGCACGGGGCCGACAGCACGACGCTGCCGCCGGTCGGCAACCGACCGGCGGCAGCGTGTCCCCCGGGTCCTACCGGCCGCTGACGTACGGGAGCAGCGCCATCTCGCGGGCGTTCTTGATCGCCGCGGCGAGCTGGCGCTGCTGCTGCGCCGTGACGCGGGTGATCCGGCGGCTGCGGATCTTGCCCCGGTCCGAGACGAACTTCCGCAGCAGGTCGGTGTCCTTGTAGTCGATGTACGTGATCCCCGCGGCGTCCAGCGGGTTGGGACGCGACTTCGGGGGCTTGAGGGCGGGCTGGCGACGGGCCATGAGGAATTCCTTGGTGGTCAGGTCAGGTCAGGAGACGGGGTCGAGCAGCGAGTCGAAGGCGGCCGGGAGCCTCTTCCAGGCCTCCGGCCCCGAGGCGTACTCGGCATCGGTGAGCAGGCAGGAGTCGAGGAGCTGCGCCAGGCCCTGCCGGTCGAGGCCCGGGGAGGTGAAGACCAGGTGCTGGCAGCAGTCCCCGTGTTCGGGGTGCCAGTCGAGCGAGGCGGCCGCCCTGCGCATCGGCGGGACCAGCTCCCAGGCGGCGTCCGGCAGGGAGGCCAGCCAGGGCCCGGCGTTCTCCACGCACAGGGCGCCACCCGCGGCGTCCCAGGCGAGCAGCGTGTCGGGCCGGTCGGCGAGCCAGAAGCGGCCGCGGCTGCGGGCGGCGGCGCAACAGAGGTCCTCCAGCGCCTGGTAGAGCCGCTCGGGGTGGAAGGGGCGGCGGCGGTGCCAGACGAAGGTGGTGACCCCGGCCTCGTCCGCGTCCTGGGGGAGCAGGGCGCAAGCCGGGTGCTGGGCGGCGGCCGCCGTATCCACGTCGAAGCCCGCGAGGGCCGCCCGGGCCAGTTCCCCGGATCCGGCCGACACCTGGCGGGCGGTCGGGTGGAGCTGCGTGAGCAGGGCGCGGTCCTCGTCGTCGGCCTCCTCGCTGTCCACGAGGGCGAGGACGGGGGCGTACTCCAACTGCCGCGCCCAGGTGTCCCCGACGGTGCGCTGGTCGGTGGCGGCCGCGGCGAGGCCCGCCTCCGCCAGGTCGTCGCCGTTGACCAGGTAGGGAAGTACGAGCGCGGGGTCGACCGCGGTGATCACGCCGGTGAGGTCGAGTACGTCGCCGCCGTGCGCGACGACGACCTCGGCCATCGCCTTGGGTTCCACGGAGTCCCACAGTTCGACGACGGCCAGCCGGGTCGTGCCCCCGTCGGCCAGCCGTTCCAGCTCGGGGACCAGGTCCTCGCGCAGGGCGCAGCAGGCGCAGTCGTTGAGCAGCGGCGCCTCGCCGCGGGACAGCTCGCCCGAGGCGTCGCGCACCAGGCGCAGCACCGTGCCCGCGGGCGCGGTGGCCAGGTCGTGGTGGAGGGCGACACTGCCGGGCACGGTGTGCAGCAGCCGGTCCACGACCTGCTTGCGGGCGTCGGAGTGGAGCCCGCCGACGATGACGACGGGCAGCCTCACTTGCGGCCTCCGTAGCGGCGCTCGAAGCGCTCGACGCGGCCCGCGGTGTCCAGGACGCGGGCGGTGCCGGTGTAGAAGGGGTGGCTCTGCGAGGAGATCTCGACGTCGATGACGGGGTAGGTGTTGCCGTCCTCCCACTCCACCGTCTTGTCGCTGGTGGCGGTCGAGCGGGTGAGGAAGGCGAAGTCGGCGGCCTTGTCGCGGAAGACGACGGGGCCGTAGGCGGGGTGGATTCCGGGCTTCATGGCGGTGTCCTTCAGGCAGGGGCGAGCGGGCGGGCGGGGGTCAGCGCTCTTCGCGGAAGTCGACGTGCCGGCGCACCACCGGGTCGTACTTGCGCAGGGTCATGCGGTCGGGGTCGTTGCGCCGGTTCTTGCGGGTGACGTAGGTGAAGCCGGTTCCGGCGGTGGAGCGGAGTTTGACGATCGGGCGTACCTCGTTGCGAGCCATGCCGCTACTATACGGGAATGGAAACCATTTCCAATAACGATTCCCGTTTCGGGGAGAGGCAGGTCACACCATGTCCGCCCACTGCCAACTGACCGGCGCCCAGCCAGGCTTCGGAAACAACATCTCCCACTCGCACCGGCGGACCTCCCGCCGCTTCGACCCCAACATCCAGCGCAAGCGCTACTGGCTGGCCGGCGAAGGCCGCTACGTCCGTCTGACCCTGAGTGCGAAGGCGATCAAGACCGTCGACGTGATCGGCGTCGAAGCGGCTGTGGCCCGGATCCGGGCCCGGGGGGTGAAGGTCTGATGGCGAAGAAGAGCAAGATCGCGCGGAACGAGAGGCGCAAGGCCGTCGTCGAGCGGTACGCCGCCCGGCGCGCCGAGCTGAAGGAGGTCATGCGCAGGCCGTCGTCGACCGACACCGAGCGGCGCGCCGCCCTGGCGGAGCTGCGCAGGCAGCCCCGCAACGCCAGCGCGACCCGCGTGCGCAACCGGGACAGCGTGGACGGCCGGCCCCGCGGGCACCTGCGCAGGTTCGGCCTCTCGCGGGTCCGGATGCGCCAGCAGGCACACGCCGGATTCCTCCCCGGGGTCACCAAGTCGTCCTGGTAACCCCCGCACACCGCACGAAAGCACGCGGACCCGCGCCCCCACCGAGGCGCGGGTCCGGCCGTCGTAGGTCGGCCCCCGGGGTGGGGCCGGCTCTCAGGCGATGGTGACGACGACCTTTCCCTTCGTGCGGCCGCGCTCGACGTACTTCTCTGCCTCGGCGACGGCGGAGAGGGGGATAGGTCCGGTCGATGGCGGCCCTGACCCTGCCCCCACCGGTCAGGCGGGCCAGGAGTTCCAGGGCCGCGCGGTCCGGCTTGAACAGGGCCCAGCCGTAGCCGCGGTGGCGCCGGGCCTGGGCCAGGCGCCGGCTCAGGAGGGTTGCGGCGGTCTCGGTCCCGCCGCGCAGCAGCCCCTTCTCGTCGACCAGCGGCATCAGCGGATGGACGAGCGTGCCGTAACCGGCGCCGGGTCCTTCCCGCAGGATGGACAGCATGCCCGCCTCCTGCCCCCGGTCGGCGAGGCAGATCGCGTAGTCGAAGTCCTTCAGGTGCCGGGTGAAGTCCTGCGCCCGGTAGTCGATGACCTCGTCGGCGCCCAGCTCGCGGCAGAGTTCCAGTCCCGCCGGGCCCGCGGTCGTGGCCACGTGGGCGCCGAGCGCCTTGCAGACCTGAAGGGTGACCGCGCCGGTGCCGCCCGTGCCGCCCTGGAGGAACACCCGCTTCCCGGCGGCGCTTTCGGGCCGGAACCCCGCGCACCGCAGCGCGGCCCACGCGGACAGGAAGGCGTACGGGAGCGCGGCGGCCTCCGCGTACGACAGTGCGTCGGGCTTGCGGACGACCTGCTCGGCCTTGACCGTGCAGGACTCGGCGTACGTGCCCCGGCTCGACGGCTCCTTGGCCCCGAAGACGGCCTCGCCCGCGCGCAGGTCCGTCACCCCGGGGCCGACTGCCACGATGTTCCCGGACACGTCATTGCCCAAGGTGAGCGGGAAGCCGGAGATGCCCCGCAGCCGCATCAGCCTGCTGCCGTAGCCGCCGCGCCTGCGGCAGTCGATCGGATTGACCGAGGTGGCCCGTTGCCGGACCAGGACCTCCCCGGGGGCCGGGGTGGGTGCCGGTGCGTCGTCTGCGACCTCGAAGACGTCCTGAGCTGCGCCGAACCGGCCGATCACGGCGGCCCGCATATGACTCGGAGTCGTGGGTGCGGTGCTGGAAGGCACACGCTGCGCCGGCATCCCAACGCCCTGCCCCTGCTCGTGGCCCAGGTGCCGGTCGGGCCCAACGGCCTGGCCGTCCGCGAGCGCGTCCTGGGGCTCCTCCTCGGCTTCGGCTTCGGCTTCCCCGTCGAGCTGGCCGCCAGCGCATTCACCGCCATCGGCCACTACGTCGTCGGGTTCGCCGTCCAGCAGCACGGCCCCGGCGCGCCCGGCCCCGGGGACGAACCGCAGCTGCGGGACTACTACCGAGCCCTGGACCCGACCGCCTGTCCGGCCACGACCGCGGCCGCCGACAGTCTCACCGGCGTACCGCTCGAAGAGGAGTTCCGCTTCGGGCTGAGCCTGCTGCTCGACGGCCTGGAGCGCCGGAAGGGGGCCGTCGGCGGGGTGCGGTAGGCCGCTGCTACCGCCCGAGGTCCGTGAGGGTCGCGGGCGCTGCGTCGCGCTGGTGCGGTACGGGCGACGGCGTCGACTGGACCTCGTCCCGCTGGAGCGAGACCGTCCGGGTGGGCGCCGGGATCGAGATCCCCTCGGCCCGGTACCGCTGGTGCAGGCGCTTGATGAACTCGTGCTTGATCCGGAACTGGTCGCTGAACTCGCCGACGCCCAGGATCACCGTGAAGTTGATCCTGGAGTCCCCGAAGGTGTGGAAGCGGACGGCGGCCTCGTGGCCGGGAACCCCGCCGGTGGTGTCGGCCATCACGCTGTCCACGACGTCGAGGGTGACCCGCTCGACGTGCTCCAGGTCGCTGTCGTAGCCCACGCCCACCTGGACCAGGATCGACAACTGCTGTTCCGGGTGGGTGTAGTTGGTCATGTTCGTCCGCGCGAGGCGTCCGTTGGGGATGATCACCAGGTTGTTCGAGAGGTTGCGCACCACGGTGTTGCGCCAGTTGACGTCGACGACGTAGCCCTCCTCGCCCCCGCTGAGCCGGATGTAGTCACCGGGCTGCACCGTCTTCGAGGCCAGGATGTGCACCCCCGCGAAGAGGTCGGCGAGGGTGCCCTGCAGGGCCAGGGCCACCGCGAGGCCGCCCACCCCGAGGGCGGTGAGCAGCGGTGCGATGGACACGCCCACCGTCTCCAGGGCGACGAGAACGCCCATCGTGAGCACCACGATCCGCGTGATGTTCACGAAGATCGTGGCCGATGCGGCCACACCGGTACGGGCCTGCGCCACGGACCGTACGAGACCGGCGACGACCCGGGCCGCGGTGACCGTGGCGATCAGGACCAGCAGCGCGGCCAGAGAGTCGTTGGCGATGCCCGCCAGCCGCGCGGTCAGCGGCAGGGTCGAGGCCGCCACCGCGACGCCCGCGATGACGCAGGCCCACGGCACCAGCGTCCGCAGCGCGTCGACGATGATGTCGTCCCCGCTCCAGCGCGTCCTGCTGGCGTGCTTCCCCAGCCACTTGAGGAGGGCGCGGAGCAGTAGTCCGGCCACGAGGCCCGCGGCCACCGCGATGGAGGCCACCACCCAGTCGTGCAGGACGAGGTCCCGGTTCAACGGACACCCTCCGAGCCGGGAAGGACCGGGGGAACGGCCAGGGGCGCTGCCGCCCGCCGTGTTCGACGTGTCGTCACCATGTTCACCTGTCAGGTCGTGCTGGGCGGGGCCCCGTTCGGGTATTCGCGCACACTCGAACGGGGTGCCATCCTGCCCCATGCGCGGCCGGCCGCGGCGGGCGGGTCCGGGGTCAGCCGGCGGCCGTGCGGGGCTTGGTCTGCTGCACGGCCCAGCCGTTGCCGTCGGGGTCCGAGAAGTAGACGAAGGACCCCCAGGGCATGTCCTGGATCTCGGTCACCTCGATGCCCCTGCCCTTGAGGTCGGCGTACGCCTCCTCGATGTCGGTGACCACGACCTGCATGTTGTCCAGGGAGCCCGGGGTCATCCGGGTGAGCCCCTTGCCCAGGGCGATCGAACAGGCGGACCCCGGCGGGGTGAGCTGGACGAAGCGGATGTCCTCGCTCACGGTGACGTCGTGATCGGCGTTGAAGCCGATCCTCTCGTAGAACGCCTTGGCCCGGTCCACATCGGTGACGGGGACCGCGACCAGTTCGAGTTTGATGTCCATCGCGTACTCCAAGATCGGCAGCGGCCCGGGGGCCCGGGCCTGTCGGCCATCATGCTCCCGAGGCCGTCGCGGCGCCGTCCGACGCGTCCGCCGGGGCGAACTGCGTGCGGTACAGCTCCTCGTACCGCCCGCCCGCCGCCAGCAGTCCGGTGTGCGTGCCGCGCTCCACGATCCGGCCCTCCTCCACGACCAGGATCAGGTCGGCCGCCTGCACCGTGGACAGCCGGTGCGCGATCACCACCGCCGTCCGGCCGGCGAGGGCCTCGCCCAGTGCCTCCTGGACCGCCGCCTCCGACGTGGAGTCCAGATGGGCGGTCGCCTCGTCGAGGATCACCACCCGCTGGCGGGCCAGCAGCAGCCGTGCGATCGTCAGCCGCTGGCGCTCCCCGCCCGACAGCCGGTAGCCGCGTTCCCCGACCACCGTGTCCAGTCCGTCGGGCAGCGAGGCGACCAGTCCGTCCAGCCGGGAGCGCCGCAGCGCCTCCCAGATCTCGGCCTCGTCCGCGCCCGGCCGGGCCAGCAGCAGGTTGGCCCGTACCGACTCGTGGAAGAGGTGGCCGTCCTGGGTGACCATGCCGAGCGTCTCGCGGATCGAATCGGCCGTGAGGTCGCGTACGTCGATCCCGCCGAGGCGGACCGCGCCGGCGTCGGCGTCGTACAGCCGCGGCAGCAACTGCGCGATGGTCGACTTGCCGGCGCCGGAGGAGCCGACCAGGGCGATCATCTGGCCGGGCTCGGCGCGGAACGAGACCTCGTGCAGCACCTGCGTACCGCCGCGGGAGTCGAGGGTCGCGACCTCTTCGAGGGAGGCGAGCGAGACCTTGTCGGCGGAGGGGTAGCCGAAGGAGACTTTGTCGAACTCCACCGCGACCGGCCCGTCCGGCACGCGGCGGGCGTCCGGCTTCTGGGAGATCAGCGGCTCCAGGTCGAGGATCTCGAAGACCCGCTCGAAGCTGACCATGGCGCTCATCACCTCGACCCGCGCCCCGGCGAGCGCCGTCAGCGGCGCGTACAGCCTGGTCAGGAGCAGGGCGAGGGCGACGACGGAGCCGGCGTCCAGGGTGCCGCGCAGCGCGTACCAGCCGCCGAGCCCGTAGACGAGCGCGAGGGCCAGGGCCGAGACCAGCGTCAGGGCGGTGATGAAGGCCGACTGGGCCATCGCCGTACGGATCCCGATGTCGCGCACCCGGGCCGCCCGGGCCGCGAACTCCGCGGACTCGTCGGCCGGCCGCCCGAACAGCTTGACCAGGGTCGCACCCGGAGCGGAGAACCGTTCCGTCATCTGGGTGCCCATCGACGCGTTGAGCGCCGAGGCCTCCCGCTGCATCCCCGCCATCCGCGCCCCCATCCGGCGCGCGGGCAGTACGAACACCGGCAGGAGCACCAGCGCCAGCAGGGTGATCTGCCAGGAGATGCTCAGCATCACGGCGAGCGTCAGCAGCAGGGTCACCAGGTTGGCGACCACCCCCGACAGGGTGTTGCTGAAGGCCCGTTGCGCACCGATCACGTCGTTGTTGAGCCGGCTGACCAGCGCCCCCGTACGGGTCCGGGTGAAGAACGCGACCGGCATCCGCTGCACGTGGTCGAAGACGGCCGTCCGCAGGTCCAGGATCAGCCCCTCGCCGAGGGTCGCCGACAGCCGCCGCGTGAGCAGGCCCAGGCCCGCTTCGGCGACCGCGATCACCGCGATGAGGAGGGCGAGGCGGGTGACCGTACCGCTGTCCCGGCCGTCCACGATCGCGGTGACGACCCGGCTCGCCAGGACCGGGGTGGCCACCGCGAGGAGCGCGGTGACCACGCTCAGCAGCAGGAAGAAGGTGAGCCCGCGGCGGTGCGGGCGGGCGAAGGCGGCGATCCGGCGCAGACTCGCCCGCGACAGCGGCCGACGGTCCTGCTGGGCGTTCATCGCGCTGTGCAGCGATGTCCAGGCGGTGACTTCCATATCCATGGCTGAAACGCTATGACCTCAACCAAGGTGGAGGTCAAGCATTCGGCTCGACCTCGCACTCCGGAGTCCCAACTCCAGCCCGTATGAGGGATTTTCGCGTCTACGGACCGTTGTCGGTGCCCGGTGGCATCATCGGTCCATGACGCAGGGATCCGAGTTCAAGCGCTCCGGTGAGCGCACCGTCGACACCGTCCTGCACCGCTTCGAACAGTGGGCCCGGGACACCCCCGGGGCCCCCGCGCTCATCGCCGGCCCCGACAGCCTCGACTACGGTCAACTCGACGCCCGGGCCAATCAGCTGGCGCACCATCTGATCGACTCCGGAGTGCCGGCCGACGGCCTCGTGGCCGTGGGTACGGCCCGCCCGGCCGAACTCGTCATCGCCCTCCTCGCCACCCTCAAGGCGGGCGCCGCCTACGCCGTCCTCGGCGTCGACGTCCCGGGCACCGGGCGGCAGCAGCTCGCAGCGATCGAGCCGTACGCCCTGCTCGCCCACGGCGCGCAGCAGGCCCGCCTCGACGACGGCAAGGGCCTGCGGACGATCCGCCTCGGCGCGGAACGCTCCGAGATCGCGGGCCGGCCCACCGCGTCCCCGGCCCGCTCCGCCCCGGGCCGCACGGCCGCCGTCCTGTTCACCGGGGGCGCGCGGTCCCGCCCGGTCCCCGTCGGCCACGACCGCCTCCTCGGCGCCCACGAGGCCTGGGCCGAGGTGGCCGCGCTGACCCCCGAGGACCGGCACCTGATCACCACCGGATCGGACGTCACCGCCTTCGCCGCGGGCTGGACCCGGGCCCTGTGCTCGGGCGGCGCCCTGGTCCTGCCCGAGCGCTCGCCCTGGACGGCCGAGGCGATCCGCCGCGCGGTCGAGGCCGAGAAGGTCACCGTCGTGCACACCCACCCGGCCGGCGCCGTCCAACTGCTCCTGCGCGACCGCCAGGCGTCCGCGGCGCGCGTCCTGGACAAGACCGACGAGGCCCTGCGCTCGCTGCGCATGGTCACGGTCACCGGGGACCGGCTCTTCCTCGACGAACTCGCCGCTCTGCAGGCCCGGCTGCGGACCGGCGCCCGGCTGCTCGACGTCTACGGGCTCGCCGAATCAGCCGGCGCCGGAACCTGGTTCGAACTGCCCCAGCTGCCCGGCCCGCAGGACGACTCCGAACGGCTCTCGCTGATCGGCACCCCCTTCCCCGGGTACTCCGTGGCCCTGCACGCCGGGGAGCTGCGCCTGACGCCGCCCGACGGCGGCGACGCGATACCCACCGGGGACCTCGCGGGGCTGCGCCCCGACGGGCTGCTGGAGTTCGGGGGCCGGGTCCGCGACCGGATCACCGTCGCCGGGCGGCCCCGGGACCCGCATCCGCTGGAGTCCGCCATCCGCACCCACCCCGGCGTGGGCGGCGTGCTCCTGGCCGCGGTCGAGGGACGCGACGGCGCGCGCGGACTCGCCGCCTACATCTCGCCGCCGGCCGACACCACCGCCTGGCCACCGGGATCCGAACTGCCGGAGCTCGGGGAGCTCCGCGAGCACCTGGTGGGCAGGATCCCGGCGGCGCAATCCCCCCGGACCGTGGTCAAGCTGCGTTCCCTGCCCCGCAACCGGGCCGGTCAGGAGGACCGGGCCGCGCTCCCGCTGCCCGTCCGGCAGGCCGAAGCCGCCCGGGGCGCCCACAGGGGGAAGTACGGGAAGTACGGGGCCTCGGTCGGCGACGACCTCGTCACGGGGTTCGGCTTCGGCTGCGCGGTGCTCGTACTGGCCTTCTTCACGATGCTGCTCACCGACGTCCTCTGGCCCGGATCGACGGACCTCACCGGTGTGCCGCAGCCCTGGGCCACCTTCTTCTCGGTCCTCTACCTGTTCGAGTACGCGGCCTTCGCCGTCGGACTGCTGTTCCTGCTCTTCGGCCGCTCCCGCATGCGGCCCCGGAGGCACGCCCCGACCCTCACCAAGACCGCCCACCTGGCGGTGGCGTACCTGCTGCTCGCCTGGTGGCCGCAGGACAACTCCTACCGGCTCGCGGCCAAGAACGACTGGGCGCTCCAGGCCGCCCTCGTCTACGCCTTCAACGTCCCGTTGATGATCGCGGGGGTCATCGTGGTCCGCTACGTCACCCTCAAACCGGCCTCCGTCTTCGACTTCGAGGACTGAGCCCGGTCCGGGTCCGGCGGGTCGAACATCGCCCCCACCGCCAGGGCCCGCGCCCGCACCAGGGCCTCGGCCGCGTCCAGCACCTCCCCGCTGTACGCGGCCACCAACACGCCCAGCCAGGGCGCCGGCTCGAAGGCACCGGTCGGGATGGCCGGCACGAACACCGCCCCGAGCTCCGTACATTCCCGGGCCAGCGCCTCGCACAGCTCGTCCAACTGCGCTTCGGGGAGCCTGGCCCCCAGCTCCACCCGATCGGCGATCCGTACGAGGTGCCCCGCGCCCCGCAGTTCGTCCAGCCGGGCCGCCACCATGAACGCGATGGACGGCCCCGTCAGCCGCAGGTTCGTCTCGGTCGGCGCGAGCCGGCCCGCGCCGTCGGCGACGAAGTCCACGTCGAACCAGCCCCGGTAGCCCGCCGCGGCCAGCTCCCGGCCCACCGCGTCACCGAAGGCCAGCAGCGCTCCCTCCACCCGCCGCGGGACCACACCGGGCCCCACGGTCGCCCCGCGGTAGCCGCCGTCCTCCACGTCCATCACCGCCCCGCCGACCTGGTGCACCCGGCCCGCGTCGTCCACGAAGCCGTCGTACGTGAGGTCGCGCGGCGCACCGGGCTCCGCCGGGCCGTGCACGTACTCCTCGACCAGCAGCGGGCCGCGCGGCAGCCGCCGCAGCACGGCGCGCGCCCCGCCCGCGGCCCTGACCTGCGCCGGGCTCACCACCGTCGTGCCCGAACCACCGACACCGTGCTCCGATTTGAGAACGGTGCTCTCATCCGCCCCCGCCCGGGCGGCCAGCTGCCTGACCGCCGCCCGCCGCGTCGCGGCCCGCCACTGATCGGGGAGGACGATCCCCGGATGCCCGCCCGCCGCCAGGATCCTCCCGAACAGGGCGTGCGCCGCCGCCTTGGACTCGTACCGCAGCTCCCGCGGCCGCCACGGCCGCCCGGCCAGGCGCGCGAAGGGCTCCGTGAGCCCCCACGGTACGAGCGGCAGCCCGGCCCCGGCCAGCCGACCGGCCAGCGCCGGCCGCGCCCGTACGACGTCCGACAGCCCGGGACCCCGCTCCACCAGGCCGTCGTACACCTCCACCTCCGGCCCCCAGTCCAACTGTCGGCCCACCAGCCCGATCCAGCCGCTCGGCACCGCACGCGGCAGCACCAGCGCCGCCGGGTAGGGGCTGTAGAAGGCGGCCAGGCAGGCGTAGTGGTGCGCGGCCCGCTGCTCCCGGTCCAGGGAGGCGTCGGCGAACTGTGCGTTGAACTCGGCGACATTGCCCACATGCACGGCCGGAACCCCGCCCGTCCAGGCCCGCACCCAGGCGGGCGGCGGTACGGGCGCCACCTCGAAGCGCACCAGCTCGCCCGGGCCCCCGCCGCCCGGGCTCCCGCCGCCCGGGACGGCGACGGCGCCCATCGCCCGGTAGAAGCCCGCGGCATGCGGATCGGAGTCGATCAGCAGGGTGCGCACCCCGAGCCCGGCGGCCCGCCGCACGGCGTCCCGGTACAGCAGCCGCCCGAAGCCCCGGCCGATGGCGGACGGCTCCACGAACAGCAGCCCGAGCCGGGCCCGCGGCCCGTCCCCCTCCAGCGAGGCCACGGCCCGCACCACGCCCTGCGTGTCCTCGGCCACCACGATCCGGCGGGCCGTCACATCGGCGGCGTCGATCGAGAGCTCCGGCGCGATGGCGGCGAGGAACCCCGAGTCGTACCCCCAGTGGGCCTTGGAGCGCCGCACCAGCTCCGTCAGCGCCCGTGCCTCATCGGCCCGCGCGGCCCTGACCTCTGCCATTTCCCGACCTCCCCGTCGTCGGGGGCAGGGCCGTGCGATAGATTCGGCCACCCCCAGGGCACATCCTTTCCCCATCACGCGCAGACAGGCTTCTCAATGAGCGACATCATCAATGGACTTGGCCGCACCAGCGCCTACGGCGCCCTCGGCCTGGTGCTGCTCATCCTCGGCATCGTCCTGGTGGACGTGCTGACCCCGGGGAAGCTCCCCAAGCAGATCTGGGAGGAGCGCAACCGCAACGCGGCGCTCATGCTGAGCTCCGCGCTCCTCGGCGTCGGCGGCATCGTGTTCACCTCGATCTGGACGACGTACGAGGACTTCGGCAAGGGCCTGCTCTCGACCGCGGCCTTCGGCGTCCTCGGCCTGGTCCTGATGGCGGTGGCCTTCCTGGTCCTGGACTGGGTGACGCCGGGCAAGCTCGGCGCGATCGTCGTCGACCCCGAACCCCACCCGGCCGTCTGGGTCACGGCCTCCTGCAACCTCGCCGTTGCCGCCATCGTCGCGGCCTCGATCGCCTGACGGCGTTCGCGCCCGGCTCCACGGTGCTCGCGCATCGCGCATCGCGCCTCAGGCCAGACCCAGCGCGAACACCGTGAAGCCCGCCGCCAGTACCGCCGCCACGGTCCGCCGGACCGTGGCGGACCGGCGCCCCTCCCGCGGCGGGCTCTCAAAGCGGCGGGCGTAGCGCGCGATGCCCACCAGCAGCACCGCGAACACCGGCATCCAGGCGAGCCGCGCCACGATCCAGCCCAGGCTGTCCGGCGCCGTCGTCAGCCCCGCCAGCCCGTCCGCGAACGAGGCCGGAACGGCCGCCGCCAGCATCGCCGTCTGGTGCCAGCACAGGATCGTCATCGCACACAGGTTGACCACGACCACCGGCGCCCACAGCGCGGGCCGGGCCAGCAGCCGCGCCAGCCGGTCGCGCAGCAGGATCGCCGCACCCGACTGGGCCGCCGCCAGGGCCAGGACCAGCAGCGACGGCGGATGCGAGTTGGTCCGCGCCGCACCGGGCACCCCGACCATCGACGCCGGGTAGTGGAAGACCGCCAGCAGGACCGCGAACAGCACCGTCCCGCCGGCCAGCAGCAGCCACGCCCCGCGCCGCCCGATCCGCCGCTCGCCCCACGACACCCCGAGCTGGTACGCGAAGAGCCAGCCCGGCAGGATGTTCAGCAGCGCCAGCCACGAGGGCACGGCGTCGGCGAGCGGCCCGTAGCGCAGGAAGTCCACCACCGCGACCGAACCGATCAGCGGGGCCGCCGCCCAACCGCCGAGCCGGTGCGCGGCGCGCACGCAGTACGGGGTCAGTGCGGTGACCGCCACGTACACCCCGACGAACCACAGCGGCTGGATCACCAGCGTCGCCCCGGTCCGCAGGGTGGCCTCCGGGACCCCGGCCGCGTACAGCACGGGCGCGGCGAGCGCCCAGACGGCGGTGACCCCGAGCACCGGGCGGCCCAGCCGGACCATCCGACCCTTGAGCCACGCGCCGACCGAGCCCGTCCGGCGCCGGTAGGACAGCACCGAGGCGTAGCCGCCGACCAGGAAGAAGATGCCGAGCATCTGGAGCACCCAGCTCGCCGGAGCCAGGGCGCCGAAGGTGGAGAGCGGGCTGGCGTTGTGCAGGCCGCCGCCGGAGTCCAGGGTGAAGCCGCCGAGCAGCCAGTGCCCGGTCGGCACGGCCAGCAGCGCGAGCGCGCGCAGTCCGTCGACGGCCCGGTCGCGGTGGGCGGGGGTCTGCCGCTCGATCCGGTCGGCGGTCTTCTTGAGCCGGGTGAGGGCGCGCGGCGTCGTCATCGGAGCTCTCCCTTCGCGATGGCGGCGAAAGCGGCCAGGGACTGGGTGCCGGGGGTGAAGTAGCCGGTGTGGCCCTGGACGTCGGCGGCGGGCACCCGGCGGGCGCCGAAGTCCGCCGAGGTGGGGTCGGCGCCGTGCCCGATCCCGGCGAACTCCACGTTCGGTACGTCGGCGATCCAGTCGGAGGGACCCCGGGCCGCCCACACGCGGGCCCCGGTGTGCAGGTCCGCGGCGGTGTCGGCGCGCATCCCGGGGGAGCCGAAGGCGACGATGTCGGTGGCGTCCGTGTGCCGGGCCGCCAGCCCGCAGACCACCGAGCCGTAGCTGTGGCAGAAGAGCACCGGGTCGGCCGCGCCGACCGCGTCGAGGCCCTCGGTGAGGCGGGCCAGCCGGACCGCTCCCGCCTCGGCGAGCCGCCCGTCGGCCGCGTCGAGTCCGACGCCGACCGGGGTGGTGTAGCCGGTCCACGCGACCACGGCGGTGCCGTCGCCGGCCGCGGCGCGCAGCGCCCTGGCCATCCCGGCGGGCCCGGTGGCGGGCTTGCGCTGCGCGTCGTGGTTGGTGGCGTCGTTGTCGGAGCCCGGTACGACCACCGAGACGTGCGCCGCGTGCTCCAGGTCTCCGAACACCTCGGCCACCTGGCCCCGGCCGCGCGGGTCGAAGGCGAGGATCTGCCGGTCCGGCGCGCCGAGCGAGGCGTAGCGGGCCTCGCCCGTGGCGGCGACGGCGAGCCGGTTGGCCTCGTACCGCAGGGGGAGCGGAGCCCCGTCCAGGTTGCCCACCACGAGCGGGTGGGAGCGTACGAGTGTCTGCCGGGCGGCGGCGTCCAGCCCGGCGAAGAACCGGGCCACTTCGCGCGGAGCGGTCCGGGCGGGGTCGGGCAGCGGCTGCCCGCCCACGGTGTCGGCCCGCCAGGCGGCGCTGCCGGGCGGCGGCCCGGTGACCGCGCTCTGGCTGTCGCCGGACGCCCATCCCGCGGTCCCCCCGACGACGGCCAGTGCCAGCGCGGCGGTGGCCATCGTCCTTCCGAAGCGGCGCATGCCCCTTCTCCCTTCCTCGCGACGAGCTCCGTGGGGAGCCCGGTGACGAGGAGGAAGGTAGGAAGGAGGTACCGGCCCGGACGTCGGACCGTGGAGCCAAGTCGGATGTCATACCCCGGTAGGGGGTGGAGGAGGCGGGGGCCTTGGTGTGGCTACCTCACCGACGCCGCTTGAGCCGTCTGTGGAGCTTCTTCACCGGCATCAAGGCCGTCCTCGTCAGCCGGCCGAGCCCGCCGTTGATCAGCACGCTCAGTACGACCAGCGCGGCGAGGGCGATCAGGGGATGCCAGACGGGATCCCGCAGCCACGGCAGCGCATGGTCCGCGACCCAGCCGGGCTCGGGGCCGCCCGGAGCGGGCGCCCCGGCGGCCTCCCCGGCGGCTTCCCCGAACAGCCAGTGCCGTCTCAGGGTCGCGCCGATCACGACCAGAGCCGTCACGGACAGGGCCAAGAAGGCCGGCAGGACCCGCCGGCTCAGGGACCAGGCGGCGAAGCACAGGAGGAGCAGCCCGATGGCGAGGAGTACGGCCGCCGTGACCCCCAGGAAGGCGTCGTCACCGCGCAGGAAGACGACTCCCGCGACCATGGCGATCACCCCGAGGAGGGTGAGCAGCCAGGACGAGCCGTTGGTGAGGCCGGTCGCCCGGTAGCCCGTCATGGTGACGGTGCGCGCGGACGAGAAGAAGGGCTTGACCGAAGCGGGCGGCTCCTTGGCCCCGGTCAGGGCCGCGGTGGCCGTGGCCAGGGCCTTGCCCACGGTCCGGGTGAGGAGGGGCTGGCCCCGCTCCTGCTCGAACGTCTCGTCCGGGACCGGGCAGCTGTCGAGCCGTTCCGCGAGGGCCTCCGCCGTCGCGGGCGCGGGTGCGGCCGCAGTCTGCAGTGAGGACCTCATGAGCTTGCGCTGCTCGCGGCTCCACTTGCGGCTGATGGCCGATCTGGAGGCGACCTGGGCCGCCACCAGCACCGCGTCCGTACCCCCGGCCTCCATGAGCACCTTCCGGGCCCACGGGTCGTGCCGGGTGGCGGGCGTGGCGATCATGTGCTGGGCGATGACCGGCAGTTCGTGCGCGGCGATCCACTGCTGCCAGCGCCGTGCCACCCACAGGGAGGTCAGCGGGAGGCTCCCCGGCACGGGCACGTCGGGGTCGTCCAGATACGCCAGCTCCTCCAGGACCGCCTCGGTGGTGAGGAGCTTCTCGGGCTCCCCGGGCCGTTGGACCGGCCAGCCCTGCGGGTGGGTACCGTCGAGCAGGAGCGCGCTGAGCTGCCCGTAGAACCATCGGGACCGGGCGTTCACCGGGACCGGGGTCAGTTCTTCGGCCAGTGCCAGGATCCGCCGCGGATCGAGCAGCATGTGCACGAGCCAGCCGGCGCCGTCCACCCGGCCCCAGGTCCAGTCGTTCGCCCGCCACGAGGGCTTGTAGAAGGCCCCGAAGTGGTGCAACTGCGTTCCGGTGAGCTTGTCGGCCGCGGTGGCCCGCCCCGGTGCGAGAACGCTGCGGGTGTCCGCGCTGACCTGGATGAGCTCGACGTGCTGCTCCACCTCCATGCCGACGGGCAGTACGGAGCGCGTGGCGACGTGCAGTTCGAGCAAGGAGGCCGCGACGGCCCGTGGGTCCTCGGGGAGGAAGGCCAGATAGGACGCGAGCTCGCGCGCCGCCCGGCGCCGTAGCTCCTCCGCCGTCTGGCGGCCGAAGGGGTTCGTCGTGTCCGGCTCCGGACGGGAGACGTCGACGAGCCCGCGCAGCTCGGCCACGATCGCGGCCAGGCGTTCCCAACCGTCGCGGAAGGAGCCGTGGGCGGCGATGACGGGTTCCCTCAGCTTCTCCTCGTAGCTCCTGGCGAGCGATGCGGCCACCTCGTGGAGGGCGGGCCGGCTGCCGTCCGCAGGGAGCTGGAGTGCCGTGAGCTCCCGGTCGACGAGGAGGTCCGTGTCCGGCCGCGGCCCGGGGACGAAGGCTTCGTGGGTCCGGCGGGTCAGGACCGACAGCGCGGCCCAGTCCTGAGGACTGCAGACGTACGCGGCCCGCAGCATCGCCAGCACCGTGGCCTTGGCGCCGTCGAAGGCGGGTCGGCCGAACGCCGCCGGGTCGTCCCTGGAAGCGAGGACCCAGCCCGCCGAGACCGCCTCCGCCGCCTTCTCCCGGCAGTCCTGCTCCGCACTGCGCCCCGGGGCCAGGGCGTCCAGCCACGCCCGCGGCATGTCGTTCTTCGGCATCGTCGTGACGGCCCGCATGAGCGAGGCGATCACGGGCCGGACGAGCCAGAACGCCTCCCGGGTCCGGTAGTCGGCCAGCATCCCGCCCGCGTCCGTCAGCAGACGGCCCGCGGCGCCGTGCGTCGTGGCGATCTCCGCGATGCGCAGCCGGGTGTCGCGGATGGAGTCGACGCGGTCGTTGTGCCGCCTCAGGGCCGTGAGGTCCGCCCTGATGCTCTGGCCCAGGATGCTGCCGAGGTCCTTGCGCAGCGCCTGGTCCAGGGTCCAGGGACGGTCGAAGGACTCCTTGTCCGGAGGCGCGTCGCGCGGATCGGGCGTCTCGCCCGGAGTCGGGACGACGTACAGGAGCACCCGCCGGACCTGGCGTTCGGCCGGAGCGTCGAAGACGGACTGGAGCAGCGGGCCGAGCGGCCGGTTCGCGAGCAGGCCGCCGTCGGCCACCCAGTGATCGCGGGTGATGTTGGCGAACCGCTCCATCGGCGGGTGCCTGGGCACCTTGGAGCCGACGGCGGGGACGCCCTCCTTGAACGGCACGAATCCGGGCTCGAAGGCCCCGGGGTACGAGGCGCTGCAGCGCGCCGCGAGGGCCACGCGGTGGTTGGCCTCGGAGTTGGTGAGGGCCGCCTCGTCGAACACGAACAGCCCTCGGCGGTCCACGTCCTGGACCAGGGTCCCCAGGCTGTCGGTGAACCGGCTGGTCTCCCCGGTGAGGAGCGTGGTGGTGATGAAGACCTTGGTGCTCTGCCCGGCCACGCCGAGGTCCTCGGGCAGCTTGTAGGGGGGATCCAGCTTCTTGAGCGTCCGGATCCCCTCCAGCAGTTCCTTGAACAGCACGCCGTTCCCCTGGAGGAGGGAGGGCGGCTTGCGCTCCTTCGGGTCGCGCAGCAGCTTCTCGAAGGACCCGGACTCCAGCCAGAACTCCCGCAGCGGACCGAGGTCGAGGGATTTCGCGCGCGCGAGCCCGAGCAGAGCCCCGTTGATGCCGCCCGCGCTGGTCCCGGACAGCATGTCGATGCTGACCGTGATGTCGAGGAGGCCGAGCAGGCCGACGTAGAGGTTCCTGACCTTGCCGTCGGCATCGGGGGGATCGACCCGCTCGTACCCGCTGCCGACGGCGACGTGTCTGCTCCAGGCCGCCTGTTGGAGCAGGTTCATCTCGCGTGCGACGCCGCCCATCCAGACGGCGAGGCTCACTCCTCCCGTCATCGCGGTGGCGATGCGGATCTCCTGGGTGTGGGCGTCGACCGGCTTCAGCTTCTCGTCCATGCCGCTCCTCCGGAACGGAGTGATCTCCTGTCCAGGCAGCAGGCTCCCGCAGCAGCAGGCCTTCAGAGCTCCGACACGGCGGGAGCTCCGGGTGAGAGGGAGCGCGGCGTCAGGCCGAGTCGCCCGGGCGGACCAGGCCCGCCTCGTACGCGAAGATCACCGCCTGGGCGCGGTCGCGCAGGTCGAGCTTGCCCAGGACACGGCCGATGTGGGTCTTCACCGTCTGTTCCGCCAGCACCAGGTGCCCTGCGATCTCCTGGTTCGACAGCCCGCGGGCGATCAGTTCCAGTACCTCGGTCTCACGCGGAGTCAGGCCGTTGAGCCGCAGCGCCGGGTCCTTGCGCGGGGCCGGCCGCTGCTGGACGAAGTCGGCGATCAGCCGCCGGGTCACCGAGGGCGCCAGCAGGGCCTCGCCCGAAGCGACCACCCGGACCGCCGCGATCAGGTCGGCGGGCGGGGCGTCCTTGAGCAGGAAGCCCGAGGCGCCCGCGCGCAGCGCCTCGTACACGTAGTCGTCGATGTCGAAGGTGGTCAGCATCAGCACCTTGGGCCGGTGCACCACCCCGGGCGGCGGGTCGAGGATCTCCCGGGCCGCCGTCAGCCCGTCCATCTCCGGCATCCGCACGTCCATCAGCACCACATCGGGGTGCACGGTGCGCGAGACCTGTACGCCCTGCCTCCCGTCGGGCGCCTCGCCCACCACGTCGATGTCGGCCTGCGCCGACAGCAACGCGGCGAACCCGGCCCGCACCATGGCCTGGTCGTCGACGATGATGACGCGGATGGTCAACTGGGCTCCTCGTTCAAGCGGGCGGCCCCGTCAGGGGAGACCAAAGGGAGGCGGGCGGCGACCCGGAAGCCGCCGTCGGGCAGCGGACCGGTGTCCAGCGTCCCGCCCGTCAACCGTACGCGCTCCCGCATCCCCACCAGACCGTGGCCGGTGCCCGAACTCTCCAGCTCCACCACGGCCTCGCGCGCCGGGCCGTTGACCACCAGCACGAGGATCTCGTCCTCGTCGACGGTCACCGAGACCCTGGTCCGCGCCCCGGGTGCGTGCCGCACCACATTGGCCAGGGCCTCCTGCACGATCCGGTACGCCGACAGGTCCACCGCCGGGGGAGCAGCCCCGGCCGCCCCCGCGGCCAGGGACAACTCCACCGGCTGCCCGGCCCGTACGGTCGTCTCGACCAGCTGCTGCAAGCGGCTCAGAC
The DNA here is from genome assembly GCF_055604165.1 of Streptomyces sp. NPDC037242. Lineage (NCBI taxonomy): Bacteria > Bacillati > Actinomycetota > Actinomycetes > Kitasatosporales > Streptomycetaceae > Streptomyces > Streptomyces sp. NPDC037242. The sequence continues at coordinate 84,717 of NZ_JBVJUY010000016.1, forward strand.
CCGGCTGCGGGGCACGCTCCCCGCCGGGACCGTCGCCCCCGTCGCCGCGCAGCACCGTTAGCAGCCGGCGCATCTCGCCCAGCGACTCCCGGGCCGAGGCGGCGATGGTCGCGAACTCCTCCTGCACCGGCGCCGACATGCCGGGCAGCCGGTACGGAGCCGAATCGGCCTGCACGGTGATCACCGACATGTGGTGCGCCACCACGTCGTGCAACTCGCGGGTGATCCGCGCCCGTTCCTCCAGCAGCGTGCGCCGCGCCCGCTCGGCCTCGCTGATGACCTCCTGCTCGGCGATCCGCCGCTGGGCCTCGCCCAGCCCGCGCAGCGCCCCGGTCAGCGCCAGCACGACCCCGCTCAGCACGAACAGCAGCGCGACCGTGTCGATCACCCCGGCGGGCTTGAAGAAGCCCAGCACCACCCCCACCGCACCGGTCGCCAGCCACACCCCGATCAGCGTCCGGATCGACTCGCGCAGCCCGAGGCACGCCATCAGCAGCAGGTAGCCGACGATCACCATCGGCGTCCACGGCCAGGAGTGCCGGGCCACCTGCTCGGCGTGGATCAGCACCACCGCCCCGACCGTGTCCGCGAGCAGGATGATCAGCCACGCGGCCAGCGGCCGGGTCACGGCGAGCAGCAACGGCACCGTCTGCGCCACGCCCAGGGCGCCCGCCCAGCCGCCGGCCATCGCGTAGTCGTTGCTCAGCACCGTGATGGTCACCGGCACCAGGGTGATCACGAAGACGGCGGTGACGAGGTACGGCAGATGCCGCTGCCAGGCCTTGGGCGCCTGCGCGAACAGCGGCTCCGCGGCCCGCGCGGGCGTGCGCAGCGCCGCCCCCAGCGAGGCCAGTGCACGGGGCCCGCGCGGCCCGCGGGCCTTGGCGGGGGTACGGGGTGTGTCGCTCATGATCGGTCCACCCTATGCGTACGGGTAGGCTGCACGCGGTCGATCACGGGGGAGCCGTACGCATGGGCGGGGCAGCAGCACTGGAGAAGCTGGTGCCGGTCCTGCTGGCCTTCGGCGGCGGGGTGCTGCTCGCACGCCGCAAGACCGTCCCGGCCGACGCCTCCAAGGCCTTCGCCGACTACGCCTTCCTCTTCGCGGTCCCCTGCTACCTCTTCGGCAACATCTACGCCGCCGACCTCGCCGCCCTCTTCGACTGGCGCGCGATCGGCGCCTACGCGGCCGCCGCGGCCCTGGCCGTCGTGGCGGTGGCCCTCGCCGCGAGCGCCTACGGCGTGCGGGAGCCCCGAGCCGTCGCGCTGCGCGTGATGGCGGGGGTCCAGGTGAACACCGCGTACTTCGCCGTCCCCGTGTTCATCACCTTCTTCGGGACGGCGGCGCCGATATTCCCGGTGCTGCTGTTCCAGGTGTGCGTGCTGTCCCTCGTCGTCATCGCCATCATGGAGCTGGGCCGCGCGGGCCCCGGCGCCGGCGGCCCCGGGCGGCGCCTCGCGCGGGCCGTCGGCGCCTCGCTCGCCACCCCGCTGGTCCTCGCCTGCAACGCGGGAATACTGCTGAACCTGCTGTCGGTGCACGTACCGAAGGTGGTGCTGGACGGGGCCGCGTTCGTCGGCGGCAGCGCCTCCCCGGTGGCCCTCTTCGCCCTAGGCCTGCACCTGGGCGGCCTCGGCCTGGACGTCCGGGGCACCACCCGCGAGGAGGCCGCCATCGTCGCCTTCAAATGCCTCGGCTTCCCGCTGCTGGCCTGGATGGTGTGCGGGCCGCTCTTCGGGGTCCGCGGCGACTGGCTCACGTACCTGGTCCTGATAGCGGCGATGCCGACACCGCAGAACCTGTTCATCTTCGCCCAGCGCTACGACGTGGGCGTGGACCTCTCCGCCTCCATCGTCATCAAGAGCTCGGTCGTCTCCCTCCTGCTGCTGCCGCTCTGGCTCCAGGCCGTCGCCCCGTGAGACGGGTCGTTCCCCCGGCGGGCCCCGCTCGTTGACCCGGCATGGAGCTGCCGACCATCGCGGCGCCCGGCGTCGGTGAACGGGCCGACGCCGTGGCCGATGCCGCCTGCCACCTCCACGACGCCGTCGCGCCGTGGGGCCCCGCCGCGCCCGGGGCGTGGAGCCGGAGCGCCGCCGAGGACGCCGCCGAGGCCATCGAGACCACCGCGCACGCGCTGACGTACGCCCATCCCGGCGCGGAGGTGATCCTCGCGCCGGTCCACGCGGCCCTCGCGGACCTGCGCCGCCAGCTGGGCCTCGCGCCCGCCGACCCGCTGACCGCCGACGGGCTCCCGGCGCTCCCGCGCACGGTCGGGAACCCGCGCCGCACCCGGTGGGTCCGTCAGCAGGTCCTCACCGCGCCCGCGCCCCGGCAACCGCCTTCCGGTACAACTCCTTGACCTCCGCGCCGAAGTAGGAGCTGTACGAGATGTCGGCCGTGTCCCCGCCCGTCTTCCAGCCGCCGATGACCCCGACCACGTCGCCGGTCTCCGTCCGCTCGTCGTACCGGGTCAGGAACGGGCCGCCGCTGGTCCCGCCCGGGTAGCCGGTGCAGGCGATCCGCAGGAACGATCCCGGGATCTTGGGATCGGAGCTGGTGAACTTCGTCGTCTTGTTCACGCACAGCCGCGGGCGCGCCGCGGACGCCGGATAGCCGATCAGCGACACCTTCGGATGGGCGTACGTGGCGCCGGTGACCAGCCGGTTCCCGCCCACCACGTCCTCCACGGGGAAGCCGTCGGCGTCCGGGCCTACCTGCGCGAAGGCCACGTCGAGGGTGGCCCCGCGGTCGGCGCCCAGGCTGCGGTAGCGCGGGTCGATCCACACCTTCGACTTCCCGGCGGCGTCCCGCAGGACCGGGAACATCCCGTACGGCTGCGGGTTCGCGGAGGTGTACTGCGGTACGAAGGCCACCTGCCGGGCGTCCGTGCCGAGCAGGCAGTGCGCCGCGCTCAGCACCAGGTCGTGGCCGGGGGAGGCGACGACGCTCGCGGTGCAGAAGTACGCGCCGCCGCCCTTCATGACGAACATCCGGCCGACGACCGGGATGCCGTCGAAGTCCTGGCCGGTGCCGTTGCCGGCCGCGGCCTGCCCGCCGCGGGAGATGGGCACGGCCGAGGCCATCCGGTCGGCCGTCCAGAAGGACTCCGCCTCGCGTGCCGACCAACTGCCGGCCGGCGGCTGGGCGCTGCCGGCCTCGGCGACCGGCAGGGGGCCGCCGGGCAGCAGCAGGGCGGCCGTCGCCGCCGCCACCGTCAACGCACGTCGCATGTCCGTCTCCTCTTCGTCGCTGATCGGGTCCAGGTCCTCAGACGGCCTGGGGGAAGCGGAACAGCCGGTCCGGGTCGTAGGTGCGCCGGACTTCCTCCAGGCGGGCGAGGTTTTGCCCGTAGTAGGCCTCGCGCCAGCCGGCGAGCTTCGGGTCGGTGTAGTTCTGGTACGCGCCGCCGCCCGCCCAGGGGCGCAGGTCCCGCCAGAGCCCGTCGAGCCAGTCCTGGTGCCGGGCCACCTCGGCGGCCGTCGCGGACTGCGGCCAATAGGCCAGGTACTGGGCGAGGAAGGCGCTGTCCCGGTGGGCGAAGGCGGTGGCGCCGGCCGCCAGCCGGTTCACGGCGCCGCCGCAGACCCCGTCGAACTGGACCACCCCGGTTCCGCCGCGCGGCACGCTCCGCGCGTACCGCCGGACGGCGGCCAGTACCGCGGCCACGGCCGGCTCCGGCAGGCCGCCCGCGGGCCAGAAGTCGCAGCGGGCGGCGTACGAGTCGCGGCCGAGCCGGCCCTGCGGATCGTGGCCGGGCAGGGTGCCGGGGAGCCGGCACTGGGCGGCGGTCCGCTCCAGGCAGCCCGACATGGCCCGTACGGTGTCGCCGTAGCTCCGTACGACGACCCAGCTGTCCCGCGCCGGACTCCCGACGAGGTCGGACAGGCGGGTCAACTGCCCCTCCAGCTCGCGGCGCCCGTCGAGGCAGACCACCCGTACGGCGGGCGCCGGGGCGGGACCTGCGTCGAGGGTGAACTCCACCTGGCTCCAGAACGGGTCGGGCAGCCCCGCCAGCCAGCGCTGCCAGCCGGCGAGCACCGCGGGGGAGCCGGCCTCGGGCCAGTGGAGTTCGGCGAAGGCGCAGTCGGTGACCGGGTGCGCACGGAAGCGGAACTCCGTGGCCACCGCGAAGTTGCCGCCCCCGCCGCCGCGCAGGGCCCAGTAGAGGCCGGGATCCCGGTCGGGGCCGACCTCGCGGACGGTGCCGTCGGGGGTCACCGCGGTGGCACCGGTGAGCTGGTCGGAGGTGGTGCCGTAGGCCCTGGAGGACAGGCCCAGCCCGCCGCCGAGGGTGAGGCCCGCGATGCCGACGGAGGGGCACAGGCCGGCCGGGACCGCCAGGCCGCGCCCGGCGAGGGAGGCGTTGAGGTCGCCGAGCCGGGCCCCCGCTCCGATCCGTACGCCCGACCCGGAGCCGGAGCCCCCGTCGATCGATACCGCGGCCATGGCCCCGACGTCGACCACGAGCCCGGCGGAGCAGGTGGACCAGCCCGCGTAACTGTGCCCGCCGCCGCGGGGCACCACCGGCACGGCCGAACGGCGCGCGAAGTCCAGGCAGACGGCCACGTCCCCGGCGTGTGCCGGATAGGCCACGGCGCCCGGTGCGACGGCGTCGTACCGGGGCTGGAAGAGTCGGCGCGCCTCGGCGAAGTCCCTGTCCCCGGGCACCACCACCCGCCCGTCGAGCGACCGGGCGAGGGTCCCGTAGTCCGGGACCCGCGGCCGGGGAGCCGCGCCGAGGGTGGCGAGTACGGCCGGTGCGGCACTCGTCAGGACCTGGCGGCGGTGGAGGCTCATGCCTCCTTCCTGCCACCGCCGCGGCCGATCGGAGGGAAGGCGGGCCCACGCGGGAAGAGTTGCCCCCCGAACGGCCCACCTCCGCCGCCCTGGCGGCCGTACAGCCGACTATCGGATGACCATCGGACCGGTGAACGTCAGGTGGCCGACAGCGGATTGGGCAGCTCCGCCCACTGGTCGCCCGGCGTCCCGGGGCTCAGCCGCATCAGCGTGAGCGCCTTGGTGGGCAGCGGCCCGGTCAGCAGGGCATCGGTGTCGGCGGTCGGCGCCAGCCCCGCCGTCGCCCGCGCGAGATCCTCCCCGAGCGCGGCCGCCGAGCCCGCGGTGGACCCGAGGGCGCCGGCCACCAGGGATCCGAACAGCTTGCGCCGCAGCACGCCGACGTCGTCGTTGACCAGCCGGCCGGACAGCGCGGGCACCGGCACACCGTGCTCCGCGAGCCGGACCGGGCTGATCCGGATGTCGGCCAGGTCGCGGTAGACGAGCCGGAGCGGAGCGCCGGCGGAGGACAGCACCACCAGCAGGTTCTGGCCGTGGGCCTCCAGCGCCACCCCGAGGTCCAGCAGCCGCAGCCCGACGCCGAGCGCGAGGCGGGCCAGGTCCGCCCGCCAGGGCGCGGAACGCGCGTACGGGGTGGCGGCCAGCGCGCCCAGGGGTACCACGCGCTCGCCGGCCGCGGTGTCCGCGAAGGCCTCCGGCGGTTCGCGCAGCACTGCCGCCAGGTCCGGGCTGTGGGCGCCCGCCGCACCCAGGGTGCGGGTGAAGTGCAGCCGGCCGTCGAGCCGCTCGGTCAGGGCCTGGGTGAAGGCGGACAGCACGGCGGCCGTCTCGATGGAGTAGCCGGAGATGTCCCGCACGGAGGAGGTCAGCCGGGCGCTGAGTGCGGTCTTGACGTGCGCCCCGCCCGCGGCCGGCGCCAGCGTGCGCAGGGCCATCAGCGGATGCGCCGCGAACCCGGGCCGGACCTCCTCCCGCTTCAGCACGTGCTCGGCCTGCCACGGATGCACCGGTACGAGGATCCGCCCGCCGTCGCGGAGGTGGTCCGGCCATTCCCCGGTGACCAGGCACTCCTCGGCGCGTACGGCGACCAGCCCGAGCTCGACCAGAGGCCGGTGCTCGGGCCCGTACGCGAGCTGCTCGGCCACCGAGAAGCCGGGCCGGGAGCGGCAGTTGGGGTGGTACGGGTGGCCGTCGACGACCCGCTGCTCCCACTCCCAGGTGGTCGCCGGAGGCGCCTGCCGGACCGGCTGGCCGGCCCGGGACAGTGCCAGGGAGGCCGTACTGCCGTCCAGTTCGGAGGCGAACCCGGACTCGGGCCCGGACCCGGACCCGGACCCGGCTCCGAAGCGCACACCGAGCTCCGTCATCAGCCAGGCGGCCTGCCGGTAGGGGCGCCCGTCCAGCAGTACCTCGTCCACGTACGGCCCGGTCGCGTAGGGATCCGGCAGCGGCCCCTCCAGCCGCCCGCCCCCGGCCAGGACCAGCGCCAGGGTGCCGGACCCCCGCTCCCGGCGCTCCACCCACGGCAGCGGATCGAAGGCCAGCCCCCGCCACAGCCGGGTCAGCACGGCGGCCCGCGCGCCGGGAAGCGCGCCGGCGTACGCGGCCACGAGGGACGGACGTACGCCGGCCAGCCCGGCGGCGACGGCCTCCTCGGCCGGGCAGGCGGCCGGAGAGCCGGGGATCGGGTCGGGGAGGTACGCGCTGGAGTGCAGGGCCCTGCTCCTCTCACGGAAGCGGTGATGATCAGTTCATCATCGCGGATACTGAAGATCACGGCCGGTGTCGCGCCCCGCGCTCCGCCGGCGCTCCGGATGGACCGAATGGAACCAGTGGACCTCAACGCCGCCGCCGACGCGTACGCCGCAGCCCCGTTGCTGAACTGCCTCCTGCGGGAGGTGGCCGAACCCGAGGGGAACGGCGCGCACCGGCTGCGGGGCAGCGGGAGACTGCTGCGGGTACGCGGCGGACGCCGGCCCGCACGACCCGAACTGCGCACCGCGGACGGCTGGCATCCGCTCACCCACACCGAACTGGTCAAACTCACCTCCGACGAACTGCGCGAGTACACCGGGGTCTCCAACGACGAGCTGCCGGTCGAGATCACCGACAGCCGGGAGACCGTCGCGGCCCTGCTGGCCGCCCGGGCCGCCGCCGAGCAGCCGGCCGACCCGTACGTGCTGTCCGAGCAGTCGCTGGTCATGGGGCACCCGCACCACCCGGCGCCCAAGGCCCGCGGCGGGGCCCCCGCCGCGAGCTGGCTGCCGTACGCGCCCGAGGCCCATGCCCGGTTCCCGCTGGTCTTCCTGGGCCTGCGCGAGGACCAGGTGGTCGAGGAGGGCGGCCCGCGGGCCGGCGCCGCGGTCGACTCGCTCGCCGAGCTCCTCGACGGCCCGCGCGCACCCGCCGGATACCGGCTGCTGCCGGCCCACCCCTGGCAGCTCGATCTGGTCGCGGGGCGGCCGGGGATGCGCGAGGCCTTCGAGGACGGGCGGCTGCTCCGGCTGGGAACAGGGCGGCTGCCGGTCTGGCCGACCGCCTCGATCCGGACCGTGTACGTGCCCGGTGCGGCCGCCGACCTCTTCGTGAAGTTCAGCCTCGACGTGCGGATCACCAATGACGTGCGCCGGCTGTGGCGGCACGACCTGCTGAAACTACGGCGCACGGACGCGGCCGTGGAGGCGGGCTTCGCGCAGTTGCGCCGGTCGGGATCGAAGGCGGGCTGGCTCGCCGACCGCGGCTACCGCACCGCCGCCTTCGCCTTCGAGGAGTTGGCGGTACTGGTGCGCGACGGCCTGCGGGGGCACCTGGAGCCCGGGAGCACCCCGCTGCTGGCCGCCGCGCTCGCCGAGGGCTTCCCGGGCAGTCCGCTGGAGCGCACGGCCGACCCCGCGGGGTGGTGGCGGGCGTACCTGCGCAGCGTGGTGCCACCGGTGCTGGACCTGTTCGCGGGCCGCGGCATCGTCCTGGAGGCGCACCTCCAGAACGCCCTGATCGCCGTCGACACCGAGGGCATGCCCGCGCAGGCGCTCTTCCGGGACGCGGAGGGCGTGAAGCTGCCGGCGGACCTGCCGCGCGAGGCGGCCTGGCAGCGGCTCGTCTACTGCCTGGTGGTCAACCACCTGACCGAGATCGCGGGCGCCCTCGCGCAGCACCACCCGCACACCGCCGCCGGGTTGTGGCCCGCGGCCCGGGAGGAGTTCCTGCGCTACGACGCGGCCAGGCCCCTGCCCGAGATCGCGGCTCTGCTCCGCGCCCCCTCGCTCCCGGCCAAGACCAACCTCCTGCTGCGCTGGACGCGCGCCGACGGGGCGGACGCCCGCTACCTACCGCTGCCCAACCCCCTGCGTACCGCGGCGGGTCAGGGGGATTCGACGTCGTGACCGGTCACGGTGGAACGGTCTTTCACCGTGCGTTCGATCTTTCCCCGACTGCCCGTCGTGGACGAATTGTCGAGGCGTGATCGATCGCGTACCGCCACATTGATCTCGACGTCCCCCGTGGCGGTGGTACGGCCGCCCGCAATATGGGAGTTGCCGGTCACGGTTTGTCGAACAATGGGGGGAGCGGCAGGCGGTGTGCCGTGTGCGGGCGACGTCCAGGCCAGGATCACCGCGACCGTCACGCACAGGGCCAGACCGACGCCGACAATCCAACTCGGCTGTGCGGTGAAAAAGTTGGTCAAGAGCGATCCGGCGGCTCCGACGGCCGCCGATACGGCGGCATGCGGGCGGCTGAGTGCGGGCACGGGAACCTCTTCGGGTCGGCCGGGGGAAGGGCTCTTTCCAAAAAGGGTAGTTGCCCGGCTTCTCGTGCGCGGGGGTTTCGGGAGCGCTAGGGTGCGGCGCGGAACCGCTGAACGGCGTACCGGGGGCATGAATGCGACAAGCGTGCGACCGGCGGATGGGGCCGGTCACGCCGGGCCGATTCGTCGGCCGGCAGGAGGAAATGGACGCCGTCGCGGAGCTTTTCGCGCACGCGGAAAGAAAGCAGGCGGGGATCCTCGGAATCTTCGGGGAGTCGGGCCTGGGGAAAACGGCTCTGCTCACGGAAATCGCCCGCTGCGCACCGCCCGGCTGGAACCGGAGCTACCTGCGCCTCGGCGACGCCCTGGACGACACCGTGGCCGGGATCGCTCCCGGCGGTCTCGACCTACCGGGCCAGATCGCGCACGACCTCGGCGAGGCGCTGCTCGTCTGGCTGCCCCGGTGGCGCCGCGGACGGGTGCGCCGGCGTTTCACGCGGGCGGTCCGCGAGGCGGTCGCGTCGCTGCCGTCCGGCTCCGTCACCATCACCCAGGAGGTGTCCGGAGCCAGTTCGGTCTCCGCGTCCCCCATCACCGTGGTCAGCGCTTGCGCCGCCGCGCACCGCGCCTACCGCGAGGCGCTCCTCGAAGCCGTGACGGAAGTCGCCTCGGCGGTGTCGAACCGTCGCGGGATCCTGCTCCTGGACAACGCGGACTGGCTGACCTTCCTGGACGGCGCCGTGGTCGAGCAGGGCGGCGCGGTGGCCGGTGGCGGAAGTGGAGGAGTGGCGTCCTGGTTCCTCCACCGGGTTCTGACGCGGCTGCGGCAGGCGGCGCCGCGCACGGTCGTCGTGCTCGCGGGCCGTACGCGCCTGGAACTGCCGCAGGATGCAGGTGCGGCTCGGGTCATGGAGCTGGGGCGCTTGACCGAAGCGCAGTCGAGGGCGTTCTTCGCCTCGTGCGGCATCCGGGACCACGTGCTGGTGCAGCGGGTGCACGAGGCCTTCGGCGGGCATCCCCTGTGGAACGCGCTGGCCGCCTACGCCGTGCGGGGCCGCGAGGGCGACGAGGTCCCGCCGCCGGGGACGGAGGCGACCGTCACGAAGTGGCTCCTCGGTACCCTCTTCGCGCGTCTCACCGCACAGCAGCAGGTCGTACTGCGCGCGGCGGCGGTGGGGCGTTTTCGCATCACGCGACCGTTCCTTGCGCACCTCCTGTCCGACCACCCGCTGGCGGACGGCTGGTTCGAGGCCTGCACCCGGCACTGCTTCTTCAAGCCCCTGGACGACTCCGGTCTGCGCTGGGAGTTGGACCGCCAAGTTCGGGGCGCTCTGCTGGAGTTCCTGGAGGATCCCGATCACGGCAGGTTCGACGGCACGGCCACGCTCGACGAACTGCACGAGCGGGCACTGGAGTTCCACGCGGGCCGCGACTCCTTCCTCGACGAGGTCTACCACCGCCTCGCCCTGGGTGATGACGCGCGCAGTGAGCAATGGCGCAGCAGGATGGAAACGGCCTACGCGGGCGGGGACTTCGGCCGCGTCCTGGCGTACGCGGGCCTCGCCACCGCTCCCGAGCAGGCCCGGCGGCTGGTCTCGCGGCTGCCCGGGACACTGGCGCTGGCCCTGCGTCGCACGGGGGACGTGGCACAGCATGGCGCACAGCCGGAACTGGCGTACTTCGCGTACCTCCGCGCCGCAGAGCTGTACGAAGCGGCAGTCGACGCAGCGGGCGAGGCGGCGGTGCTCGCGGAGCTGGGCCCCTTGGCGGGCGCCCGCGGGGACCTGCGCACGGCCGAGAGGCACCTCCGTCGCGCGTCGCAGCTCTACCGGGCGACCCGCAACGGGGAAGGACAGGCGGGCGTGCTGCGGGCTCAGGGAGCCATTGCCCGGCAGAAGGGTCAGATCGGCCGGGCCGAGAAGCAGCTGCACGCCTCCCTCAAGCTGTACGAACAGGCCGGGAACCGCGAAGGCCAATGCCTGACCCTCCACGAAATGGGAGACCTGAAGCAGCACTGCGGAGATCTGGTCCGCGCCGGCGAGTTCAATCATCGGGCCCTCGAAATCGGCACAACGGTCGGACTCCAATCCGGGCGGGCCAAGGCGTTGTACGCACTGGGCTCCATCGCGAATGAGGCGGGCCGGCTGGACCAGGCGGAACATTTCGAACGCCAAGCCCTGAAGATCTTCCAACAACGGAAAGACGTAAGGGGCCAGGTCGGTGCGCTCCACGTGCTGGCGACAGTGGAGCGGGTGCGCCACGACACGGCTCAGGCGCGTCACTACCTCCACAGGGCCCTGGCGCTCTGCGAGCAGGCGGGACTCCGCGATGGCGAGGCCAGTGTTCGTCATGAACTCGGTGTGGTCGCGCTGAGGAACGCGGAACTGGAGGCCGCGCAGATTCAGCTGACCAGGGCGATGGAACTGTACGAGAAGGGTGAGAATTCCGTCGGGTTGTGCGAAGTGCTGCATGTGCTGGGCTCGCTGGCCCGTCGGCGGGAGCAGTACGGTGCGTGCGAGACGTACCAGAAGCGTGTGCTGGACATCAGTCGCTGCACCAAGGATCCCCGGGGTGAGGCCGGTGCCATTTACGAACTGGGTTGCGTCGCCCGGGAGTGCGGTGAATTCGCCTTGGCCGAAGTGCAGTTGGAGCGTGCTCTCAAGCTGTACCGGCGCATCGGACATCCCGTGGGCCAGGGCGGGGTGCACTACGAGCTGGGACTACTGAGGCGCGCCAGAGGTCAGATGAAGGCTGCGGACTTCCATTTCGAGAAGTCCATGGCCTTGTTCCGGTCGGGCGGGGACGTCCACGGTCTCAGCATCGCGGAGAGCGAGCTGGCGAGCCTCCGGGCCCAGGGGTGACGCCCCTCGGAGGGGTGGATTCCGGCCAAACCGTGCGGCTCCGGGGAGACCCACCTGCCAATAGGTATAGACCAATGCTACGTTGGTCGAGCAGACCGCGCAGTCCTTGACCACCCGTCAGAGGAGAAGCCATGCCCTCCCCCTCGCGGGGCGGCGGCCCGGCCGCCACGCCCAAGTACCAGCGGATCGCCGCAGCGTTGCGGCACGAACTCGACCGCACCGCGCACACCCCCGGCAGCAGACTGCCCTCCGAGCGCAGCCTGGCCGCCCGCTACCAGGTCAACCGGCAGACCATCAGGGCCGCCCTGCAGAGCCTGCGCGAGGACGGCCTCATCGTCACCGGCCGCCGCGGTACCCGCTCCGCGCCCGGTGCACAGGCCCGTCCGGGCCCGTCCGGCCCGTCGAACCCGTCCGCCCCTTCGAGCCAGGCGGCCGCACCCGTCACGGCCCCCACCCAGAGCTGGCTGACCCTGATCACCGTGGCGCCCTCGACCGCCGCCCTGCTCGGCATGCGCGGCGGCGACCGGACCCTGGTCCACCACCATCGCGACCTCGGCCCGACGGGCGAGATACTCCGGCACGCCGTGACGTACCTCTGTCCGCGCACGGTCGCCGCGACGCCCGAACTGGCCCGCTACCGCGACCGCGCGGCCGCGGCCGTCCGGGACGAGGACCTGCGTCCCCTGCACCACTGGCTGGAGCGGGCCGCGGTGGCCGGCCGCGTCGCCGAGACCATCACCATGACGCGTACCAGCCACCCGCCGACCGCCACCCCCGCCGCCGGGCTCTCCGTACGCCGCACCCTGCACGACACCGCCGGCCGGCTGCTCGCCGTCACCGACCTGGCCTTCCCCACCTGGGACCGGCTGACCTTCCACCGGGACCGCCCGGCCCCGGGGTTCCTCGTCACCTGAGGCCGGTCACCGGGGCGGCCCCGGGGAGGTCCGCGCTCAGCGTTCGGACAGCGGGGATGGCGCCTCCTGGACCACCCAGCCGTTGCCGTCCGGGTCCTCGAAGGACATGAAGGAGTTCCAGGTGTCGCCCTTGCCGTCCTCCCAGCCCATCGCGCCGATGTGGCGGATCGGGGACACGTCCACGCCCCGGTCCGACAGTTCCCGGCGGGCCGCCTCGATGTCCGTGACGCAGAGCTGGGGCCCGTGCAGTGTGCCCGGCTCCATGGGCTTCGTACCGGGCGCGGTGGGCATCCCCTTGAGCAGCGCGATCGAGCACCGCGAGCCGGGCGGGGTCAACTGGATGATGCGCACGCCGGGGGCCACCTCGTCGTCGAGGTCGACTTTGAAGCCCACCTTGTCGGCGTAGAACTCCTTCGCGCGGTCCATGTCGGTGACGGGTACCGGGATGACTTCGAGTGTCCATTCCATGGAGACACCGTCGCCCACGCGGGCACCGCCGCGCACGCCGAAACGCCAGACCGGGCCGAACTCGCCCGCCCGTCAGTCGGCGGCGAGGTCCGGGACGAGGTCCGGGACCGGGTCCGCCGCCGAGTCCGGAACCGGGTCCAGGCCCAGCATGTCCAGGGCCTCGGACTCGTCCGTGCCCTCCGGGAGGTCGGGGGAGTCCGAGGTGGCGGGGACGCCCGTCAGGAGCGCGAGGAGGCCCGCCACCTGGACCCCGGCCTCGGCCGGGTGCCGGAAGACCGCGCCCGCCGAGATCTCGTAGCGGTTGCGCCGGCCGTCGCGCACCCGCCGCAGGTATCCGTCCGTCTCCAGGTCGGTGACGATCGCCTGCACCGTCCGCTCGGTCAGCACGCACGTCTGCGCGACGTCGCGCAGACGCACCGCCGGGTCCCGGGCGATGGTCACCAGAACACGTGCGTGATTTGTCAGAAATGTCCAGTTCTGACGGCCTGCGCTGCTCCCCATGCGGTCATGATGCGACACACGATTCATGTGATGCAAGACGTGAAGCGCGTTTCCGGTAATTCTTGACGTACGAGCAGAACGGGTCCACCATCTACGGCAGTCAAGGTCCCGCGCCGCAAGCCGACAAGCCCAAGGAGCGAACCCCATGCCGGTCCCCGCCCCGTACTCCCATACCGCCGACCCCCGTCCCACAGCGACCGCCGCCGCCGTCGTCGTCCCCGGCCCCCGCCGGAGCGGCGCGGCGGCCGCCCTCAGCGCGGGTCTGCCCCGGATCGACGAGCCCCGGGAGGTGGCTCCCGCCGACGCGAGGGAGCTGTCGCGGCTGTTCTTCCGGCGGCTGCGCGAACTCGACGAGGGCACCCCGGAGTACCGCTACGTCCGCAGCACGCTGATCGAGATGAACGCCTCGCTCGTCCAGTACGCCGTCCGCCGCTTCCGCGCCCGCGGCTCCGGCGACGCCGCGGGCGGCGGCGAGATCGAGGACATCGTCCAGGTCGGCACCATCGGCCTGATCAAGGCCATCGACCGCTTCGACCCGGCCCGCGAGAACGAGTTCTCCACCCTCGCCATGCCGTACATCACAGGTGAGATCAAGCGGCACTTCCGTGACACGACCTGGGCCGTGCGCGTCCCGCGCCGCCTCCAGGAGCTGCGGATCGACATCGCCAAGGCGAAGGAGGAGCTGACCGCCGAGCTCGACCGTTCGCCGACGGTCGCCGACCTCGCCCGGCACCTCTCCCTCACGGAGGAGGAGGTCATCGAGGGGCTCGTCGCCGCCAACGGCCACACCAGCGGCTCCCTGGACGCCCCGCACGCCGAGCACGGCGACGGCCCGGCAGAGGGCCACACCCTCGCCGACGTCATGGGCGAGGAGGAGCCGGCGCTGGAGCGCGTCGAGGACATCCAGACCCTCGCGCCGCTGCTCGAACAGCTCACCGACCGGGAGCGCCGCATGCTGCGGATGCGCTTCGGCGACGAGCTGACCCAGGCCCAGATCGGCGCCGCCCTCGGCATCTCCCAGATGCAGGTGTCCCGCCTCCTCGGCCGGCTCCTCGCGCACCTGCGCTCCTCGATGCTGGACGATCCGGAGGTTCCGGCGGCGCCGGAACGCGAGACGCCGGCCGGTGGCAATCGCCCGGCCTGACGGGCCGTACCACGTGAGCTAGATCACCTTTGCGTTTGCGCAGGCGAATGGCGGGCACGTGCGCTACTGGAGCGGAACCATGCCCTCCGGCCGAAACGGCCGGAGGGCATGGTGCATGCGGGCAGATCCCGTACCGCTCCACGGCGCACCGGCCGCTTTGCGACCGGACAGCCGTTCCCGGTACTACCCGCGAGGTGTATGTGTCCACGCTCCAGGCCGAGCACGTGTACAAGGTGTTCGCCAGACGCCCCGACGACCTGCCAGCCGCGGTCCGCGCCCTCGAAGCCGGCACCGACCGCGACGAACTGCGCGCCGAAGGAACGACGGCCGCGGTGATCGACGCCACATTCCGCGTCGAGCCCGGCCAGATATTCGTCGTCATGGGTCTGTCGGGATCGGGCAAGTCGACTCTGCTGCGCATGCTCAACGGACTGCTCGAACCCACCGCGGGACGCATCCTCTTCGACGGCCAGGACCTCACCACGCTGTCGCCGCGCGAGCTGCGCCACGTACGGTCCACCAGGATCAGCATGGTCTTCCAGCACTTCGCGCTCTTCCCGCACCGCGACGTCCTCGCCAATGCCGCATACGGTCTGGAGGTCCAGGGCGTCCCCCGGGCCGAGCGCGAACGGCGCGCCGCCGAGGCGCTGGCGCTGTGCGGGCTCGGCGGCTGGGAGACGTCCTGGCCCGACGAACTGTCCGGCGGCATGCAGCAGCGCGTCGGCCTCGCCCGCGCGCTGGCGACCGACGCCGACCTGCTCCTGATGGACGAGTCCTTCAGCGCCCTCGACCCGCTGATCCGCCGCGACATGCAGGACCAGCTGCTGGAACTCCAGAAACGGCTCAAGAAGACCATCGTGTTCATCACACACGACCTGAACGAGGCCATGCGCCTCGGCGACGCGATCGCCGTGATGCGCGACGGCCGGATCGTTCAGCAGGGCACGGCCGAGGACATCCTCACCCGCCCCGCCGACGACTACGTCGCCTCCTTCGTCCAGGACGTCGACCGCTCGCGCGTCCTCACGGCCGAAGCGGTCATGGACGGGCCCGGGGCCTCCGACGCTTCCGCCGACGGGGTGGCGGCGGCCTCCACCGCCTGTGACTGCCCGACCGTCAGCCCCGACACCCCGCTCGCCGATCTGTGCGCGGTCAGTGCCCGCGTACCCCACCCGGTCTCCGTCACCGACGACGACGGCGCCGTCGTCGGCTCGGTCCCGCAGGACCGCCTCATCGCCTTCATCGGCGACGAGCAGCGACCCCCCATGGCCTGCACGGAGGTGGCCGCCTGATGCCCCGCCTGAACCTCGGAGCCTGGGTCGACAGCGCCGTCGACTTCCTCCAGCTCCACCTCTCCTGGCTGTTCGACGCCGTCAGCACGGTCGTCACCGGCCTCTACGACGGCATCGAGACCGTCCTGTCCGCACCGTCCCCGCTGCTCTTCGCCGGCATCCTCGCCGTCGCCGCCTGGTGGCTGCGCGGTCTGCTCGCCGCCCTGCTGGCCTTCGCGGGCTTCGCGCTGGTCGACTCCGTGGGCCTGTGGCAGGACGCCATGTCCACGCTCTCGCTGGTCCTGGTCGCCACCCTCGTCACCCTGGCCTTCGCCGTCCCGACGGGCATCTGGGCCGCACGCTCCGACCGGGTCAGCGCCGCCCTGCGGCCCGTCCTGGACTTCATGCAGACCATGCCGGCCATGGTCTACCTCATCCCCGGCATCATCTTCTTCGGGGTGGGCGTGGTGCCCGGCATCATCGCGACGATCATCTTCTCGCTGCCGCCCGGTGTACGGATGACCGAGCTCGGCATCCGCCAGGTCGACGCCGAACTCGTCGAGGCCGCCGACGCCTTCGGCACCACACCGCGCGACACCCTGGTCCGCGTACAGCTCCCGCTGGCCCTGCCCACCATCATGGCGGGCATCAACCAGGTCATCATGCTGGGCCTGTCCATGGTCGTCATCGCGGGCATGGTCGGCGGCGGCGGACTCGGAGGCGCCGTCTACCGCGCCATCGGCAGCGTCGACATCGGCCTCGGCTTCGAGGCGGGCATCTCCATCGTCATCCTCGCCATGTACCTGGACCGGATGACCGGGGCACTGGGCCGCCAGGTCTCCCCGCTCGGCAGGCGCTCCCTCGCCAAGGCCCGGTCCGCCGCGACCGGCCTCACCCGGCTGTGGAACCACCGGCCGCAGCCGGTCCACGCCATCGCCGGAGCCGTCGTCCTCGCCCTCGTCGCCGGCGGACTGAACGCCTTCGGCGGCGCCGGCCAGGTGAGCACGAGCGCCGCCGGGGCCGACAACGTCGGCAAGGGCCACAAGGTCAGCATCGGCTACATCCCGTGGGACGAGGGCATCGCCTCCACCTTCCTGTGGAAGGAGCTCCTGGAGCGCCGCGGCTACCGGGTCGACGCCCGGCAGCTGGAGCTCGGCGCCCTGTTCACCGGCCTCGCCGGCGGCCAGGTCGACTTCCAGACCGACGCCTGGCTGCCGGTCACGCAGGCCGAGTACTGGAAGAAGTACGGGGACAAGCTCGACGACCTCGGCGCCTGGTACGGCCCCACCTCCATCGAGCTGGCGGTCCCGTCCTACATGAAGGACGTGAAGTCCCTCGCCGACCTCAAGGGCAAGGGCGGCGAGTTCAAGGGCCGCATCATCGGCATCGAGCCCAGCGCGGGCGCGATGGGGATCCTGAAGGACAAGCTCCTGCCGGAGTACGGCCTGGACGGCGAGTACAAGGTCGTCGACGGCTCCACGCCGGGCATGCTCGCCGAGCTCAAGCGCGCCTACGAGAAGCAGGAGCCCATCGTGACCGTGCTCTGGTCGCCGCACTGGGCGTACGCCTCGTACGACCTGCGCAAGCTGGAGGACCCCAAGGGCGTGTGGGGCAAGGGCGACGGCATCCACACCGTCACGCGCAAGGGCTTCGCCGCGGACGAGCCGCGGGTGGCCGAATGGCTGCGCTCGTTCAAGCTCACCGAGGAGCAGCTGACCGGCCTGGAAGCCAAGATCCAGGAAGCCGGCAAGGGCAAGGAACAGCAGGCGGTCCGCGCCTGGCTGACCGAACACCCCGAGGTCGACAAGAAGCTCGTCTGAGACGCCCGCCGGCGCCGGCGCACGTGCGGCGCGTACCTGAGTACGTTCCCGCGTGCACCGGCGCCGGGGTCCGCCGGCCGGTGGCTCAGCCGACCGGGACCCGGTGCCGCGGGGACCCGGCGTACTCCTCGACGGGCTCGGCGCCGACGGGCGGCCGGACCGGCCACCAGATGGACCGGCCCAGCAGCGCCGCGCAGGCGGGCACCAGGACGATCGACAGGACGAAGGCGGAGAGCAGGATCCCGAGCCCCGTCGCGAAACCGATCTGCTGCGTGGCCGCCGCCGGGGTGACGGCGAGGCTCCCGAAGGAGGCGGCCAGCACCAGGCCGGCCGTCGCGATGGCAGGCGTGGTGTGCCGCACCGCCCGGGCCACCGCCGCGCGGGCCGAGCCGGGGCGCTGCATCTCCTCGCGGATCCGGTCGGTCACCAGGATGTTGTAGTCGGTGCCCAGCGCGACCACGAAGAGGAACAGCACGAGCGGGAGCGAGAAGGCCACGCCCGGCTGGTCCAGCGCATGCTGGAAGACGAGCGTCGAGGCACCCAGCGTGGCGGCGAACCCGAGCCCCACCGAGATCAGCAGGACCAGCGGCGCGAGCAGGCTGCGCAGCAGCAGGAACAGGATCACCGCGATCAGCGCCGCCGCCACCGGGAAGACCACCTTCAGGTCCTTGTCCACGGCCACGGAGATGTCGGCGAACACCGCGGCGGTACCCCCGACATGCGCGTCGGTGCCTTCCGGCCGGTGCTCGGCAACCACCTTCCGGACCGGGCCGGACGCCAGATCGCGGGCCTCCTGCCCGTGCGGATCGGCGGTCGGGAACAGGTCGATCCGGGCCGCCCGGCGGTCCTCGTTCAGCACGGTCGGGGCGACCCGGCCCACGCCGTCCACCTTCGCCAGCGCGCCGGCCAGCGGGGCGATCGCCTCGGCGCGCACCGTGCCCCCGTCCTTCGCGGCGACGAAGACGGTGATCGGGTCCGACACGCCGGCGGGCAGGGCGCGGGCGATCTCGGCCGCGGTGTCCGCGGCAGCCGTACGCTCACCGCCCGCGTTGCTCGATCCGTAGTCCATCCGCATGCCGGCCACACCTGCGGCCAGGGCGCCGAGCAGCGCTACACAGACGACCACCGCGGCCAGCGGGCGCCGCGCCACCAGGTCACCCAGCCGGTCGGCGGAGCCCGGGCGGGGAGTGTGCTTCAGGGAGCGCGAGGGCCAGAACATCTTGCGCCCGGTGACGGCCAGCAGAGCAGGCATCAGGGTGAGGCTGCCCAGCAGCATCACCAGCACGGCCACCGCGACGGCCGGACCGAGCACCCGGAACTGCCCGAAGGAGGCCACCCCGAGGGTGGAGAACGCGGCGACGATGGTCAGGGCCGCCGAGGTCACGGCCGTACCGACGCGCCCGGCGACCTCGGCCGCCGCGTCGCGCCCGGACTGCTCGGGGTACCTGCGCAACTGCTCGCGGAAGCGGAACAGCAGGAAGAGGAAGTAGTCGATGCCTATGCCCACCAGGACGACGTTGATCAGCTGCGGGGTGGACGCGTCGAGGTCGATGCCGGTCAGCAGTGCGCCGCCGATGACCGTACCCGTGGCGGCGCCGCCGACGATGGTGACGATCAGCAGGGGCAGCAGCGCCGCGAGCAGACTGCGGAACACCAGCACGTGCAGCAGCACGATCAGGCCGAGCATCACCGCGCCGACGACCGTGGACCGGGTCTTCTCGGCATCGGCGGCGT
This sequence comes from Streptomyces sp. NPDC037242, assembly GCF_055604165.1. NCBI lineage: Bacteria > Bacillati > Actinomycetota > Actinomycetes > Kitasatosporales > Streptomycetaceae > Streptomyces > Streptomyces sp. NPDC037242. The sequence continues at coordinate 103,973 of NZ_JBVJUY010000016.1, forward strand.
CCACGCGGTCGGCGAGTCCGCCGGTGAACCCGGTCCGCAGGCCCGCCTCGGCGAAGCGGTCCTTCGTCTGGTCGCGGAATGCCCGGAAGGTCGCCTGCACTCCGGGATCCTCCGCGACACCCGTCAGCTCCGCCGACAGCAGCCGGTAGCTCCGGTCGGGAGCCGTCATCGCGGGGCTGACCTTCGGGGCCTGCGAATGGTCCTGGGCGAAGGGCAGGTCCTCCTCCGCCCTGGGCATGGTGATCCGGTGCCGGGCCAGCTTCGCGGCCTCGTCGTCGATGCGCCGCTCGTCCGCGGGCTCCAGCGGCCTGCCGTCCTTCCTGGCCACCAGCACGGTCATCGGGTTGGCGTCGGACCGTACCCCGAACTTCTCCTCGGCGATCTTGAGGGCGGCCGCGGAATCGTAGGTGGCGGGCAGGAAATCACCGCTGCCGCTCTGCGTGGCGCGGAAGACCATGGCCTGTCCCAGGAACGCCAGTGCGATGCCGAGTACGGCCCAGACGGCGATCACCTTCCACGGGCTTCTCGTCGAGAATCCGGTCAGGGCGCGGATCACGTGACTCCTCCGGTCTGTGTGACTTCTGCCGGGGTTTCCCGGCTGCTCCAAGACCATCAGCCGCTCGCGCCACGGGCGTCCGGGCACAGGATGATCCGCAGCCCGGGACCAGGGTGCGGCTCCCGGCCGGACCAGGACCCTGGTCCTGGTCCGGACTCCGCCCGGGGGCCGGTGCCACCGGCCCCGACCGCTGCCAGAATGGATCGCGAAGGAAAAGCTGCACGTCGCACCGGCACCGGCCGGAAGGGCAGCCGGCGGGGGAGGAACCGAACCGATGGGCAAGGGCACCGACAGGCTGCTGACCTGGACGCGCAACGACGCACTCCTGGCCATCGGGGCCGCGGCGGTGGACCTGATCGGCTTCTCGGTCGGAGACCGCACCGACGGGCAGCTGCTCACCGTGGCCGGGGCGTTCGCCCTCGTGGCCTCGGCCCTGAGCCTGGTCGCCCGCCGCACCCACCCGGTGGCCGTGCTCGCCGTCGTACTGACCCTGGGCGTGGTGCCCAACCTCGCGACCCCGGAGGTGTCACCGCACTTCGGCCTCGCCCTCGCGGTCGCCCTCTACTCGGTGGCCAGGTTCTGCCGGCCCGCGGTCGCGGCGGGTGCCGCCCTCGCCGCCGTGCCCCTGCCCTCGGTGGGCCAGGGCGGCTCACTGCTCCCCGACCTCTGGTCCGTCGGAGCCAACGCGATGGCCACGGCGCTGGTCGTCGCCACGGCCGTGGTCACGGGCCGCTGGCAGCGGGAGGTCGAGGCCAACCGCGTCCTGCTGGCCGACCGCGCGGTGGCCGACGAGCGGCGCCGCATCGCCCGGGAACTGCACGACATCGTCGCCCACCACATCACCACCATGCAGCTCATGGCCGGCGGGGCCCGGGCCAACCTGGCGCACGACCCCGAGGCGGCCCGCGAGGCCCTGGTCACGCTGGAGGGCTCCGGCCGGCTGGCGCTGCGCGAGATGCGGCAGTTGCTCGACGTACTGCGGGCCGGAGAGGAACCCGAGCACGGCCCGCCGGCGCCGCAGCCCGGCGCCGGGGACCTCGGCCGCATCGTCACCGAGGCCCGGCTGGCGGGGACGGACACCGAGTTCACCGTGGACGGGGCGGAGCGTCCGCTGCCCCCGACCGTGGGCCTGACCGTGTTCCGCATCGTGCAGGAGGCGCTGACCAACACCCGCAAGCACGCGACGCAGGCCCGGGCCCAGGTGCGGCTGACGTACCGCCCCGACGAGGTCACCGTCGAGGTGCGCGACGACGGGGCGGGCGGGCGACCGCCGGAGCAGCACCCGGCCCCCCGTCCCGGGTACGGTCTGATCGGAATGCGTGAACGGGTCACCCTGCACGGCGGCACCCTGGAAGCCGCCGCGCTCGACGGCGGCGGCTTCCGGGTGGCGGCGCGCATACCGGCCGCCCCCGGTGCGGCCGGTGACGACCGGGGTGGAGAGGGAGGGGAACGGGCACTGTGATCCGTGTACTCATCGCAGACGACCAGCCGCTGGTACGGCGCGGCCTGGCCCTGATCCTGGCCCCCGACCCGGAGTTCGAGGTCGTGGGCGAGGCAGGCGACGGCGCCGAGGCCGTCGCCCTCGCCCAGCGCCTACGGCCCGACGTGGTGGTCATGGACATCCGGATGCCGGTGCTCGACGGGGTCAGGGCGACCGAAGAACTGGCCCGGCTCCTGCCCGAGTCCCGCGTACTGGCCCTGAGCACCTTCGACATGGACGAGTACGTCGTCGCCGCCCTGCGGGCCGGCGCCTACGGCTTCCTGCCGAAGGACGTCTCCCCGGAGGAACTCAGCGCCGCCGTGCGCACCGTCCACACCGGCGAGGCGGCCGTCGCGCCGCGCCTGCTCACCCGGCTGATCTCCACGTACGTACGGACCCCCGCGCGGCCCCAGCGCCAGCCCACCGCCATATCGGGCGAACTCACACCGCGGGAGCTGGAGATCTGGCACCTGCTGGCCACCGGGCTCGACAACGCCGAGATCGCCCGGGACCTGGACATCAGCGTCTCCACGGTCAAGAACCACATCACGGGCATCTTCGGCAAGCTCGGCGTCCGGGACCGCGCCCAGGCGGTGATCGCGGCCTACGAATCGGGGCTGGTGGCGGCCGCCGGAGAGCGCGGTTGATGACCAAGTGCCCGCAAGAGGACCGGAATCCTCCGGGGGAGCACACCCCTGACCAGCCAAAACACTGGAGGATTCGCCCGTGCGGACGGGGCCCTGTCCATGGCACAGTGCGATCAGCCCAACCGCACGACCAGGGAGCCTCCATGCGCGATCAGCACTCCACGCCCCTCGCGGCCGCGCCCGAGTGCCGGTCGGAGCCGAGCCCGCTGCCCCGCTGTCCCGTGTGCGAGGACGCCCCGGAGCGCATCTCCTGGCGACAGCGCCCCGGCCTGCCCGTGGTCCTGGCCTTCGACCCCTGCGGTCACCAGCACACCTCGCCGGCGCCCCCGGTCCTGGCGGTCCTGCCCCCTAACCCTGCCGACGGGCTCGGCCGCCGCCAGGGCTAGGGGGTGTCTGTCGGATGTCCGCGACGACACGACCTAGGGGCGGCGGGGGTAGCGGCGTTCAGCGCGGGATCACCCAGTCCGGCACCCAGGTCCCGGCGGTCTCGTGGCCTTCCGCCGTCGCGGCGAGGTGGGCGCGGAGGGTGGCCAGCGCCGGGTGGGGGTTGTCGCGGTGCCACAGGAGCGAGTGCGGGTAGACGGGCGTCGGGCCGGTCACCGGGATCCGGCGCAGGCCGTGGCCCGCGGGCCAGACGAGGCGGGTCCGTCCGCCCATGAAGGTGGCCAGGGCGGGGGTGTCGGCGATGGTGTCGAGGAGCGCGTCGGAGCCGAAGTTCGGACCGGTCGCCTCGATGGTGAGGCCGAACTCGGCGACCAGGTCGTCGTAGTAGGCCGCCCACTCGGTACCGGGGACGATGCCGGGCATCCAGATCCGGTGCCCGACGAGCTCGGCGAGGGTCACCGACCGGGCGCCCGCGAGCGCGTGGGCGGGGCCGGTGAGGAGTTCGAGCGGCTCGTCGAGCACCCGGACGGCCTCGATGTCCTCGGGAAGGGGCCGGCCCGGGACGGCTACGGCGCGGAAGGACGCGTCGATCGCACCGGACCGGATGGCGGCGACGGCCGTCTCGACGTCGAACAGCATCATCACGTCGAGCTCGATGTCGGGGTGCGCGCGGTGGAAGCCGCGCATCAGCGCCGACTGCGCGCTGCGCGAGGCGATGACGTCGACGCGCAGCGGACGGCGGCCGGTGCGCACGGACGCGACCGCACGCTCGGCGACGCGCAGCAGCTCGCGCGCGTGGGGCAGGAAGGCCTGCCCGTCGATGGTGAGCTCGGCGCCGCGCGGGGTGCGGGTGAACAGCCGGACGCCGAGGTCGCGCTCCAGGGCGGCGATGCGCTTGGAGACGGCCTGCTGGGTGACCGCCAGCTCGGCGGCGGCCTCCTGGAACTGGCCCGCGTCAGCGGCGGCCACGAAGGTCCGGACGGTGTCGAGGTCCATGTCGACAGCCTAGGTCCACAACCAGTGGTTGTGGCTGGTGGCCCGGTGGTTGTTTGATCCCTGGCCACGGCGCTCGCTTTGATACTTCCGATCGCGGATCGGTTGTACGAGTGAGTGAGCGGCGAGGGGCGGCGGGCATGAGCAGCGGGGACCGGCCGGGGCGGCGGCTGGGGCGGCCGTTCGGCTGGCTCTGGGGAGCGTACGGGACCAGCGCGCTCGGCACGTGGCTCGCCTTCGGCGCGTTCCCGCTGATCGCCATCCAGGTCCTGCACGCCGGGCCGGCCGAGGTCGCCGCGCTCGCCTCCGTAGGGGCCGCGGTGGGCGCGGCCGTGGCGCTGCCGCTCGGCCCGTGGGTGGAGTTCCGCCGCAAGCGGCCGGTGCTGATCGCGATGGACCTGGTGCGCTTCGCCGCCCTGCTGACGATCCCCGCCGCGTTCGCGCTCGGCGTGCTCACCTTCCTCCAGCTCCTCCTCGTCTCGGTCGTCGTCGCGGCGGCCGACATCACCTTCCGGGCCGCCTCCGGGGCGTACCTCAAGACGCTGCTGCCGGCCGAGGACCTGCTCGTCGCCAACGCCCGGTTCGAGTCCACGGCCTGGACGACCACGATCATCGGACCACCGCTGGGCGGCGTCGCGATCGGGCTCCTCGGCCCGGTGGCGACGGTGGTGGCCGACGCGGTCAGCTACCTGCTCTCGGCCCTGGGCATCCGGGCGATGGGCGGGCCCGAGCCGCTGCCCGAGCGCCGGGAGGCCCCGCGCATGCGGGCCGGGGACCTGCTCGACGGCTGGCGGTACATCCTCGCCGACGCGACGCTGCGTCCGCTGTTCTTCAACACCGCCTCGTTCAACGCCCTGGTGATGGCCGCCTCGCCGCTGCTGGCCGTCCTGATGCTCGGCCGGCTCGGGTTCGCGCCGTGGCAGTACGGCCTCGCCTTCGCCGTGCCCGCGGTCGGCGGGCTGCTCGGTTCGCGGCTGGCCGGGCCGCTCGTCGCGCGGTTCGGACAGCACCGGGTCCTGCTCGTGGCCGGGTCGCTCCGCGCCGTCTGGCCCCTCGGCCTGGCCTTCCCCGGGCCGGGCACCGGCGGGCTGCTGCTGGTGATGGGCGTCGAGTTCGGGCTCGTCTTCTGCTGCGGCGTCTTCAACCCCGTCTGCGCCACCTACCGGCTCGAACGCACCGCGGCCGACCGGGTCGCCCGTACCCTGTCCGCCTGGGCAGTGACGGCCAAGGCCCAGACCGCGCTCCTGACGGGCCTCTGGGGCGTGCTGGGCGCCCTGCTCGGCCCGCGTACGGCCATCGGCCTGGCGGGTGTGCTCCTGCTGGCGACCCCGCTGCTGCTCCCGCGCAGCGCATCGGCGCCGGTCAGGAGCTGGGAACGGGGCCCTGCATGTGCTGACTGATCCACTGGATGAGGCCGTTGTCGTGCATGCCGGGGACGTAGGTGTAGGCGTCGTGGCCGCCGCCCTCGTCGACACGGAACATGGTCTTGACCGGCCCCTTGCCGTAGTCCTTTATGAACTTCTCGATGGGCGGCCGGTTCGCGACGTCACTGCCCTTGGTGCCGACCTGGAAGCCCAGGTAGACGTCGGGACCGTGCCGGTCGATGAGCTCCTTGGCGAGCTGGGGCGGGCTGTTCTGCGCCTTCTCCTTCGGATGGCCGTTCCACAGCCGGGAGTCGGGCACGATGTCCGGCCCGCCGGCGATCACGGCCTTGAACAGGTCGGGCTTCTGGAGCACCGCCTTGAGGCCCGCGAAACCACCCGTGGAACTGCCCATGAAGGCCCAGCCGTCCCTGGACTTGATGGTCCGGAACGCCGACCGCACCAGGTCGGGGACGTCCTCGGTGAGCCAGGTGCCCATCTTGGGCTGGTCGGGGATGTCGCTGCCGTCCCAGTACAGCCCGTCCTTCGACTCGGGCTGCGGGTTCAGGACGGGCATGGCGAGGATGAAGGGCAGGCTGCTGCCGTCCTGGGACCACTTGGAGATGCTCGCCTCCAGCTTGAGGTCCTTGCCCATCCAGTAGTTCGTGGGGAAGCCGGCGCCGCCGGGCAGCGCGATCATCACGGGGAAGCCGCTGTGCGCGTACCTGGGGTCCTTGTACTGGGGCGGCAGCCAGAGCCAGACCTTGCCCGTGAAGCCGGACTTCTTGCCGGCCAGGGTGGTGACCATGACCTTGCTGCCGTCCTCCGGGATGGTGCCGGCGATCTTGAGTTCGGGCTCCGGGCCGGTGGGCATCCGGGTCAGGGAGTTGCCCGGGGCGCCGCCGCCCTGCGCCTGGTCCTGTCCGCCGGCGAGGTGCACGGTCTCGCCGGTGTCCGAGAAGACGTCGAAGTACGTCATCGCTCCGGCGGCCAGGGCGCCGGCCACCACGACCGCCACCGCGCCGCCGATCCACCGGCGCCGCAGCGATCGCCGGTCGAGCCTTGCTTCCCGGCGCGTGCTGCCGTCGTTCATCGTGTGCCACTCCTGGGACCCGTACGGAGGCGGCCGGTCCGGCCGTCACCGGTGGAGAGGTACAGGAGGGATCCGTAGTTCACCACCAAAAGGTATGAAAACGGCAAACAGTGAGCAATGGGGTGCCGGCCGCCTGCGGTACTCGTATGCCAAAGGCCGTTGCCCGCACGGGGATTGACGAGACATCGACCCTGGGCGCAACTTATATCGGGAGGCAGATATACATGCATGCCGGAGGCGCCCCGTGACCACCCGCCGCACACCGCAGGCGCTGCGCAAGTCGCAGACCCGCTCCCGCCTCATCGACGCGGCCGCCGAGCTCTTCGCACGCAAGGGCTTCCACGCCGTCTCCGCCGAGGCGGTCGCCGACGCGGCCGGCCGGACCACCGGCGCCCTCTACAGCCACTTCGGCGGCAAGGAGGGCCTGCTGCTGGCCCTGCTGGAGGTCTGGAAGGAACGGACCGCCGAGGAACTCGCCGCCGAGATCGCCGCCAGCGCCGACCCGGCGGACCCCGCGGTGCACTTCTCCGCGATGTGGGGCAGTCTCACCCGCCCGCACCCCGACCGCGGGGACTCGTGGCTGCTGCTGGAGGCGGAGCTCTGGCTGCACGCCGCCCGCGGCCCGCTCATCGGCGGCCAGCTCGCCCAGCGCTACGCCGAGATCCGCGCCCAGCTCGGCGAAGGGCTCGCCGACTGGGCCGAGGCCACCGGCACCCCCCTCACCCGTACGCCGGAGGAGACCGGCGCCCTCGTCCTGGGCGTCCTGCTCGGCCTGGCGATGCAGCACCGGCTCGACCCGCACGGCATCCCCGACCACCTGGTCGTGGACGCTCTCGGCACCCTCCTGGAAGGACGTGCGCGGTGATCCCCACCGGCGAGATCGACCTGCTCGAAGACACCTGGGCCCGTGAGGTCCCGCACGCGCAGTTCACCCGGCTGCGCACCGAGGACCCCGTGCACTGGCACGAGGTGCCGGGCCACCACGACGGCTTCTACGCCGTCACGCGCCACGCAGACGTCAAGGCCATCAGCCGCGACCCCGAGCTCTGGTCCACCGAACTCGGCTCGTTCATGATCCGCGACCAGAGCCCCGACTCCCTGGAGACCCTGCGTCTGGTCCTGCTCGGGATGGACGCCCCGCGCCATTCCCGGTACCGCTCGCTGGTCAGCGCGGGCTTCACCCCCCGCGTGGTACGCCGGCTCGCGGCTCGGATCACGGAGCGGGCCGCCGCCCTGGTGCACACCGCGGTCGTCCCCGGCCGGGACATGGACTTCGTGTCCGAGGTGGCCGCCTGGCTGCCGATCCAGACCATCTGCGAGATGGTCGGCGTACCGGCGGGCGACGAGCGGCTCATATTCGACTGGAGCAACCGGATGGCGGGCGGCCAGGATCCGGAGCTCTCGGCGGGCAAGCACGACAGCGACCTCGCGGCGGCCGAGATCTACGCCTACTGCGACGCACTGGCCGCCGAGCGGCGCGAGCGCCCGCGCGAGGACATCCTCTCGACCCTGGTGCACGCCGAGGTCGACGGGGACCGGCTCACCCCGGACGAGGTCAACATGTTCTTCGTGCTCCTGTGCGTCGCGGGGAACGAGACCACCCGCAACCTCCTCTCCGCCACGCTCCTGGCCCTGATCGAACACCCGGCGGCGCGCGCCGAACTGGCCGCCGCCCCGCAGGACGAGACCCTGTGGACCTCGGCCACGGAGGAGTTCCTGCGCTGGGGCGGCTCGATCCACAACTTCCGCCGCACCGCAACGCGCGACACGGTCCTGCGCGGCCGCCGTATCGCCGCCGGCCAGAAGGTGGTCACGTACTACACCTCCGCCAACCGCGACGAGACCGCCTTCGCCGACCCCTTCACCTTCGACATCCGCCGCGCCCCGAACGACCACCTCACCTTCGGCGGCGGCGGCCCCCACTTCTGCCTGGGCGCCGGCCTGGCCCGCACCCAGATCAAGGCCCTCGTGCGCGAACTCCTCACCCACCACCCGGAGGTCACCCTCACCGGCGAAGTCCGCCGCCTGCGCTCGGACTTCATCAACGGCATCAAGCACCTCCCGGTCCGCTTCGGGTAGCCCGAGCGTCAGCGGTCGTCCACTGGGTCCGCACGTCATGGGCCGGCCGCAGGTCTTTCACGGCTCGTCCGTCAGCCCGTCGGCTACGGGCAGGGGCCGGGTCGGGTCGTCGTACAGCAGGGTGAGGTCGAAGGACCAGTACGCATCGGGTTCGTGGTCCGCCTGCCGGGAGCGGAGTTCGGCGATGGCCGTGGGGAGGGCTGCGGGGCTGTGGACCTCGCTCACCAGGTCGTCGACGCCCCGCCGGAAGGGACCGTACAGGCCGGAGGCGATCGGTTCGCGGCGCCAGAGGATGATCGAGTGGCCGGCGTCGATCAGCTCGTGCAGCACCTCGGGGCTGGGCTCACTGCGGACGAACACCGGGAGGGTCCAGGGCGGCAGGGTTTGCAGCTGCCCCGGAGCGGTGGGCCCTTCGGCGTCCAGCACCGTCGGGACCGGCGGGTGGTTGTGGAGGGCGCTCCAGCGCTCGCGGCGCCGCTCGGCGAGGACGGGATCGTCGATGGGCGGGCGGTCGGCGAGGCGGGTGACGATCGGGCGCTCCGCGCCCAGCGGGCGTTCGCCGAGCCGCCAGCTTTCGACGGGGATGCCGAGCAGGGGCTGGTCCACCGCGAGCTGCAGGGGCGTGGCGTGGTCGGCCCCGTCGCAGCGGCGGAACGCCTCGGCGAGTGCTCGGGTGAGAGTGCTCGGCGGGCCGGGTCGCGCCACAGCGGGCCCACCCCGTCGGTGAGCAGCAGGAGCAGCCTCCGGCCCGTCGGGTCGGCGAGCTGCCGGGGGGAGAGGGTTCGTCGCGGCCCGCCACGGGGCGTGCGGTGGAAGGGCGCCAGCCTGGGCTCGGGCGCGCCGGTGTCGAGCGACCAGGTGTCCGTCACCCGGAACGCGCCGTGGCCCTCGAACAATGTCCGTAATTCGTTGGCCAGTTGGTGCCACATCGTCATCGAAGGACCGGTGTCGACGACGAGGTCGACCGCGAACCGGCGTTCGGTACGGGCCTTCCAGGCGGGCACGAGCATCTCGCTCTCGCCGCTCGCCCCGGCCGTCGCCTCCTCGTCCAGCAGCGGTGTGCCCGGGCTGGGCACCCGCTGCCTCAGCGGCCGCAGGGACCGGGACAGCGCCAATGGGTCGGTCAACGCGCTCTCCCGGCCCACGCGCACCGGCGCGGCCCCGGCGCCCAGCGTGGCGGCCGGTACGGCGTGCAGCGGAGTGTTCGCGCGCGGGTCGGGGGTCTCGGGTGCCGCGGGAGTCCTCGGGGGGTCGTGGGCCGGGGGTTGCAGTTCCGGTTCCACCCCCGGTCCGGGCGGGACGGCGGCTTCGTCCTGCGGCACTCCGAGGAAACGGGCGATCCACAGCGCGTCCGCCAGGTCCACGACGGACGGGCCGTCGTCGTCCGCCCGCAGCCGGCGCAGGCTCCGGCCCAGCTCCTCGTCCACCGCTCAGTCCTCGTTGAGCGGACGCAACAGGTGGTCGACGATCAGAGCGCGCTCCTTCGGGTCGTCCCACAGACGCCGGGCCAGCAGTGCCGCGTTGAGCAACTGGTCGTTGGCGAGTTCGGCGCCCTCGTCGCGCTGCTTGCGGAGGAACTCGGTGATGAGCTTCTCGCCGACCGCCTTCGCGGGCACGTCGGACGCCGGCAGGTGGGCGGCCAGCAGCCGGGCCAGCTTCTCCCCGTCCGGTCGCTGGATCTCCAGGCGGATGCAGCGCCGGAGGAACGGGGGCGGGAACTCCCGTTCCCCGTTGCTGGTCATGACCACCAGGGGGAATTCGTGGCAGCGGACCCGCCCCCGCGTCAGCTCCACCCAGCCCTCGTCGTCGGCGGTCATCACCCTGGACGTCGGCTGACGCAGGCGGGCGGGTTCACGGATCCTGAACTCGCCTTCCTCGAACACGTGGAGCAGATCGTTGGGTAAGTCGGCGTCGCCCTTGTCGATCTCGTCGATGAGCAGCACGCGCGGGATCCGCCACGGCAGCAGCGCGGTGCCCAGCGGACCCAGCCGTAGGTTGTGACCGATCTCGGGCGGTGCCGGGTCGGCGGGACCCTCTGACGGCGACTGCGAGCGGCCGTCGCCGTGCCGCTCGCGCAGGCCGGTGTCCTGCAGTCGCCGGCGCGTCGTACTCGAACGGCCAAGCTACCGAGGCCGGCCGCCGGGCGTGCCGGTTTCGGTGAACCAGCGGTCAGACACCTGACGGATGCTCAAAGATGCTCGATCTGAAGCGACTTCAAGCAACTTCCTTCAAACGGAGCGCGCGGAGCGCTATGTTGCCGGGAGCATGCCAAAGAGGTGTGTCCGTGAGCCGGACCGCACGAGGAGCTGCACCATGAGACTGATCCGCATCCGCAGGAGCAGGCCCCGGGGAAGGGTGAGGCGCCGCACCGCGGCCCTGCTCGCCGCCGCCCTCGCCGTGGCGGGTCTGGCCGCCGCCGGGCCGGCCGTGACTCCGGCCAAGGCGGCGGTCGGGGCCCCCGCGGCCGTCGGGGCCCCCGCCGCCCCCGCCGCCCCCGCGGCCACGGCCGGGAACGTCACCGGCTTCGCCCAGTCCGGGAACACCTTCACCGTCACCGCCTCCAGCGGCGCCAAGGCCCGCGTGGTCGTCGCCCGCGCGGACATCTTCCGGCTCTGGCTCTCGCCCGACGGCGCCTTCACCAACGACCCGGCCGGCTCCGACCTCGCCCCCACCACCGACTTCGGCCCCGTCAGCCCCGCGTACACCGACGCCGGCACGTACTACCGGATCACCACCGGGGCCCTGTCCATCCGGGTCAACAAGTCCCCCTTGCAGTTCTCGGTCTACCGGGCGGACAACTCCACCCCCGTGTGGCAGGAGGCCCAGCCCACCTCCTGGACCGGAAGCCAGACCACCCAATACCTCAACCGCGGTGCGGACGAGCAGTTCTACGGAACCGGCCTGCGCCTCGGCGAATGGGCGCTGCGCGGCAAGACCGTACCGGTGGCCGTCGACAACAAGTGGCGCGAGAACAACAACGCCAGCCCGGCCCCCTTCTACATGTCCACCAACGGCTACGGCGTCATGCGCAACACCTGGGCCCCCGGCTCCTACGGATTCAACGCCCCCACCACCCTCACCCACAACGAGAGCCGCTTCGACGCCTGGTACTTCACCGGCGACTCCCTCAAATCGGTCCTCGACGCCTACACCGACGTCAGCGGCAAACCCTTCATGGCCCCCGCGTGGGGCTTCGAGCTGGGCAACGCCGACTGTTTCAACGCCTCCAACCCCGACTACCAGGGCGACCACAACCGCCTGCGCCACCAGACCACCCCGGACGTGGCCGGCTACGCCGCCGACGCCCGCGCCGCCGACATGCCCTCGGGCTGGTTCCTGCCCAACGACGGTTACGGCTGCGGCTACACCGCGCCGCTGAAGTCCACGGTCGACGCACTCAAGGCCAAGGGCTTCCAGACCGGGCTGTGGACCTCCACCGGCCTCGGCTCCATCAAGGACGAGGTCTCCGTGGCCGGCAGCCGCGGGGTCAAGACCGACGTGGCCTGGATCGGCAGCGGCTACAAGTACGCCTTCAACGGCGTCCAGCAGGCGGTCGACGGCATCGAGAAGAACTCCGACGCCCGCCGCTACGTCTGGACCGTCGACGGCTGGGCCGGCACCCAGCGCAACGCGGTCGTCTGGACCGGTGACACCAACGGCACCTGGGACGACATGCGCTGGCACGTCCCCGCCATCACCGGCGCAGGCCTGTCCGCCCTCAACTACGCCGCCGGCGACATCGACGGCATCTTCGGCGGCAGCCCCAAGACGTACGCCCGCGACCTCCAGTGGAAGGCCTTCACCCCGGCCTTCATGACCATGTCCGGCTGGGGCGCGACCAACCCCTCCGCCGGATACCAGGACAAGCAGCCCTGGCGGTTCGCGGAGCCGTACCTCTCCATCAACCGCAAGTACCTCCAGCTCAAGATGCGCCTGATGCCGTACCTGTACACGATGAGCCGGGTCGCGCACGAGAGCGGAGTGCCCAGCACCCGCGCCATGGTCCTGGAGTACCCCGACGACCCGGTGGCCCGCGGCAACCTCACCAGCGGCCAGTTCATGGCCGGCGACTCCTTCCTCGTCGCGCCGGTGGTCTCCGACACCTCCGTACGGGACGGCATCTACCTGCCCGCCGGCACCTGGACGGACTACTGGACGGGCAGGACGTACGCCGGACCGGGCTGGCTGAACGGCTACCAGGCCCCGCTCGACACCCTGCCCCTGTTCGTCAAGGGCGGCGCGATCGTCCCGATGTGGCCGCAGATGAACTACACGGGGGAGAAGCCCGTCTCCACCCTCACCTACGACATCCACCCGCGCGGCGCCTCCTCCTTCAGCCTCTACGAGGACGACGGCCTCACCCGCGCCCACCAGTCGGGCGCGTACGCCCGCCAGCAGGTCGACGTCACCGCCCCCGCCTCCGGCCCGGGCACGGTCACCGTCTCCGTCGGCGCCCCGACCGGCAGCTACACCGGCAAACCGGCCGCCCGCGGCTACGAGTTCACCCTCCACGTCGCCACCGCCCCGGGTACGGTCACGGCGGACGGCGGCGCCCTGCCCGGGCATTCCTCGAAGGCGGCCTACGACGCCGCCGCGTCGGGCTGGTACTTCGACGCGGCGGACCGCGGAGGCGTCCTCCGGGTCAAGACCGGCTCGAAGTCGGGCGCGTTCAGCGTCACGGCCACCGGCACCACCGTCCCCGCGGCGGACCCGATCCCGACGACCTCCGCCCCGATCTCCCAGTCGGCCTGGACCCTGGTCTCCGCCGACAGCCAGGAGACGGCCGGCGAGAACGGCGCGGCTCGCAACGCCTTCGACGGCAACCCGGCGACGATCTGGCACACCGCCTGGTCCTCCGGTACCCCGGCGCCGCTCCCGCACGAGATCCAGATCGACCTCGGCGCCCGCCACACGGTCGACGGCCTCGGCTACCTGCCCCGCCAGGACGGCGGCGTCAACGGCCGGATCGGGGGCTACGAGGTGTACGTCTCGGACACCACCGCCGACTGGGGCGCCCCGGTGGCCAGCGGCACCTTCGCCGACACCGCGGCCCGCAAGGACATCACCCTGGCCGCGCGGGCCGGCCGCTACCTCCGCCTCAAGGCCCTGACCGAAGCCGGGGGCCGCGGACCCTGGAGCAGCGCCGCCGAGATCACGCTCACCGGCCGGGCCACCCCGTTCCCGGCGGACGCCACCCTCGTCAACGCGGCCTCGGCCAGCTGCGTGGACCTCCCGCACAGCGCCACCACGCCGGGCACGGAACCCACCCTGTACACCTGCCACGGCGGCCCCAACCAGCGCTGGACCCTTCAGGGCGACGGCCGCCTGACCGGCCTCGGCGGAGTCTGCCTGGACGGTACGAGCCCCGCGCGCGTCACCGTCCAGACCTGCAACGGCAGCTCCGGCCAGACCTGGCAGCCGGGCCCCCAGTCCAGCCTGCGTACCGGTGGCCAATGCCTGGCCCCGGTGGCAGGCGCCACCGCGAACGGCACCAAGCTCACGCGCGCCGCCTGCGACAACTCGCCGGCCCAGCGCTGGACCCTCACCCCCTGAACGCCCCCCACGGCCGATGGGTCGGCACCCGTCCCCTTCTTGCCCAGCGAGGTCCGGACCTCGCTGGGGCGGGGGACGGGTTGCCGCCCGGGCTGTGCCCTGAGGAGATCGTTGTCCACCGGGAAACCCAAGTCAATCCTCCGGTTTCCTCCCAACACCCAAGCGATACCTTGGGGCTCATGACCCTCGATGATCTCCGCGCCTTCATCGCCGTCTGCCGGGCGGGCAGCCTCAGCGCCGTCGCCCGCGACCTCGGCTGCACCCAGTCCGCCGTCAGCCAGCACGTCCGCCGCCTGGAGAAGCAGACCGGTGCCCAACTCCTGGAGCGCCACGCGCGGGGCGTCGTACCCACCGAGGCCGGGCGGATCCTGTGGGCGGCCGCCGCCGACGGGATCAACGGCCTCGACGGCGCCCTGCGACAGCTCGACGACCTCGTCCGCGGCGGCGCGGGCTCGGTCCGCGTCACCACCGGTGCCACGACCGTGCGGCACTTCATGGCCGAGGCGGTCGTCGGCTTCCGCCGCAGCCACCCCCGGGTGAGCCTGGAGTTCCAGACCGAGAACTCCAGCCGCAGCTGCTTCGACGCCCTCGCGGCCGACGACCTCGACCTCGCCTGGATCACCATCGGCGCCCCCGTCCGCGGCATCGAGCAGCGCCCCGTCATGGACCTGCCCTGGGTCGTCGCGGTCCGCGCCGACGACCCCCTGGCCTCCCGGCCCCGGATCGAGCCGGCCGACCTGGCCGCCGTACGCCACATCCGGCTGCCCGAGAACTCCGCCTCCCGCGCCCACTTGGACGCGGCCCTCGCCCAATCCGGCGTCCGGATCACCTCCGACACCAGCGTCGCCGACTGGGACACCGCCCTGCTGCTGGCCGAACTGGGCCTGGGCCACGCCGTCGTGCCGGCCCTGCCCGGGTGGCAGGTGCCCGGCACCGGCGGCCCGCTGCGCCTCGTGCCCGTTCCCGCGCTGCCTCCCCTCGCGGTGGGCTGGGCCGTGCGCCGCTGGACGGCCCTCAGCCCGCCGGCCCGCGTCTTCGCCGACGAGGTCGCCCGCAGCTGCCGAGCGCGCGCCGCCGCCACCGGCGGATGATGGAGGGACCGGGGCCGGGCGCTGCGCCCGGCCCGGCCGAGGAGGAGGTGTACGCGCCATGGCGGAGAACGAGGGCGGTCCGGCGGCGCGCAAGCTGGAGGAGGGCCGGCTGCTCAAGGAGCTGGAGGCCATCCACCGCACGCGCCACGAGACGCTGCTGCACGGGTCCGACGACGCGCTGGTCACGCACACGCACCGGATGAACGAGCTGGAGCACGAGTACGTGCGCCGTCACCCGGAGCGGGCCCAGACCCCGGGCCGTACGCGCTCGGGCGCACGCGCCCGTACGGCGGATCACTCGGACGGCGGCGCGTAGACCTGAAGGCGACTGCGGCCAACCGTAACGGCACCGGTTGAGCAAATTTGCTTCAGATGAGACAAAAATGTATCGTCTGAGGCGAAGGAGGCTCATCATGGTGCAGCAAAACGAACTTCTGGACGGCGCCGCCCGCGTCCTCGCAAGCGATCACAGCGCCTCGATGGCGCACATCGCCGCAGGCATCGGCACCA
Organism: Streptomyces sp. NPDC037242; assembly: GCF_055604165.1. Classification (NCBI taxonomy): domain Bacteria; kingdom Bacillati; phylum Actinomycetota; class Actinomycetes; order Kitasatosporales; family Streptomycetaceae; genus Streptomyces; species Streptomyces sp. NPDC037242. Next base: position 119,720 of record NZ_JBVJUY010000016.1, read on the forward strand.
GCCGCGCCACCCTGAGCCGTCGCTACGCGACCCGGGAGTCCCTGCTCAAGGCCGTCGCCGTCCGCGCGATCGAAGTGGTCGACGGCTGCCTGGGCCCCGCCGACCTGGCCGAGGGCGCCGACGGCGCGGCCTTCGACGCCGCGCTGGAGCAGCTCGTCACCGACCTGCTGCCCGCCGCCCACCTGTACGGCTTCACCTCGCGCGACGCCACCGTGCTCGCCGATCCCGAGTTCCGAGCCGGTATCGAACGCCAGGACCAGCGGGCCCTGGCGTTCCTGGAGCTCGGCCAGAGGCTCGGCCGGCTCCGCGCCGACCTGCCCGCGTATTGGATCTGGTACTCGCTTTGGGGCCTGCTCGACGCGGCCGCCGAAGGCGTGCGCGACGGGCACCTCGCCCCCCGCCAGACCGGCCGACTGGTCCTGGCCTCCTTCCTCGGCGGAACCCGGCCCTCGGCCGAGTAGTCCTGCAGCGTGACCTCCGCACGACCCTGAACGGAACCCCCATGCACACCCCCACGCAGGATCCGCGCCGCTGGATCGTGCTCGCGATCCTCTCCGGCAGCCTCCTGCTCATCTCGATGGACACCACGATCCTCAACGTGGCCTTCCCCTCGCTCGTCGGCGACCTCCAGCCGGGCGCCGTACAGCAGCTGTGGATCATCGACATCTACGCCCTGGCGCTGTCCGGCCTGCTGGTCACCGCCGGCGCCCTCGGCGACCGCTGGGGCCGCAAGCGGCTGCTGATGGCGGGCTTCGGCATCTTCTCCCTCGCCTCGCTCATCGCCGTCCTCTCCACCGAGGCCTGGCACGTCATCGCGGCCCGCGCCCTCCTCGGCATCGGCGGCGCGGCGATCATGCCGTCCACCCTGTCGATCCTGCGCAGCGTCTTCACCGACGCCAAGGAACGCGCCTTCGCCCTCGCCGTCTGGGCGGCCGTCTTCGGCGGCGGCATGGCCTTCGGCCCGGTCGTCGGCGGTCTCCTCGTCCAGGACTACGGCTGGCACTCGGCCTTCCTCCTGAACCTCCCCGTCGCCGCGGTCATCGTCGCTGCCGGCCTGCGCTACCTCCCCGAATCCCGCTCCCCGCGCGCCACCGGCGCGTGGGACTGGTGGGGCGTCGCCCAGTCGATCGTCGGCATGCTCGCCCTCGCGGGCGGCATCAAGCAGCTCGGCAAGAGCGGCATCGCCGACCCGCTGCCCTGGGCCCTGCTGGCCGTCGCCGTCGTCGCGCTGACCGTCTTCGTCCGCCGCCAGCTGCGCCTGGACAACCCGCTGCTGCAGGTACGGCTGTTCACCAAGCCCGCCTTCAGCGTCGCCGCGACCGCGATCTTCCTGCCGATGGTGGGCATGGGCGCGATCCTCTTCCTCGTCACCCAGTGGTTCCAGTACGGCCAGGGCTACACCCCGCTGGAGGCGGGCCTGCGCCTGCTGCCCGCGCCGCTCGCCCTGATCTGTGCCTCGATGGTGGCCCCCACCCTCATGCAGCGCTTCGCGATCCGCCACGTCCTGGGCGCCGGACTGGTGGTGCTGGCCGCGGGCATGGCCCTGCCGTGGATGCTCCAGCAGTTCGCCGACCTCGGCTACCCGGCCTTCGCCGCCGCCCTGGCGGTCATCGGCCTGGGCGCCGGCGTGGCCACCACGGTCGCCTCGGTGACCCTGATCTCCTCCGCTCCCGCGGACGAGGTGTCCAGCGCGGCCGCCATCGAGGAGACCTGCTACGAGCTGGGCTCGGCCATGGGCGTGGCCATCCTCGGCTCCACGGCCGCCGCGCTCTACCGGGGCAACCTCCCCGCCCTCGACCTCGACGGCCCCACCCTGACCGCCGTACGGGACTCCGTGGGCGAGGCGGCCCACACCGCCGAGCGGATCGGCGGCGACGTCGGCGGCGCCCTGCTCGACGCCGCCTCGCACGCCTACACCCTGGCGATCACCCCGGCGTTCCTGCTGGCCGGAGCCCTCGCGGTCGCCGCCGCGGCCACCACCTGGGCCATGATCCCGCGCGACCTCCAGCCGACCGAGAACCACTGACCGGGCGGACGTAAGCGGTTGGACGTACGGGGTTGGACGTACGGGGTTGGACGTACGCGGCGCTCAGGAGGCCGCGTACGTCCAGAACTCGCGCATCAGCGCGGGCGGTGTCGGGCCGCTCAGCTCCAACTGGGTCAGCAGGATGCTGACGGCCCCAGTGGAGGGAGTGATGTGCGCGGCCGTGCCCGTGCCGCCGATCCAGCCGTAGCGGCCGGGCACGTTCCACGGATCCCTCGGCGCGATGTCCACCGAGCCGCCGAAGCCCCAGCCCTGGCCCTCCAGGAACAGCTCGGCGCCGGCCCGCTGCGCGGGAGTCAGCCAGTCGGTGGTCATCCGCCGCACCGAATCGGCCGACAGCAGCGGGCCGCCGCCGTCGTCGAGCAGCATGCGGGCGAACGCGTGGAGGTCGTCCACGGTCGACACCAGCCCGCCGGCTCCGGAGGGGAAGGCCGGCACGCTGCTCCACTGCCCGTCAGGGGCGTCGATCAGCTCCAGTCCGCCCTGCGGTCCCGTCCGGTAACAGCTGGTGAAACGCCCGCGGTCGGCGTGCGGGACGGCGAATCCGGTGTCCGCCATGCCGAGCGGCTCGAAGATCCGCTCGGCCAGGAACTCCGGCAGTGAACACTTCGCGACCCGGGCGATCAGCACCCCGAGGACGTCCGAGCAGGTGTTGTAGAGCCAGGCCTCGCCCGGTTGGTGGAGCATCGGGATCCGGGCCAGCGTCGCCATCCACTCGTCCGGCGCCGCGGTCAGCTGCGGCTGCGGAGGCCCCTGCCGCAGCTCGCTGAACAGCAGCCCGACGGCGGGCAGCGAGAAGTCGGACGGGAACCCCCACCCGGCCCGGAAGGTCAGCAGGTCCGCGACGGTGACGGCGCGCTCGGCCGGGACCACGTCGTCGACCGGGCTCGACGGCGTCCGCACCACCACCGGCGAGGCCAGCTCGGGCAGCCACGGCGCCACGGGGTCGGTCAGCGCGAAGCGGCCGTCCTCGACCAGCATCATCACCGCCGCCGCGGTGACGATCTTGGTGACCGAGGCGACGCGGAAGAGCGAGTCCCGCACCATCGGGGCCGTGCCGTCGGCGTCAGCGCTCCCCACGGCCGCCACCTCGACCCGGTCGCCCCGGCCCACCAGGGCAACCGCCCCGGCCGTCGAACCGTCGGCGACGTGCCGTTCCAGGATGTCGCTCAGCCCGGTCAAGAGCCCGCCTTTCCGTAGGCGTCGCCCAGGGAGTCCCAGAGCGCGCAGTGGTGTTCGGCCCCCGCGTCCACCGGGCGGATCCCGCCCGGACCCGGAGCCAGCGACAGCACGGAGGACGGCGGCGACGGCGCCCACCGCGGAGCCCCGGGCCCGTTCGGGTCCCCGGTCCGCGCGAACCGGACCCAGTAGCCGGCCATCCGGTCCGCCAGCGCCCGCTGCGGCCCGCTCAAGGCGAAGGGGGTGTCGAACAGGTAGGGCAGCTCGAACCCGTGCGTGGCGCCGTACGGGAATCCGGGCACCTCCGGGAGCCCGGCATAGTTCGGCGCGCTCCGGTCGCTGAACCGGTAGTCGTACGTGGCCACGTGCCGCGCCAGCGCCCGGCTGTCCCGCAGCTGCGGACACAGGAACGAGGCATCGGTCAGCAGGGTGGCGAAGGCCAGCGCGGGCGTCGGGTACGCGCTCACGGGATAGGCCGCCTCGATCTGGGGGGCCCAGGCGCCGAAGGCGGCGCGCAGCCGGGCCCGGTAGGCCTGCGGATCGCCGACCGGGTAGGTGGCCAGGGTCTGCCCGAGGAAGAGCCGCATCTCGTCCAGGTTCCCGCCCTGGAGCACCGGAACCCGGGCGAACTCCCCCCGCTCCAGGGCCCGTCGGGGCTCGGTCGGGAGCAGGGCGCCGCCGTGGGGGAGGAGGGAGAACTGCCACATCAGCTCGGGCGTCGCCAGCCTTTCGACAGCCAGACCGCGCAGGCAGTCCGCCGTCTGGGCGTCCGTGGGTCGCTGGCAGCCGAGCCGGGCGGCAGCGGCCGCGCCCTCGGCGATGGTGCGCTCCTGCGGGACGAACGGGGTGTAGGCGCCGAGTTGCGGATGCACGGACCGGGCGGGAGTGGTGGTGGAACAGGAGCCGCTCTGCATGATCGCCCGGTGGAAGAGACCCGCCGAGGCGGGCGAGACGAGGTGCGCGCAGACGCTGAGCGCTCCCGCGGACTCGCCGAAGAGGGTGACCCGGTCGGGATCGCCGCCGAAGCGGGCGGCGTTCGCCCGCACCCAGCGCAGCGCGGCCTGCTGATCGGCGAGCAGGAAGTCGGGGGCGCCGCCGAGGGCGGGATGGGCGAAGAGGCCGAAGACACCGAGGCGGTAGTTGACCGTGACCACCACGGCGCCCTCGACCCCGGAGAGCCGCCCCGCCCGGTACGCGTCCCCCGCGCCGTCACGAAAGCCGCCGCCGTGGAACCAGACCATGACGGGCCGCCGGGCGCCGGTCGGTTTCCGGTCCGGGGCGGTCACGTTCAGGAACAGGCAGTCCTCCGAGCCGCTCGGCCCGCCCGGCCCGATCGCGGGCAACTGCACGCAGCGGGCTCCGGGCGCACCGGCGTCCCGCACCCCCGTCCAGCGCGCGGCGGGCGCCGGAGGCCGCCAGCGCAGGGCCCCGACCGGCGGCGCGGCGTACGGGATGCCCTCGAAGGTGCGGTACCCCGCTTGCGCCCGGCCGCGTACCGCGCCGTGGTCGGTCTCCACCACGGGCCGCCCGGCCCCCGTGTCGCCGGAGGCCGGACCGGCCGCGAGCAGTACCGGCGCGGTCAGCAACAGCCCCGCCAGCAGGGCCCGCGCGGCCCGCCGTACGGCCGTCATCCGCGGCCCCGCGTCAGCACGCCCCGTAGGAACGCGGCCTGCCCGGCGTGCTGGAGGTCGTCGGCGATCACGCTGACAAGCCGCACCCCCAGCGTCACCGGCGGGTCCCAGGCCTCGTCGACGACCCGGTCCAGGTCGGTGGCGGCGAGCCCGTGCAGGAACTGCCCGGTCCGCGCGTGGACGGCGTCGAAATAGCCCAGCAGCAGTTCACCGGAGTCCACGCGCACGCTCCCGGCCTGGTGCGCCGTATGCCCGTACCCGGTCGATCCGGCGGGCAGCGGCAGCGCGAACCGGTCGGCCCATTTCCCGGCGTTCCACACCTGCTCCATCCCGCCCGCGTCCGCCACGTGGTCGTCCTGGATCCGGGTGAGGTGCCACACCAGCCAGGTGATCGAGTTCGCCGCCGGATCGAGGCGGGCGTTCAACTGCTCCGCCGACAGCCCCTCGACTGCCTCGTGCACCGCGTCATGGACCCTGCCGAACGCGTCGGCCAGTACCTCCGTGCCCTTCATGCCTCCACCCTTCCCACGCCGGGCGGGAGCCATCCGGCCCGGCCCGGACGGCCCCCCGTTTGCCCGCCCCGAATGGCGCAGCGCACGGAAGTGCCGCTGAATGTAACAAAGCGTGCGATTCCCATGACGCACGATGACCGGCGCGCGATGTGTAGACCCGCGCGTCGGCGAACGGAGCTTTCCATGAATGACCCCATCACGCTCGCCGCGACGGAGCACGAAGAACCGCGCCGGCTCCCCGACACCACAGCCATCCGGCCGCCGGCCGACGACACCCCCGAGGACGAGGCGCCGACCGCGGACGAGGCACCGGATACCACCCGGGCGGGCGGCCGGCCCATACGCACCGTCCTGGTGACGGCGGCCACCGGGCGCCCCCTCGAAGAGGTCGCCGAACTCGTCAGCCTGCTCAAGGAGACCGGCCAACTGCCCAACCCCGGACACGAGGCGCTGCGGGCTGCCGCGGTGTCCCGGCCCGTCGACGAAGTCGGGGAGATGGTCACGCTGTTGGGCCGGCCCCCGCACGACGGGGTGGAGACCGACATCACCCTGCGGGCCGCCGCACTGGGCCGGCCCATCGAGGACGTGGCCCGGCTGGTGAGCATCCTCGGCACCGGCGAACCGGTGGCGCACCCCCCGGTCCTGCACGAGCCGGCCGAGCGGCCCGCTCCGGCCCCGGCCCCCGCCCCGGCCGAGGCTCCCCGTCAGGGCCGGGCGGCGGAGCCGGTCCCGGCCGCCCGCGGTTCCCTCGCGCTGCGGCACGTGCTGCGCTGGCCGGTGGCGCTCGCGCTGCTGGTCTGCGGGACCCTGCACCTGCCCGGCGACCTGGAGGGCGTCTCCTCCGGTGACCCCGGGGGGCTCCTCGCCCTCGCGGTCACCGTGCTGTGCCTGGGCCTCGGCGGGCTGGTGGCGGTCCGGGACACCGCCGCGGTGTGGCGGACCGGGGCCGTGGCGGCCCTGGCCGTGACCGTGCTGCACGTGCTGGGCGGGGTCGTCGACTTCGACCCCCTGGCGGGCGCGATCGGCGGCTCCGCGGCCTGGACGGGCGTCACGGCGGTGCTCTGCGCGGCCTCCGCCGCCGTCCTCGCGGGCCTGGCGCTCCAGTACCGGACGCCACGCGGCGGCTCCTGACCCGCAAGGGGGCCCGGGCGGCGACGCGTGCGCCGCCCGGGCCCCCTTCGTTCTGCGCGCCGGCGGCTACGCGAGCACGTTCACCAGCCGCGTGAACACCCCGGGCAGCCGGGCGGCCAGCGGCACGATGCGCCGTGCGAGCCGGGGCTGTCCGCGGGCCCACAGGAGGGAGGCGGTCAGGGCCCGGTAGCTGCGCGAGAGCTCCAGCCAGGCCCGCTCGTACTCCCGCGGCCGGCCCGCCCGTACGCACCGTACGAGCTCACCCGCCGCAGTGACGGCCAGAGTGAGCCCCTCACCCGTGAGGGCGTCGACGTACCCGGCCGCGTCCCCCACGAACAGCACCCGCCCCGCCACCCGCACCCGGGAGCGCTGGCGCAGCGGCCCCGCGCCGCGCACCGGCGCGCCGGGAGCCGCGGGCAGCCGGGCCGACAGCAGCGGGAACCGGGCGAGTTGTACGTCGAAGGGCGCCTGCTCGGTGGTCAGGACGGCCACGCCGATCCGGTCGGGCCCCAGCGGGGTCACGTACGCCTCGGCCCGGTCCGACCAGTACACCTCGACGCAGTCGCTCCACGGGGCCACGGCGTAGTGCCGGCGCAGGCCGTAGCGCGCGGGCCGGCCGGGCACGGGCGGCGCGGCGAGGCCCAGTTCCCGCCGGACGGGGGAGTGCAGTCCGTCCGCCGCCACCAGGTAGCGCGCGGTCAGGCCCGCCGCGCCGACCGAGTCGGGCCCCTGGCGCACCCCCTCGATGCGGCGGGCGACCACCCGTACGCCCAACTGCGCGGCCCGGTCGGCCAGTGCGGCCTGGAGTCCGGTGCGCCGGGCGCCGAGCCCGGGGCCGGTGCGGAACAGCCCCTCCGCGTGGCGCCCGGTGGTGCCGTCGAGGTAGCGGATGCCGTGGAAGGGCCGGCCGGGCACGCTCACGCCGAGCTCGGCGAGCCGGCGTACGCCCGCCGGCATCAGGCCCTCGCCGCAGGCCTTGTCGATGGGGGTCGGCCGGGGTTCGGCGACCACCACCTCCAGCCCGGCCAGCGCGCCGTGGATCGCGGTCGCCAGCCCCGCCGGGCCGCCGCCCGCGACGAGCAGGTCGATCACGGTGCGGTACGCGGGGCCGCGGCGGGCAGGTGGTCCGCCGTGCGGTCCGCCGGGGCGTCGGCGAGGGCGGCGTCCTCGCAGCGGATGCGGGCGCCGAGCAGGACCGCGTTCAGGGCGGTGAAGCCGACCGCGGTCACCCACGCGGTGTGCACCAGGGGCAGGGCGATGCCCTCGGCGACGACCGCGACGTAGTTCGGGTGGCGCAGCAGCCGGTACGGCCCCGCCGTCACCAGCGGCAGCCCCGGCACCACCAGCACGCGGGTGTTCCAGCGCGGCCCGAGGGTGGCGATGCACCACCAGCGCAGGACCTGCGCCGCCGCGGCGAGCGCGAGGGCGGGCCAGCCAAGCCAGGGGACGAACGGGCGCCCCGCGGCCCACGGTTCCACCGCGCACCCGGCCAGCAGCGCGGTGTGCAGAGCGACCATGGCCGGATAGTGGTCCCGGCCGTACTCGCGGGCGCCCCGGGCCAGGCTCCAGGCGCTGTTGCGGCGCGCGGTGACCAGCTCGGCGAGGCGTTCGGCGGCGACGAGGCCCACGATCAGCAGGTACAGGTTCATCGGCACGGTTCACTCACCAGCGCAGCAGGACGAGTTCGGAGGCGAAGCCCGGACCGAAGGCGATCATCAGCCCGATCGACCCGGGCGGCGGCGGTCCCGACTCCTGGAGGGTGGCGAGGATGTGCAGGACCGAGGCGGAGGAGAGGTTGCCGACGGCGGCCAGCGAGTCCCGGCTCGCCGCGAAGGCCGCCTCGGGCAGCGCCAGCGCCTGCGCCAGTACGTCGAGGACCTTCGGCCCGCCGGGGTGGCAGATCCACGCGTCGACGTCCGAGGGCTTGAGGTCGTGCCCGGCGAGGAAGGTCTCCACCTCCTCCGCCACGTGCAGCCGCACCACCTCGGGGAGTTCGGGGCCCAGCACCAGGCGGAAGCCCCAGTGGCCGATGTCCCACCCCAGCAGGTGCTCGGTGCCCGGGTAGAGGCGGCTGCGCGAGGCCACCACCGAGGGCCCGGGGCCCGAGCCGTGCAGCGGATGGCTCTCGCCGACCGCCACCAGGGCGGCGGCCGCGTCGCCGAAGAGGGCCGCACCCACCAGGGCGGCCATCGAGGCGTCCGCGCTCTGGAGGGTGAGCGAGCACAGCTCGGTGGAGAGCAGCAGCGCCGCATGGCCGGGGCTGCCGGTCAGGTGCTCGTGGAGGTGCCCCACCCCGGCGGCGCCCGCGGCGCAGCCGAGGCCGAAGAGCGGCAGCCGCCGTACGTCCGGGCGCAGGCCCGCGCGGCCGGCGAGGCGGGCCTCAAGCGAGGGCGTGGCCAGACCGGTCACCGTGGTCGACATGACCAGGTCGAGCTCGGAGCCCGGCAGTCCGGCGTCGGCGAGGGCGAGTTCGACGGCCCGGCCGCCGAGTTCGAGGGCGGCCTCGACGAACAGGGCGTTGGTGGCGCCGAAGTCGTTCGAGGGTCCGTACCGCTCCAGCGGCAGTGCCAGATGACGGGACCCGACCCGTACCGACGCGTGGACCCGGTGCAGGAGCGCGCTGTCGGAGCCCGGCGGGAGGAAGCGGGCGAGCGCCGCCGCGATCTCGGACTGTGGGTAGCGGTGGGGAGGGAACACGCTGCGCACCGCGAGGACACGTGTCATTGCCTCAACATAGGCAAGAACTGACACTTCGTGAGGAATCGAGCGAACCGGGCGCGCCGCCGCATACCGTGGCACCGTGCCCGCCACCACCGCAGGACCCCGCCCGCCCCGCACCCGTCCCCGCATCCCGGCGCCCGCGGCCGCGGCCGTCGGCCTGCTGGGGGCCTGCCATCCGCTGCCGGCGGCGGCCGTCACCCTGTTCACCGCCGCCCTGGCCGCCGCCGTGGGGCGCGCGCTCCCCGGAGCCGCCGTCACCGTGGCGGCCGTCGCCGCCGGACAGCTGTCGGTCGGCTGGTGCAACGACCGCGTCGACCTGCGCCGCGACCTCGCCACCGGCCGTACGGACAAACCCCTGGTCGCCGGTACGGTGCCCCCGCGCGCGGTGGCCGTCGCCGCGGTCGGGGCGCTGCTCCTGTGCGTGGCCCTGTCGCTGGCCGGCGGACTCCTCGCGGGAGCCGTGCACCTCACCGGCGTGGCCGCCGCCTGGGCGTACAACCTGCGGCTCAAGAGCACCGCCGCCTCCTGGCTGCCGTACGCCCTGGCCTTCGGGCTGCTCCCCGCATACGTCACCCTCGGTCTGCCGGGAGCCCCCTGGCCGCCGCCGTGGCTCACAGCCGCCGCGGCGCTCCTCGGGGCGGGCGCGCACTTCGCCAACGTCCTGCCCGACCTCGAGGACGACCTGGCCACCGGGGTGAGAGGGCTGCCGCAGCGACTCGGCGTGCGCCGCTCGGCCGCCCTGGCCGGCGTACTCGTCCTCGGCTCGACCGCCGCGCTGATCGTCGGGCCGCCGGGGCCGGTCAGCCCGTACGGCTGGGCCCTGCTGGCGGTGACGGCCACCCCGGCCCTGCTCGCGGGCGGCCGGCTCGGCGGCCGCTTCCCCTTCCGCGCCACGCTGGCGGTCGCCGCGGCCGACGTGGCGCTGCTGCTGGCCGAGCTCCGCTGAGCCGGGACGGCGGTTTGTGGCCACACTGGGAGCAGAGGGACCACGCACCGCGGAGGGACACAGGCAGCAGCGGGCAGTAGGCGTCAGGAGGTACGCGATGGATCCGGTTGCGGCGCTGGACCGGATCGCCTTCCTGCTGGAGCGCGCCCAGGAGCCGACCTACCGGGTCCGGGCCTTCCGGACGGCCGCGGCGGCTCTGGTGAGCATGGGCGAGCGCGAGGTGGCCGACCGGGCCCGTGCGGGCACGCTGGAGGCGGTCAGGGGCATCGGCCCCAAGACGGCCAAGGTCGTCCACGAGGCGCTGGGCGGCGAGATCCCGGAGTACCTGCGGAAACTGGAGGACCTGGCCGCCGCGCACCCGGCGGGCCCGCCGCCTTCGCCCTCGGCCCTCGCCCTGCGCGCGGCGCTGCGCGGCGACTGCCACGTGCACTCCGACTGGTCGGACGGGGGAAGCCCGATCGAGGCCATGGGCCGTGCCGCGGCCGACCTGGGGCACGAGTACGCGGTGCTCACCGACCACTCGCCGCGCCTGACCGTCGCCCGGGGCCTCTCGCCCGAGCGGCTGCGCGAACAACTGCGGGTCGTGGCCGAGCTCAACGAGACCTGGGCGCCGTTCCGGCTGCTGACCGGCATCGAGTGCGACATCCTCCTCGACGGATCCCTCGACCAGGAGGACGAACTGCTCGGCGAGGTCGACCTCGTCGTCGGCTCCGTCCACTCGAAACTGCGGATGGACGCCCCCGCCATGACCCGGCGGATGCTGGCCGCCGTACGCAACCCCCACCTGGACGTCCTCGGCCACTGCACGGGACGGCTGGTGACCGGCAGGACCCGGCCCGAGTCGCAGTTCGACGCCGGGGCCGTCTTCGCCGCCTGCGCCGAGGCCGGCACCGCCGTGGAGATCAACAGCCGGCCCGAGCGGCTCGACCCGCCCCGCAGGCTGCTGCGCCTCGCCGAGGCCGCGGGCACGTTCTTCGCGATCGACACGGACGCCCACGCCCCCGGCCAGTTGGACTGGCAGACCCTCGGCTGCGAACGCGCCGTGGAATGCGGGGTCCCGGCCGCCCGAGTCGTCAACACCTGGCCCGCGGACGCCCTCCTGCACTGGACCCGCACCCGCCGTCCGCCCGGCTGAGGCGCTCGCGCGCCCTCACCCGGCGAGCGAGGTCGTGAGGGTGAACAGGGCCCCGTCCGGGTCGCGCAGGGCCACCCAGCGCTCGGTGGGGCCCGACTCGATCTCCGACACCGTGCGGCCGCCGAGGGCGAGGGCCGCCCCCACGGCCGGCTCCAGCGCCGGGACCCGGAAGTGCACGTGCCAGCGCGGGCGGCTGTACGGCGTGTACGAGGCCGTCTCGACGGGGCCGCTGTTGAGCCGGGCCACGGGCTCGCCGCGCTGCCGCAGCACCACCTGGTCCTCCTCGTACGAGACCTCGCAGCACCCCGGGCGTTCGGTGGCCCACTCCAGCACCTCCCCGTAGAAGATCGCCGACTCGAACGCGTTGCGGGTGCGCAGTTCCAGCCAGGCCGGCGCGTGGCCCGCCCCCACCCGCCAGGAGGCCGAGACGCGGCCCTCCCAGATCCCGAACACCGCCCCGTCCACGTCGGCCACCAGCGCCGCCCGTCCTCCGGACTCGAAGGACACCGGGCCGACCGCGATCGTGCCGCTGCGCTCGCGGATCCGGTCCACCGCCACATTGGCGTCGTCGACCGCGAAGTACGGGGTCCACGCCACCGCGACCCCGAGGTCCGTGGCCAGCGCCCCGATACCCGCCACCGGCACCCCGTCCAGCTCGGCGACCGAGAAGGCCTCGCCGAGCCGTGCCGGGCGGAACCGCCAGCCCGCGACCGCACCGTAGAACCGCTGCGACGTCTCCAGGTCGCGGGCCATCAGGCTCACCCAGCACGGCGCCCCGAACACGTCCTTCGTCGAAATGTCCACCGCTTGCTCCGCCCTTCGTCCGGGCGCCCTCGGCGCGCCGCTACGAGCACAAGCAGTAGCGCCCCGGCCCGGCCGCGGGCACGGCGGCGCGCCCTTGTCACCAGTACGAGGTCTCGACGGATATTCCGTTGGTCCGACGGGGTCGGAGGCCTAGGGTTCGCCCCATGACGATCACGGGCGCGCAGGACGTAGACAAAGCGGTGTCACTCACCACCCAGGCACTGAGTGGCGTGGCACACCTCGACTGGGGCAAGCAGGCCGCCGGCCTGGACTGGAGCTGCTACGACACCGCCGTCCACGTGGCGGGCGACTTCACCGGCTACGCGGCCCAGCTCACCGGACACGCCACCGACTCCTACGTCCCCTTCGAGATCACCGCCGACCCCGGCACCACCCCCGAGGGCCTGATACGGATCATCGGGGCGACCGGCGGCCTGCTGTCCGCCGCCGTGCGCGCGGCCCGCCCCGGCGACCGCGCCTGGCACCCCTACGGCAGCGCGGGCGCCGACGGCTTCGCCGCGATGGGCGTGGTCGAGGCGCTGCTGCACACCCACGACATCCTGGGCGGCCTGGGCGTCCACGACTGGGAAGCCTGCCCGGACCTGTCCGCGCGGGTCCTCGACCGGCTCTTCCCGCACGTCCCGCGCGGCAACGACGCCTGGCAGACGCTGCTGTGGGCCACCGGCCGCGGCGAACTCCCGGGCCTGGCCCGCCAGACGACCTGGCGCTGGTACGCCGATCCGATCGTGACCGAGCGCCTGACGCTCTGCGAGATCACCCCGGCGTCCGCCGCCGACCTGCACGCCGGCGGCACCGGCGGCTTCGCCTGGACCGAGGACGGCCCCGCCGACGGCACCCGCATCGGGGCCGGGATGGCGGCCAAAACGCGCGAGGAGGGCCGCTACCTGCCGGGCTGGGGTCCGTACGCCCTCGTCCGTACGGGCGACCGCCGCGCGATCGGAGGCATGGGCTTCCACGCCGCCCCGGACGCCGAGGGAGGTGCGGAGATCGGCTACGACCTCGTACCGTCGGCCCGCGGCCGCGGCTTCGCCACCGAGGCGCTCAAGGCCCTGACCGACTGGGCGTTCGCGCACCCCGGCTTCACCGAGCTGCGCGCCAACGTGGCCGAGGGCAACGCCGCCTCCCACGGCGTGGTCCGCCGGGCCGGGTTCGAGCAGGTCGGCGCCGACGACGGACAGATCCGCTACGCCGTGCGGGCCCCCCGGGACTGATGCCCGGGAGGCCCGCCGCGACGCGCTGCGCCGCTCAGTAACCGCAGTTGGTCACCCACTTGTGGGAGGAGATCCGGTCGTTCCACTCCCACGGGATGTTGCCGGCCGAGCCGTTCGGGGCACAGGTCGAGGCGCCGCCGTAGTTGATGTCCTCGTAGACGCGGACATCGCCCAGCGAGCCCGCGTACCCGTTGTTCCACCAGGACGAGGCCCGGTCGTTCATGTTGTAGTTGCCGCCGGAGCCACAGGTGCGCCAGTCGGAGTCGTTGCCGCTCCAACCACAGCTGGGACCCCCGCGGTTGGTGTCGGCCCAGACCCAGTAGTTGCCGTCCGCGGCCACGCCGGCGGCGTCGGCCGGGGACGCGCTGGCCGTCGTCAGCGTCGCGGGGGCTGCCAGCAGCGGCAGCGCGAGCGCGCAGGCCAGCATCGTCGTACGGAACGTGTTCATGGGGTTCTCCCTCGGTGTGTCCGTTGCCTGTCCGTCATGCGTCGTGTTGAGCCACGACCCGCTCCGCCGTAGGGAGCGCGTCGTTCTGGAGCCTTCGCCTGAGGGTGATCTCGTCCTGGTGCCGAGCACGGACTTGTTCGCCGTAGGTGAGGTCCAGAGCCTGGGAGACCCGCGCCAGCGATGTGCCGGTGGCGCAGGTCGCTTCGGTGACCGCGAGTTCGGTCCCGGCCGCTTCGGCCAGTCCCGCCGCGGCCTGCCGGGAGTCGGCCGGGGTCGCGTACGGCCGTCCCGCCGCCCGCATGCAGCCGGCCCACTCGCGGACCGCGTCCGCGTAGCGCCGGTCCTCGCGCACGCGGGTCTCGCGCACCGGCCGCAGGTTCATCGTGACGACCTTGGCGCGGAACCAGCCGGCCAGATCGCCGTACAGCGTGCGCTGCGCCTGCGCGATGCACCCCTCGGTGCTCGCGGTGAGGGTCATCCCGGTGGGCGCCTCGGCCGAAAGGCCCACGGGGGAGCGGCCCATGAGCGCGGTACGGGCGGCCGCGCGCTGCCGCTCCGACAGCCGGTGGAAGTACTTCTGGTTCGGATCGGCCTGCCGTGCGTCGGCGGTGCGCTTCTCGTCGCGGCCGCCGTACCCGTGGGCCCGCGCCCACTCCACGTCGTCCACCGCGTAGGGGAAGGACCGCCCCGCCGTGTCCCCGGCGGGAGCCTGCGTGACGGCGTACGGGAAGCCGCGCTCCCGCATGCAGTCGCTGATCAGGATCTGTTCGGCCTGCTCCAGCAGCCGCGTTTCGGCGGCGCTCGGCTCGCGGACCGGCCCCTGCGGCCGTGGCGCGGCGGACGCGCCGCAGCCGGCCAGCAGCACTGCCGCCACCAGGGCGGCCGCGGTGCTGACGGCGGCGTCGAGCGGTCGTTCCATCGGCGTGCTCCTTCCTGTCCCGGTGCTCCGGACTCAGGTCTAGCCGCCTTCCGTTGTTCGCCGTCGGCCCGCTGGCAGTGAACAAACAATTGCTGAACAATCCACCCCAGAAGGCAGAAAAGAGCACGAGTGGAAGGGGCTGGTGGATGGCGCGCAAGGAGCGTCCGCTGGAGGGAACCGACGGACCGCTGCTGCACTTCGCCAGAGCCCTGCGCCACCTGCGCCACGAGGCGGGATCCCCGCCCTACCGCGACCTGTCCGCACGCGCGCACTACTCCGTCGCCACGCTCTCCGGCGCCGCGGCCGGCCGGCGACTGCCCAGCCTGGACGTGACCCTGTCGTACGTACGCGCCTGCGGCGGCGACGCGGGGGAGTGGGAGCGGCGCTGGCACGAGGTCGCCGCCGAACTGGCCCTGGACGGCCCGCCGTCACCCGAATCCGGACCCGGACCCGGATTCGGACCCGGATCCGACCCCGAACTCCCGGGGGACGGCGGGCACGGGCTCCCGTACGTGGGCCTCGCGGCCTTCCGCAGCGAGGACGCGGGACTGTTCTTCGGCCGCGAGCACCTGGTGGAGGACCTCGTCGCCACCCTCGCCCGCCGCCGCGTCCTCGCGGTCGTCGGCGCCTCGGGCGCGGGCAAGTCCTCGCTCCTGCACGCCGGTCTGCTGCCCCGGCTGAGGGACGGCGCCCCCCACCGGGCCGTGCGCGTCCTCACCCCGGGACCGCACCCGGCCGGGCTGCTGGAGGAGGTGCTCGCCGGGCTCCCGGGGGCCGCGGACACCACCCCGGACCGCGCCGACGAGGAAATCGTCCTGGTCGTCGACCAGTTCGAGGAGGTCTTCACCGTCTGCACCGACCCGCGGGAGCGGGCGCGCTTCATCGCCGCCCTCGTCGACGCGGCCGGGGCCCCCGGCTCCCGCTGCCGCGTCGTCCTCGGCGTACGCGCCGACTTCTACGCCCACTGCACCCGCCACGCGCCCCTGGTCGAAGTACTGCGCGAGGCGCAGATCGTGGTCGGACCGATGAGCGCCGCCGAACTGCGCCGGGCCGTCGTGGAACCCGCCCGGCAGGCCGGCCTCACCGTCGAAGGAGCCCTCCAGGCCACCCTCGTGGCCCACGCCCACGGCCAGGTCGGCGCACTGCCCCTGCTCTCCCACGCCCTGCTGGAGACCTGGCGCCGCCGCCGTGGCGCCGCGCTCACCCTCGACGGCTTCCACGCGGCGGGCGGCTTCGACGGAGCCCTCGCCCAGTCCGCGGAAACCCTGTACGCCTCCCTCTCCGGGCGCCGGCAGGAGCTGGCCCGGCAGATCTTCGGCCACCTCATCGCCCTCGGCGACGGCACGGAGGACACCAAACGACCGGTGGCCCGCGAGGAACTGGGCCAGGACACCGACACCGACACCGTGCTGGCACGCGCCGCCGGGCTGCGCCTGCTCACCCTCGACCACGGGCGCGTCGAGCTCACCCACGAGGCACTCATCCGCGCCTGGCCCCGGCTGCGCGGCTGGCTGACCGACGACCGCGAACGGCTGCGGCTCCACCGCAGGCTCTCCGACGCCGCCCGGGCCTGGGAGGACGTCGGCCGCGACGCGGGCGCCCTCTACCGGGGCACCCGGCTCGCCCTGGCCCGCGAGCTCGTCACCACCCGCACCGTCGGACTGACGGCGAAGCAGCGCGAGTTCTACGAGGCCAGCGCGGCGGCCGAGGAGGCCGCCGGGAACACCGCCAGGCGCCGCACCCGGCGGCTGCGGTTCCTGGTCGCCCTGCTCGCCGCACTCGTGGTGGTGGCCGCGGTCGCCACCGTCAACGCCGTACGCGCCGAGGACGAGGTGGTCCGCCAGCGCAACGACGCGGTCGCGCAGAACCTCGCCGAGAGCGCCACCGGCCTGACCAACGCCGAGCCGGGACTCGCCGTACAGCTGAGCCTGACGGCCTACCGGCTCTCGCCCACCGCGCGGACCCGCGACAGCCTCATCAGCACCCTGATGACCTCGACGGCCGCGCACTCCAAGGAAGTCGGCGCCCTCGCCTACCGCCCCGACGGGCAGCAGCTCGCCACCGCGAGCGGGGACCACACGGCCCGGCTGTGGCGGATGCACGGCACCGACCGGCCCGTCGCCCTCGCCACGCTGAGCGGGCACACGGACGACGTCCGCTCGGTGGTCTACCGCTTCGACGGCCGCACCCTCGCCACGGCCGGCGCCGACGGGAGCATCCGGCTCTGGGACGTGGCGGACCCGGCCCGCACCGCGCAACTCGCCAGGCTCGACGCGCAGGTGGGCGACGTACGAGCCCTCGCCTACAGCCCCGACGGCCGGACACTGGCCGCCTGCGGCACCGGCGGCGCGGTCCGGCTGTGGGACGTGACGGAACCCGCCCGGCCCGTCGCGCTGACGGGAGTCGAGGGGCACCGGGACGTCGTCCGCGCGGTCGCCTTCAGCCCGGACGGCCGGACGCTGGCCACCGCGGGCGAGGACGCCACCGTACGGCTGTCGGACGTCACCGATCCGCGCCGTCCGGCGCTGCTGGCCGTGCTGGAGGGCCATGACGTGGCGGTGTTCTCCGTGGCCTTCAGCCCCGACGGCCGCACCCTCGCCTCCGCCGCCGGCGGACACACCCCCGTACGGCTGTGGGACATCACGGACCTGCGGCACCCCGCGGCGTTCGCCACCCTCTCCGGCCACACCGACGTCGTCGGCTCGGTCGCCTTCAGCCCCGACGGCCGTACGCTCGCCTCGGCCGGCGACGACCGGACGGTGCGGCTGTGGTCCGTGGCCCGGCCCGCCCGGCCCGGCCCGCTCACCACCCTCACCGGGCACCTCACCGCCGTCAGCTCGGTGGCCTTCAGCCCCGACGGCGGGGTCCTGGCCTCCGGCGGCTTCGACGCCACCCTGCGGCTCGCCGGAACCGACCTCGGCCGCGGCATCGCGGAGGCCTGCGAACACACGGGAGAGCGGATCACCCGCACCCAGTGGACCGCCCACATGCCCTACCTCCCCTACGCGCCTCCGTGCGGCGCGCGGCAAACGCACTAGCCTCGATCCCACCGACCGGAAGGCAGGCCTTCATGGCGAGTTCCCAAGTCCCCGTGATCGATCTCGGACCCTGGCGCGAGGGCGGGCCCCAGGCGCGGGCCCGGATCGGGGCGCGCGTCGACGAGGCCCTGCAGAGCGCCGGCTTCCTGCTGGTGGCCGGCCACGGAATCGACCCCTCCCTGCCCGCCCGGATCCGGGAAACGGCCCGCACCTTCTTCCGGCTGCCCGCTGCCGCCAAGGAGCCGTACGCGGTCACCGTGGGCGGGCGCGGCTGGCTCGGCCCGGGAGCGGAGGCCAACAGCTACGCCGAGGGGACCGCCTCCCCGCCCGACCTCAAGGAGTCCTGGTCCTTCGCGGCGGACGAACCGACCGGGATCGCGGCGGTGGACGCCGAATGGTTCCGCCCGAACACCTGGCCGCGCGAGACCCCGGAACTGCGGCCCCTGGTCGAGGAGTACCTGGCCGCGATGCGGGCGCTCTCCGACGAGGTGCTGGAGCTGCTGGCCGCCGCCCTGGGCCTGGAGACGGACCACTTCACCCGCCACACGGGACACCCCACCTGGGGGCTCAACCTCAACTGGTACCCCGGCACCGAGGTCGTCGGAGAGCCCCTGCCCGGACAGTTCCGCATCGGTGCCCACACCGACTTCGGCACGGTCACCGTCCTCGACCGCCAGCTGGGCGCGGGCGGGCTCCAGATCCACACCGATTCCGACGGCTGGCAGGACGCCCCGTACGACCCGGCCGCGCTCACCGTGAACATCGGCGACCTGATGGCCCGCTGGACGGGCGACCGCTGGCGGGCCGGCCGCCACCGCGTCCTGCCGCCGCCCGCCGACGCACCGACCGAGGAGCTGATCTCCCTGGTCTACTTCTACGATTGCGACCCGAACACCCGCGTGGAATCCCTTCCGGCCCCGGTCGGCAGGGTGGCGCACGACCCGGTCGACTCCCACCGCTACCTGCGGGAGAAGCTCGACTCCATCACCGTCCCTCAGACTTCAGGATGACGCGGTCAGCGACTGCGGTCGCAGGACCGGTCAGCCTGTGAGCCGACGTTCCGACAGGCCGGGCCGCCTAGGTTCGACGTCATGACCACACGCCGAACTGCCGTGTCCGCAGCTCTACTTGCCCTCCTCATTCCGCTTGCCGCCGCGGGCGTGTCAACGGCGGCCGAGACACCGCCTGCCGCCGCCGCACGCCCCGCCGCATCCTCCGACGCCCACCGGACCCCGGTGGAGCTCCCGCACCCCACCGGCCGGTTCGCCGTCGGCCAGGAGACGCTGCACCTGGTGGACCGCAGCCGGACCGACCCCTGGGCGCACTCCGGCCCGCGCGAGCTGATGGTGACCATGCGCTACCCGGCCCGCTCCGGCACGGGCGGCCCGGTGCGCTACCTCACCGACGAGGAGGCCCGGCTGCTGCTGATCGACCAGGGGCTGGACCAGGTGATCCCGGCCGAGACCCTGGCCGGCACACGGACCCACTCCCGGTCCGGCGCCCGCCCCGTCGGCGGCCGGTACCCCCTGATCGTCCTGTCCCCGGGATTCACGGTCCCGCGCGCCACCCTCACCTCGCTGGCCGAGGACCTGGCGTCGCGCGGCTACGTCGTCGCCGCCGTGGACCACGCCTACGAGAGCTCCGCGACCGCCTTCCCCGGCGGCCGCGTACTGGAATGCCTGGCCTGCGACCAGGTCGACGGGCCGGACGGCGTCCGCGCCGTCACCGAGGTCCGGGCCCGCGACGCGTCCTTCCTGCTGGACCGCCTCACCGGACGCCACCCGGCCTGGCGCCACGCCGGCCTCATCGACCAGGGCCGCATCGCCATGGCCGGTCACTCGATCGGCGGCGCGTCCTCGCTCGCCGCGATGGCCGCCGACCGCAGGATCCGGGCCGCGATCGACATGGACGGCGGACTCGCGACCCCGCAGCCCGGAAGCGGCGCCGCCGGCCGCCCCTTCATGCTGCTCGGCGCGCAGGCGAACGGCCCCGGCACCATCGACAGCTGGGACGAGGGCTGGCCCCGCCTCGACGGCTGGAAGCGGTGGATCACCTTCGCCGGCTCGGCCCACTTCACCTTCACCGACTTCCCGGCCATCGCCGAGCAGCTGGGCCTGCCCGACCCCGACGCGCCCCTGGCCGGCGCCCGGTCCGTGGAGCTGACACGGCGCTACGTCGGGGCCTTCTTCGAGCAGCACCTGAAGGGGCGCCCCCAGCCCGTCCTGGACGGCCCGGCCGCCGACGCCCCCGAGGTCCGCTTCCACACCCCCTGAGTCCCGCGGTCCGTACGGGCCGCGGTCAGACCACCAGCACGGGGTGGCGTACGACCGCGTCGAAGAGGTACCCCTCCGTGTTGTAGTCGGCCGTCGCGGGCTGCGTGCGCCCGGTGGCGTCCGTGGCCCGCGCCAGCAGAGCCGTCGCTCCCGTGGCCCGCGGGGTCCACGGCAGCGACCAGCGCACCCAGCTGCCCCGCCGCGGGGCGTCGTGCAGCCGGGCCCGCTGCCAGCGGGCGCCGCCGTCCGTACTGACCTCCACCTGGCGTACCGGCGCGGCGCCCGACCAGGACCGGCCGGTCAGCAGCCGCGTCCGGTGCACCGGCACGGCGGCGCCGAGCTCCAGCTCGAAGGCGCTCTTGAGCGTCTGCCGGGTGAGCGCGGCACCACCCCCGGCCGGCTGCCCGGGGCCGAACATCCGGTAGAGGTCGGTGTTCCACGGCGAGTACAGCGGCTCGTCGCTCACCTCGATGTCGCCGACCCACTTGACCGAGGAGATCCCGATCCAGTCCGGCACCACGACCCGCACCGGGGCCCCGTGGTCGGGCGGCAGCGGCTCGCCGTTCATCTCGTACGCCAGCAGTACGTCGTCCAGCGCCTTGGACACCGGCAGCGGGCGCCGCACCCGCCCCAGGTTCACCCCGTTCGCGACCACCTCCCCGTCGAGCCCGCGCGGCAGCACGTCGACGGCCCGCCGCGTCACACCCGCGAGCCGCAGCACGTCCGACAGCCGGACCCCGCGCCAGCGCGCGACCCCGATCGCGCCCAGGGTCCACGCCGTGCCGCCGACCTTCTGGCCCTGCTGGGTGGTGTAGAAGCTCCGGCCGTTGCCCGCGCACTCGATGAACAGCGTCCGGGCGACGGACGGGAGGGAGCGCAGCCGGTCGTACGAGAACTCCACCGGGCCGCCCGCCAGCCCGCTGCCCCAGATCTTCAGACGCCACCCATCGGTGTCGACGCGCGGGGTGGCGGTGTGGTTCCGTACGAAGAACCGGTCGACGGGGGTGAGCTGCCCGGTACCGCGCAGGGCGGCGAAGTTCGTCTCCGCGTTGGTGCCCCGCAGCGTGAACAGCTCCGGCGGGACCGGCTTGACGATCCCGGGCTGCGCCGCGCCGGAGGAGGTGCCGACGGTGGCCGCGGCGGCCGCAGTGCCCGCGGCCAGTCCCAGCGGCGCGGCGGCGGCCGTCGCCGCCGCGAACAGTTTGAGCAGGTCGCGGCGCTCCACACCGGCGGAACGGGCGTGGCCGTGGGCCCACTGGCGCAGCCGCCTGCGGTCGTACTGGCTCTCGGCGGTCGGGTCGAAGGGCATGACAGGGCTCTCCTCGGTCGTGGTTCCCGACGGACCGTAGGAGGTACGGTCCGGCCGCGGGAACCTTCCCACCGCGATGGCCACGAACCTGCAACACGGCAGCAATGGCGGATTACCGGTTGGTCGGCTGCTTTGGGCAGGATGTGCGCATGACCGAGATCCGCACCCCCCGCCTCCTCCTCCGCCGCTGGACCGACGACGACCTCGTCCCCCTGTCGGAGATCAACGCCGACCCGGAGGTGATGCGCTGGATCGGCGACGGCTCCACCCTCGACCTGGACCAGACCGCCGAGGAGATCGAGCGTTGGGAGGACGAGTGGGACGACGAGGGGTTCGGAGTCTTCGCCGTCGAGCTGCTCGCCTCGGGGGAGCTGATCGGAGCCGTCGGGCTGTCCGTGCCGGAGTGGCTGCCGGAGGTGCTGCCCGCGGTGGAGGTCAGCTGGCGGCTGGGCCGGTCCTTCTGGGGCCAGGGCTACGCCTCCGAGGCCGCGCACGCGACGCTGGAGTTCGCGCTCCAGGACCGCGGACTCGACCGGGTCGTCGCCGTCAACCGCGCGGGCAACGAGGAGTCCGAGAACGTGATCCGCAAGCTGGGCATGGTGCCGGAGAAGGACACCGCGCACCCGGAGTACAACTCCCTGTTGAACATCCACAGCATCGACCTCACCGAGTACGAGGCCTGAGCCGAGGCCCGCCCGGGGGGGCCACTGCTAAGGAGTGCAGGTGTCCAGCATGGTGCCCAGCATCTTCTTCTCGGGCTCGGTCACGGTCAGCCCGTAGGTGGACTTGACCGTGGTCCAGGCCCGGCCGTACTGGCACCAGGACGACTTGGCCGGGGGCTGCCACAGGTCGGGGCTCTGGTCGCCCTTCGACCGGTTCGAGGAGGCCGTGACCGCGAGCAGCTGAGGGTTGGTCAGGTCGTTGGCGAAGGCCTTGCGCTTGGCGGCGTCCCAGCCGGCCGCGCCGGAGCGCCAGCCCTCGGCGAGCGGCACCATGTGGTCGATGTCCATCTTCGACGCCTCGCCGACGGCCACGCCGTCGTACAGGCTCGTCCACTTGCCGGAGACCGCCCGGCACTCGGAGTCGCGGGTCACGTCCGTGCCGTCGCGCTTGAGCACGACCTCCCGGGTGTCGCACTTGTCGCCCTGCTCGGCCCAGTGCGTGAACTTGGCGCGGCTGTAGCCGGCCATCGTGCCCGGCTCGGCCACCTTCAGCGCGGCCAACTGGCTACGGGCCACGGCCGCGCTGACCATGCCGGGCAGTACGTCCCCGGCGGCGGGCTTGCCGTCGTCACCGCGCCCGGACGCGGACGGCGACGGCGACGCCGGTATGGTCGCCCGCGTGGTCGGCCTCCCGTCGTCGCCGGCTCCGTCGTCACCGGTGCAGCCGGCCACCATCAGCAGCAGCGAAGCCGCCAGGACCACACCGGGCACACGCGTCTGACGTTCCATTACCCCACCCCAACCGGCTGCTCGCGCTGTCCGGGACAGACTACCCAAACCGGGGCGTCCTACCCTCGGCGCACCCGGCAGGCCCGTCCGAGCCGCCGCGCAGCCACGCGCCGAGTGTCGCGAAGTCCGCTTCCCCGAGGCCCAGTCGGGGGTCGACGCGGTGGAGCAGGGCGCGGCCCGGGTGGTGGGCGGCTACCCAGGTGTGGTCCGCGGCGGTGATCTCGTCGTCGACCCAGACGAAGGCGCGCCCGGCCGCGCGGGCGACGAGGGTACGGGTCTTCCAGTGCTCACCGCCCCGGCCCTCCTCGGCGGAGGGCTCCGGCCAGTCCACCACCGGCAGCCGGGGGAGTCCGAGCCGGGGTGCGAGGACCTCGTTCGCGTCCTCCATCCACGTCGTGGCCCACACCAGCTCGCAGGGCAGCGCCGCCAGCCGGGGCCCGAGCGCGGGATCCAGCCGGGCGAGCAGGGGATGGCCGCCGGCGTCCGGGGGCCCGTACGTCGGGTATCCCTGCCCCCCGAAGGGGATCAGCGGGCCGTCGACATCGAGGAACAGGAGCGGGAGCGGGGGCGGCTGTACGGAACGGTTCACCACGGCACGTTACCGGTCGGGCCCGGAGGGAACCGGGGGAGCGTCGAGCCCCTCTCCATGGGGGAGATGGACTAGGGGGACGACCATGACCACCACCGCTGTTTCGCTGGCCGGGCGAACGGTACTCGCGGGGCTCCTGTGCGCCGCGCTCGCGGCGTGCGGGACCACGCAGGCGGGCCGGGCGGCGGGCCCTGCCCCCGTACCGGGCCCCGCGAAGGAGACGTGCGGGCTCGGCTCGGGCGCGAGCGCGCCGCCGGACGTGCCGACCGAGGAGCAGACGGGCGGATACGCCGGGCCGCCGACCGACCAGGAGACGGGCCCCTACACGGGCCCGCCCACGGACGAGGACACCGGGACTCCCGGCCCGCCCACCGACCAGGACACCGGGATTCCCGACCCGCCCACCGACGAGGAGGACGGCATCCCGGACCCGCCCACCGACGGGGACATCACCAACGGCGCCGGTCCCTGCGGTGCGCGGGGCTGGTTCGACATGACCCGGGACTTCAACGCCTACTTCGCGAAGCACCGCACCCAAGAGGACGCCTTCCTGCCGCAGAACGCCGTCCGCCAGGCCCGGGTCCGCAAGGTGAACGGGGCGGGCGAGGCCGCCGTCTACTTCCACACGCGCGCGGTCGGGAAGGGCGAGGCCGAGAACGTCCGCCGGGTGGCCGCGGTCTTCGCCGCGTGGCGGCACGAGGTCTACGGGGACAAGGGAACCCTCACCGTCAGCGTTTTCCGCTCCGGGTTCGAGACGTACTCCGTGGCCCTGACCGAGTCTTGGTGAGGGTCCGGGGCGCGGCCGTGCCGTCGCCCCGGCCGGACCGGGTAGGGACAGGACGACAGGACGACAGGAAGAGGCAGGCAATCCATGACCCACGACACGGAGACCGAGCCGCACGTGCCCTCTGCCGAGGAGCGTGCGGCCCGCGACCGGGTGCGGGAGCAGGCCACCGGCCTGAGCCACCACGAGGTGGAAGCCGCACTCGAAGCCGCCGAGGAGGCCGCCGGTGATCTCGACCGGGCCGATGACCGTACCGTGGCCGCGGTGGTGGAATGGCAGCGGATAGCGGACCTGCTGTTCGACCACGGCGGGCCGTACTCGCCGGACGCCGACGCCTACGTGCAGGGCCAGCTCGCCGCCCGGCGCAACCGCCGCCCCTGAGGCGGCACCCCCAAGGACTGCTTTGGATGGTCATAAGGTTGGGTTATGGGGTCATAACCAGGGGCCGGGTGCCGGGTTAGGCTAGGCTTAGTTTAGGGTTTCCTTGATCGAGTCTTCGTTCGAAGGGAACCCAGCCATGCCTCGCCCCCTGCGGGTAGCAATCGTCGGTGCCGGCCCCGCCGGCATCTACGCAGCCGACGCCCTGCTGAAGTCCGAGGCGGCCACCGACCCGGGCGTGTCCATCGACCTGTTCGAGCGGATGCCCGCGCCCTTCGGCCTGATCCGCTACGGCGTCGCCCCCGACCACCCGCGGATCAAGGGCATCATCACCGCCCTCCACCAGGTGCTCGACAAGCCGCAGGTCCGCCTCTTCGGCAACGTCGACTACCCGAACGACATCAGCCTCGACGAGCTGCACTCGTTCTACGACGCCGTGATCTTCTCCACCGGCGCGACCGCCGACCGCGATCTCACCATCCCCGGTGTCGACCTCGACGGCTCCCACGGCGCCGCCGACTTCGTCTCCTGGTACGACGGCCACCCCGACGTACCGCGCACCTGGCCGCTGGAGGCCGAGAAGGTCGCCGTCCTCGGCGTCGGCAACGTCGCCCTCGACGTCGCCCGCATCCTCGCGAAGACGGCCGACGAACTGCTGCCCACCGAGATCCCGCCGAACGTCTACGAGGGCCTCCAGGCCAACAAGGCGCTCGAAGTGCACGTCTTCGGCCGCCGCGGCCCCGCGCAGGCCAAGTTCAGCCCGATGGAACTGCGCGAGCTCGACCATTCGCCGAACATCGAGGTCATCGTCAACCCCGAGGACATCGACTACGACGACGGCTCCATCGCCACCCGCCGCTCCAACAAGCAGGCCGACATGGTGGCCAAGACCCTGGAGAACTGGGCGATCCGCGACATCGGCGAGCGCCCGCACAAGCTCTTCCTGCACTTCTTCGAGTCGCCCACCGAGGTGCTCGGCGAGGACGGAAAGGTCGTCGGCCTGCGCACCGAGCGCACCGAGCTCGACGGCACCGGCAACGTCAAGGGCACCGGCCGGTTCACCGACTGGGACGTCCAGTCCGTCTACCGGGCCGTGGGCTACCTCTCGGACGAACTGCCCAAGCTGCCCTGGGACGTCGAGTCCGGCACGGTCCCCGACGAGGGCGGCCGCGTGATCGAAGCCGGCGCGCACCTCCAGTCGACGTACGTCACCGGCTGGATCCGCCGCGGGCCCATCGGCCTGATCGGACACACCAAGGGCGACGCGAACGAGACGGTCGCGAACCTCCTGGACGACCACGCGGCCGGCCGCCTGCTGACCCCCGCCGAGCCCGCGCCGGAGGCCGTCGAGGCGTTCCTGGCCGAGCGCAGCGTCCGCTACACCACCTGGGAGGGCTGGTACCGGCTCGACGCGGCCGAGAAGGCCCTCGGCGAGCCCCAGGGCCGCGAACGCGTCAAGCTCGTCGAGCGCGAGGACATGCTCAAGGCCAGCGGGGCGTAGACCCGCGCACCCCGGGGCCCGCCGCGCGCGGGTTCCGGGGCGGAATGCCCGGCGGCCGGCGGAGGTTCAGGTATGCGCAGACCCTGACCGCCCTGCACGCACCCGGGGAGAGCTCATGAAGATCGGCATCATCGGAGCAGGCAACATCGGCGGCAATCTCACCCGCCGCCTCACCGCGCTCGGACACGAGGTGTCCGTGGCGAACTCGCGCGGCCCCGAAACCCTGACCGCCCTCGCCGCGGAGACCGGAGCCACCGCGGTCACCGCCGCCGAGGCGGCCCGCGGCGCGGAGATCGTCGTCGTCACCGTCCCGCTGAAGAACGTACCGGCCCTGCCCGCAGGCCTGTTCGCGCAGGCGGCGCCCAACTTCGCCGTCATCGACACCGGGAACTACTACCCGCGCGAGCGCGACGGCCGTATCGCCGGCATCGAGGACGAGGGCCTCACCGAGAGCCGCTGGACCGAGCGCAACCTCGGCCACCCCGTCGTCAAGGCCTTCAACGGCACCTACGCCCAGGACATCCTCGACCGCCCCCGCGACGCAGGCGCCCCGGACCGGCTGGCGCTCCCGGTCGCCGGCGACGACGAGGCGGCGAAGAAGACCGTACGGGCCCTCATCGAGGAACTCGGCTTCGACACCGTGGACTCCGGAGGCATCGACGACTCCTGGCGCCAGCAGCCCGGCACCCCCGTCTACGGCCTCCGGGCCGGTACGGACGCCGTCACCGAGGCGCTGGCCGAGGCCTCCCCGGAACGCCCCGCGGACTTCCGCGGCTGACCGGCGGGCGCCAGGACCGGATCCGGCGGCAGCCGCTACGGCCCCGCCGGGCCCGGCCGCCCCAGGCAGGTGAGGGCCGCAGCCGTCAGCGCCCGCACCCCCGCCGGGAGCGCCGTGCGCACGTCCGGGGCGAAGTCCGGGGCGTGGTTGGCGGGCAGGGCGGCGAGCTTGCCCGCCGCCGTCCCGCCCGGCGCGGCCGCCCAGGCACCGGGGCCGATCACGCCGAGCATCCAGTAGGCGAGCCGGACCCCGTCCGCCCCGTGCAGGGCCCGGCCCGCGTCACCGAACAGCGCGAAGTCCTCCGTCGCAAGGGACGGCGGCCACATCGCCACCCGCTCCGCCCCGAACTCCCGTACGTGCGCCTCCCGTACGGCCCCGGTGGTCCCCGGGTGGGGGTGGGTCACGGGGGACTCGCAGACCCGGACGATCTCCGGCTCCCGGGGGCAGTCCGAGGCGGTGCACTCCGCGCGCACGATCCGCTCCACGGCGCGGGCCGCACGGGTGAGCGCCGCGTCGCCCGCCGCCCGTACGGTGATGTCCAGCTCGGCCCGCTCCGGCACGACGTTCGCCCGGTCCCCCGCGTGGAACGCGCCGACGGTGACGGCGACCTGCTCCGAGGGCGCCGCCTCCCGGGCCACCACCGTCTGGAGCCGGGTCACGACATGCGCGGCCGTCACCACCGGGTCCACGGTGAGCTGCGGGGCGCCCGCATGGCCGCCCCGGCCGTGCACGACGACCCGGAAGGTCACGCTCCCGGCGGTCATCGGCCCGTAGCCGTGCGCCACCATGCCCGCCGGCAGCGGGGCCGCGTGCTGGGCCAGCACCGCGTCCGGCCGGCCGACGCGCTCGTAGAGTCCGTCGGCCAGCATCGCCCGCGCGCCCTGGAGCGTCTCCTCCGCCGGCTGGCCCACGACGACGAGCGTGCCCCGCCAGGTGTCCGGCGAGCGGGCCAGCAGCGCGGCGGCCCCGGCGGCGGCCGCCAGGTGCAGGTCGTGCCCGCAGGCGTGCGCGGCCCCGTTCTCGCTCGCGTACGGCAGGCCACTGGTCTCCCGTACGGGCAGGGCGTCCAGTTCGGCGCGCAGCAGCACCGTGGGCCCCTCGCCGGACCGCAGCACCCCGGCCACGCCGTGCCCGCCGATGCCGCGCGTGGTCGCGAACCCCGAGGCCTCCAGCCGGTCGGCGAACAGCCCGGCCGTACGGGCCTCCTCGCCCGAGAGCTCCGGATGCCGGTGCAGGTCCAGGTACAGGGTCGTCAGCGGGCGTATGAGATCGGCGAGGGCACGGGACGCATCCATGGGACCCATGATCGGATGCCCCGGCCCGCCCGGACGCGCCAGGGCGCTGACACTTTCCGTCAGCGGGATGACAGCGGTACGGGGGGTGCGGTGACGGCGGCACCGGGTGTGATGGGGCCAAGTGACCGCACCGACCGAAGGAGTCACCATGGAGAAGTCCCCCCTCGCCTCGCTCGCCGACGAGATCCTCGAGCTGGAGTCCGAGACCTTCGAGATCTCCGACTACTCGGACGCCAGCGAGGTCGTGCTCGCCGGTTCCACGAGCTGCAGCTCCACGTCGACCTGTTCCTCGACGACCAGCACGACTTCCTGCAGCGCCTGACACACACGGATGCCCCGGCCCTCGCGCGAGCGGGAGCCGGGGCATCCGTGCGTGTCAGCGGACCAGCCGATCCGGGGAACGGCCGATCCGGGGACCGGCCGGTCAGGGGAACGGGTGCGGCACCATGCGGATCTCCGACTCCGCCAGGTCCGTCTCCCGCAGCCCCGCCCGCCGCGGGGCGCTGCGCAGCCGCGGCATGTACGGGGCCCGCTGCCGGGACCAGCCGAAGTCGATCGGCAGCAGGCCCGGCACCACCGCGCAGACCGTGCTCAGCCCCATCCGCCGCTGTTCCGGGGTGGTCTGGTCGACGGCGATCACGTCGTGCCCGGCCGAGGTCAGCTCCGCCACGCAGGCCAGGAGGTCGTCACGCAGGTCCCCGGTCGGCGGACGGTTCCAGGACCGGTACGCCTCGTCCAGCGGCAGGACGGCGCGCGGCTCCCGGTAGGGGCGGACGTACGGGGCCATCGCGGGCAGCCCGTACAGCTGGGCGTGGTCCTTGAGGTGCTTGACCCGGCCGAAGTCGCGGGCCATGGCCTCCAGTTCGCCCCTGCGCTCGGCCACCTGCCGCGGCAGGTGCGGAATGTAGGTGAGGACCTCCGACAGCGCCGCCTCCACCGCGTCCGCCGGTTCGAGGGCCGCGCCCGCGCCGAAGGAGTAGAGCCCCGGCCCGCCGTCGCGGCGGACCGCCAGGGCGGTCACCACCGGTACCGCCAGGTCGATCCGGTTGTCGAAGGCGTGCACGTCGTACCCCTGGAGCGCCGCCCGGTCGGCCATCGCCTTGACCGCCCGGCCCGGCACCGAGGCCAGATCGATCTCGGGCAGCCGCAACCCGCCGTACCAGGCCAGCAGGAAGGCGTCCCGCTCGATCAGCTCCAGCAGCGCACCCAGCAGCGCCTCCTCCGCGCAACTGCCGATCGCGCAGCCGTTGGAGCACTCGAAGACGAAGTTGTCCGCCGCCAGTCCCGCGCTGTAGTGCACCAGCCGCGCCGGCACCAGCACCGGCCGGTCGTCGCGCAGCGAATGCCCGTACACCCACGGGATCGGCCGCTCGGGATCGAAGGGCGACACCAGGGGATCGTCCCGGTAGGTCCGCGCCGGGTAGAACCCGCACGCGGCCGGGTCCAGCGCCCGGTCGCCCAGTTCGGCGTACGAGGCGGTGAGCGGCGAGGTGCCGGTGCGGCGGTGCGTCCCCGCGTACCGCTCCAGGCCCTCCAGGAAGGCCAGGTCGCGGCTGGCCGTGAAGCTGTTGGCCTGCCCGCTCCAGGTGACGTCCGTCAGACCCGCATAGCCGCGCATGAAGACACTGCCCGCCACGGGCGCCGTGGTGGGCGAGGTGGCGTTGATCCAGGTACCAGCGCCGAGCACCCCGGTCACCGGGTTGGCCAGCGCCGCCCGCGGCATCGGATACGAGGAGGCCGCGTGCAGCCGCTGGGCGCGCGGGTCCGGCTTGGGCCGGGAGGCGGGGGTGAAGGGCGCCGGGGCGTCCGCGCGGCGCGGCCCGCAGTCCGGGCAGAGCGGATCGGCCGCCAGGGGGTACGTCCGCACCCGGAGGTTGTCCAGGTCCAGCCGGGTGATCTGGGGCAGCGCCCGGTCGGCGGCCGTCGGCCCGGCGCCCCCGCCGGACAGGCCCCCGAAGGCCGCTTCGTGGAGCGCGTACGCCGCGTCGCGCGCGTACGCCGTCAGGCCCGGCGCGGCCGGGGCCACCGCCGTGACCGGACCGCTGCCGGTCTCCAGCGCATCCCGCTCGCTACGGCTGCGCAGCCGCTGCCAGCGCATCGCCAGGCACCGGCCGCAGGCGGGCGCGGTGCCGTCCCCGCCCCAGGGGCCGATCAGCACGGCCCGGGCGGTGAGGTGGACGGTCGCGGCCGCCCGCACGCCCGCGAAGGGGTCGGCGCAGGGCGGCCCGAGCGCGTCGTGCACGCCCAGGCTGACCACCTGCGCACCGAGGCCGGCCAGGGCGCGGGCCAGCTCGCGCCGGGCCGCCTCCAGCGGGCTGCCGTCCGGGGCCTGGACCGGCCCGGGAGCCACGGAGGTCGATGTCATGTCCGGTTGCTCCAGCGGAAGGTCTTCAGCCCGATCGCGCCGAACAGCAGGGCGAAGCCGAGCAGGACGGCGCAGCCTGTGCCGATGTCCGCGATCGGGCCGGACCCGGTGAGCGCACCGGTCGCGGCGTCGTTGAGGTAGCGCAGCGGAAGGACGCGCGAGACCTGCTGGAGCCAGGACGGCATCATGTCCATCGGCAGGAAGGACCCCGACAGGAACGCCATCGGCACCATCATGCAGTTGGCGATGGCGGCGACCGCCTCGGGCGTGTTCGCGTACGTCCCGACGATCACGCCGATCGCCATGAACGCGGTGGTCCCCAGCACCAGCGCCGGCAGCACGAGCGGCCAGCGCCCGTCCAGCACCAGCCCGAAGCCGGGGAGCATCGCGACCGCTACGAACACGGCCGCCTGGACGGCACCGATCACCAGGCCCAGCACGTACCGCGAGGCCAGCACCGTGGTCAGCGGGGTCGGCGTCAGCCGGATCAGCCGCAGCAGATCGTCGCGCCGCCACTGCATCAGCGTGAACGCGATGCCGAACACGGCCGCGTTGGCGACACCCCACGACATCACGCCGGGCGCGATGTACGAGATGTACGGGCGGCCGCTCTCCTCCACGTCCTGCCCGCTGAAGATCAGCCCGAAGACGACGAGGAAGATGAGGGGGAAGGCGAAGGTGAAGAAGAGGGTTGCCTTGTCCCGGACCTGCGCCCGGTAGCCGGCGGCGGTCAGGGCCGTGTACGCGCTCATGCCTGGGGCTCCGTGGTGTGTGCGTGGGTGGTGGCGTTGCTGGCGTGGCCGGTCAGCTCCAGGTAGACGTCCTCCAGCGTCGCCGTACGGGTCATCACCCCGTCGAGTCCGGTGAGCGCGTCCAGAGCCTGGAGCACCTTGCCGGGCGAAGCGGTCTCCAGCACCAGCGAACCGCCCTGGAGCGCGGCCCGGTCCACCCCCGGCAGCGCCGCCGCCCGGGCCGGCTCGATCCGCCCGACGGGCAGCAGCAGCCGGGCCGGTGCGCCGGCCGCGGCGACGAGCCGGTGCGGGGAGTCCAGGGCGGCGATCCGGCCGGCGACGAGGATGGCGACCCGGTCGCACAGGGCCTCGGCCTCGTCGAGGTGGTGGGTGGTGTAGACGATGGTGCGGCCCTCGCTCTTGAGGGTGCGCAGCACCTCCCACAGGTCGCGGCGGGCCTGCGGGTCCAGTGCCGCGGTGGGCTCGTCCAGGAAGATCAGCTCGGGGCCGTGCACGAGGGCCGAGGCGATGGCCAGGCGCTGGCGCTGGCCGCCGGAGAGGTTCTCGACCAGCACGTCGCGCTGCTCGGTGAGCCCCACGATCGCCAGCGTGCGCTCCGCGGCGGCCCGGTCGGCGCGGTAGAGCCCGGCGACGGTGGCCAGGTGCTCGTGCGCGGTCTGCCGCACGAAGAACGCCGAGGCCTGCGTCTGTACGCCCATCCTCGGCAGCAGCGCCGTATTGCGCGGCCAGGGGCTGTGGCCCAGTACCCGGACCGTCCCGGAATCGGCCTGCCGCAGCCCCTCCATGATCTCGATGAGGGTGGTCTTGCCGGCGCCGTTGGGGCCGAGCAGGCCGAAGAACTCGCCGCGGCGCACGTCGAGGGAGATCCCTGCCACGGCCTGCCGGTCGCCGTAGCGCTTGTGGATGTCCAGGGCGGCGATGGCGGGCGCCTCGGGCCCTTCGGGTCCGTCGGATGCCCCGAAGGGCGGCTGGGCGCTGTCAGTTGTCATGGGTGGTGCTTTCCCTCGGTCGGGTGGGAGGTGGGGGAGCGGGAGCGGTTTCAGGGGGCGAAGGCGTACAGGGCGGCGGCCACGAGGGCCCCGGCGAGGAGCAGGACGAGCACGGCGGAGCCGATGCCGTAGGCGAGGTAGAGCCGGCGTGCCCGTGGCGGGTACGCCCCGGCCGCCTCCCGGCCGCGCATCCGCAGCCGCAGGTACGCCGAGCCGGCGGGCGCCAGCCGGGTCACGCGCAGCACGTGGCCGAGCATCGTGTAGCCGTCGAGCGGCGGCAGCGGCACCAGGTTGACCAGCGCCTGGGCACTGCCGAGCAGCAGCAGCGCGCCCAGCACCCGGCCGGTCGGATCGCCCTGGGGCAGTGCGGCCCACCAGCCGGCGAAGGGCAGCAGGAAGAGGAGGTTGGCGAAGGCGCCCGCCCCGGCGACGGCCACCTGCTGCCGACGGCGGGGCAGGTAGCGGTAGTTGTCGACCGTGCAGTACATGATCGCCACCGGCAGCCGCCAGCGCAGCCCGATCTCCCCGACGGTGCCCCCGACGTGGCGGGCCGCGATGCCGTGCGCGAACTCGTGCAGGGCCGTACTGAGCCACAGCAGGGTGGCCACGGCCAGCATCGGCACCGGGCGCACCGCCAGCCACCGCAGGTCCGCGGCGAGTTCGCGGAACGAGGCCGCGAGCAGTCCCTCCATCACCAGGCAGACCAGGAGCAGCCCGCCCAGCACCACCGGGTGCAGCGCGGGCCGCAGGAACCGGTGCAGCCGGGCGGTGGTGGCGTCCGCGTCGGCCACCAGGCGGAGCGTGCCGCGCAGCAGCGTGCCCGTGCGCGGGCCGCCGCGGGGCTCGGGCGGGGCCGGCGGCGGCCCGCCGGCGAGGAGGCGGCGGTTGCCGAGCAGGGCGAGCAGTTGCTGCCAGTTGCCCTCGCCCAGCCGGCGCCCGAAGGCCTGCCCGTACGCGAGGCCGATCTCCGCGAGGGTGCTGGCCCCGTCCAGCCGGGACACGAGGAAGTACTCCTTCGGACCGATCTCGAAGGAGGCCCCCGAGACCGGGTCCTTGACCAGGTGTACGACGGCCGGCCCGTCCAGCAGCGGCGGCGACAGCAGGACGTCAGGACGCAGCGCGGGCCGGTGCTCCAGCAGTCCGCCGGGCGCGGTCACGGCCGGACCGCCCCGGCGGCGGCCCCGGTGCCCGCCTCGGTGCCCGCCTCGGCACCCTCGCGCAGCACCCGGCTCAGCAGGTGCGCCAGATAGGCCTCGTCGCGGATCGTCACGTGCAGCCGGTTGTTGGTCATGTGCATGTACGGGGAGAGCAGCAGCGGCAGCGCGACCGCCGGATCGGTGATCCGCTCGTCCCGGGTGCCGTCCCAGGAGCGGAAGACCAGCTCCCCGGAGAGCGCCAGGGCCTCGGCACGCTCCCGCAGCTCCCGGCAGTGCTCGGCCCATCCGGCCAGGAAGGCGGGCAGTCGGCCCGTCCCGCCGGAGCCGACCGCCTCGCGCAGGGCGGCGAACCTGCGCGTGAGTCCGGGCGCGGTCTGGGCGTACGTACGGTCGTACTCGGTCGAGCCGATGAAACCGGTGCCCGGGAAAGCGGTGTGCCAGAACTCGTAGTAGCGGTCGAGATATCCGCCGAGTTCCTCCCGGTCGGGCAGGAAGACGCCCGCCATCACCATCATCAGCTGCGCCGAGGTGCCGAGCAGGACGGTCCTCAGATGGAGGTTCATCCGGCCCAGCGCGTCCATGACGAGATCGCTGGAATGCGAGAAGTGCCATTCGGCGAGTTCGACTCCCGCCGGGCCGCCGTACTTTCCGTACTCCGGCTCATAAGGCTCGTACGCGAAGGAGTTGTTGGGCCGCAAGTTCATCCGGCCGTCCGGCCCCATGAAGGCGGCGCGGTCGCCTTCCGGGAACTCGATGTCGAAGAGCGTGTTGTAGAACTCGTTGAGGAATCCGGAGTCGACCTCGTAGAGCGCGGGCCGGGCCCGCAGGAAGGCCGAGACGGCCTCCTCGGTACGGCGCCGGACCTCGGGCCCGGCGGCCGGGCTCGCGGGCCGGAGCCGCAGGCGCACGTGCGGCCCCTCCAGCCAGTAGTTGATGAAGAAGTGCCCGGCGAGCAGACCGTCCCGGCGCAGCGAGGAGATCAGCGGGCGTATGCAGTTCACCAGCAGGGGCTGCGGGTTGGCGGCGTAGAAGACGTGCACGGCCTGCCAGTCGCCACGCTGCCAGTCGCCACGCTGCCCTTCGCCACGCTGCCCCTCGCCTCGCGTCTCGGTCAGATCCGACATCGGTCGCCGCCTTCCGGGCTCGGGGTGGTGGTCGTTCGAGTGGTGGTGAAGGTCTCGACGGCGAACTCCGCCACGTGTCCGCCGCGCGCCGACCTCGGGTGCGGGCCGTCCGGGCCGGGGAGCGCCTCGCGGAAGACCACCCGGTGGCCGGGATCGCGCAGCAGCGACGCGAAGGCGGACAGCGACAGCGGGCTCGCGAAGTCGACGTACTGCGGTTTCGCGCCGAGCGCCGACGGCCCGGCGGAGACGGTCGCGAACACCTGCTCGGGCAGCCCGTGCGTACCGCGCCACCGCTGCCACTCCAGGAACTGCCCGGCGCTCTGCGGGTCGGTGGCGCCGCGGACCGGCAGGGAGCCGGCCGTCGTGCTCCAACTGCGCCTGCTGAGCACCAGGTTCCCGTGCACCACGCGAGGCCGCGCGTGCACCCCGGCCCGCGGGGAGCCTTCGGGGACCCCCGCCCAGACGTCCAGCGGGGACATCGAGGACGGGGACAGCAGCAGCAGGGTGCGGGGGATCGCGGGCAGGGCGAGCGGCACCAGGTAGCCGAGGTAGACCGGGATCACCTCCAGGCCGAGCCGGTGCGAGCGCAGCACCACCCGCCCGGTGTCGGGGACGTGTTCGGCGTACAGGTCGTCCAGCGGCAGCCTGCGGTCCTCGGGCAGGGTGCCGCTCTCGCCGGGGCAGACGATCTCGTACTCGGTCAGGCGCCCGTGCAGATTGAGATTGGTGGTGACCGGGCCGCCGGTGACCTCGGCGAACACCGCCCCCTCGGGCGTGATGCGGGCGGCGCTCTCGCGCAGTTCCCCGGCGAGCGCGGGCGCGGCCTCGTAAAGGTGGGTGAAACGGCTGAACGGGAAGGACAGCCCGCCGTACGAGCGGTTGAGCACGGTCAGCGGCTGCCCCGACGCGGGGTCGTCCGCGAGCTGCAGGTGGTGACAGCGCGGCGCGAAGCGCGCCGCGACCGGGCGCAGTTCGGCCTCCACCGCCGCCAGGTCCGCCTCCTGGAGCCGGAGTTCGCCGTCGTGCACGGACCCCTTCTCCTCGTGCGCCTGCCACGCGGCCCGCATCCGGCCGACGAACGCGCGCCGGGCCGCGTCCAGGGCCCGGATCCCGGGCAGGCCGAGCCAGTTCTCCTCGGGCACGTACTCCCCGCGCGCGTCGAAGGGCGTCCGGCGCGCCGTGAACGACAGGTACTGGTCGAAGAAGTCCTCGTGGAAGTCGTGTACGAGGCCCAGCAGGTCCTCGCAGCGGCCGCCCTGCCCGTAGCGGGCGGTGAAGAACCCCTCGAAGGTGATCCGTTGGGCGAGGGTGAGGTCGAAGGCGGGCAGGATCCGCTCCACCGAGCGCAGCGCGCCGCCGTCCTCGGCGAGCGGCGGGCAGCTCAGGTCGCGTCCCGCGCTCACCTCCTCGTACAACAGGGTCTGCGGCAACGCCGGTTCCCCGCAGCCGAGTTCCTCCTGCGCCAGGTGCAGGCCCGAGCGCAGTGCGCGCAGCAGTTCCGTGCGCTCGCGGTGCCCGGCCGCCGGATACCGCTCCAGGGCCCGGGCGGGCGCGTCGAGCAGCGCCGAGAGACGG
This sequence comes from Streptomyces sp. NPDC037242, assembly GCF_055604165.1. Classification (NCBI taxonomy): domain Bacteria; kingdom Bacillati; phylum Actinomycetota; class Actinomycetes; order Kitasatosporales; family Streptomycetaceae; genus Streptomyces; species Streptomyces sp. NPDC037242. The sequence continues at coordinate 155,780 of NZ_JBVJUY010000016.1, forward strand.
TCGGCCCACGGCCTGCCCAGGGCCGCCAGGGACCGCTGGAAGGCACGCAGCGGATCGCCGTCGTGCACCTCGGTGTCCAGGCACGGGACGCGCACCATGCCGAGCTGGAGCAGCGCGCCGATGTACGCCTCGCAGTCGGCCGGGGCCGCCCCGTGCTCCGCCGCGAGCCAGTCGGCCAGCTCCTGGTGGCGCAGCTCGGGACGTTCGGCGAACAGGGTGAGCAGCCGCTCCAGCGTGCCGCTGCGACGCAGGAAGAACAGCCGGTCCTTGACCGCGTCGAAGGTGACGGCCGCGGCGTCGTCGCCGGCCGTCACCGAGCGGCGCACGTAGCGGATCCGGTCCTCGTCCCGGCCCCAGCCCGGGGCCGGGCGCAGCGGCAGGTCCCGCCGCCGCACCGGGTCGGCGAGGATCAGCTCGGCCAGCCGCGCCAGCACCACCACGTTGAGCCGCACGTGGCTGCTCCACTCGTCCGGGACCCGGATCCCCCCGGGGCCCGCCCCGGGTGCGAAACGGCCGGTCGCCACGCCGGTGAAGGTGCTGAACGGGCTGGTCTTGCAGGCGGTGCGGTACAGGTACGACAGGAGCGAGCGCTCGACCTTGCGCACCCGGCCGCTCGGTACCCCGCCCGCCCCGGTGGCCGCCGCGTACGCGTCGAGCTGGCCTTCGAGCACGGGCGAGGCCAGCAGCAGCCCGTGCCGCAGCCGGTCGTCCGCGAGCAGGCCGCGCAGCGCCGCCCGGCTGCGGGCCAGGTCGGTGGCCAGCAGTGCGTCGCCCTCGGCGAGCAGCTTCTCCAGGTGGCGGCGCCGGTGGAGCCACCCGGCCAGGCGCTCACCCGCTTCATCGCCCACCGAGGCGAGGGCCTCGACGGCCGCGCCCGTGGCGACCGACAGCTTGTTGTTGTGTATCTCGCGGCGCAGGCGCAGCAGTTCGCGGCGGCGCGTCGCGGCCGGCCCGCCCGGCGCGGGATCGGTCGCGCCGACGGCCTCGTGCAGCAGTTCGCTCAGCCGCCCGGCCTCCGCGGCCAGCGCCGCCTCGGCGGCGAGCACATCGGCGGCCCAGCGCCCGGCGTCGGCGCAGCGCAGGGCCTCGGCCGCGGACAGCGGCAGCCCGGCCACCCGCAGCATGAAGCGCTCGCCCAACTGCCATTCGGTGGTGTTCATCGATCGGGCCCCCATCACGCGATCTCGTGCCGGAAGTCGGCGGGCCGCGGCCGTTCGTGGCCGAGCAGCATGATCAGCAGGGGTGCCTCGTCGGTGCCGGTGAGCCCCAGTTCCTCGACGTAACTGATGTTGTCGAAGCCGAGGGCCACCCCCGCGCCCAGCCCGTGGGCCGCGGCGGTGGTGTAGAAGGTCTGCGCGAGGGCGCCGACGGCGGCGCCCACCAGCCGGTAGCCGCGGTCGCCCACCGCGTCCAGGACGGCGGTGGTCCGCACGGTAGGCACGAGCACCGCGGCCGCCTGCTCCAGGTTGTAGTTGGAGAGGAAGTAGTTGCGCTGCAGGAACGGTCCGGGCGGGCCGGGCACCACCAGGCGCAGCGCGTGGGCCGCCGGATCGTACGCGTACGTGCCGGGGTCCACCCCCTCGACGTGGCTGACGAACGCGTACAGCGAGGTCAGCCGCGGCCCGTCCGGCCGTTCGGCCTCGCTGCCCGGTGCCGTGGCCGCGCAGTCGGCGAGCGCGGCGGCCAACTGCTCCGCAGTGACCGGCCGGGTGGCGTCGAAGCGCCCGAAGCTGCTGCGCCGCGCCCGCAGGGCCTCCCGCACGCCGACGGGCGCGGCGGCGGGCGCGGGCAGCGCCACCGGGTCGGCGCCGCGCACCGGGTGCGCGGCGGCCGCGTCGAGCGCGCCGGGGGACGGGCGGTCGGCGGCCCGGCCGAGGGTGGCCTCGTGGACGAGGCGCAGGGTCTCGAAGGCCAGGACGGTACGGGAGCGCTCGGCGTCGCGGCGTCGCACCGCGGCGGGGGCGGGGCCGGAGGCAGGGGCGGGGCGGGAGACGGGGGCGGGGACGGAGGCGGGGACGGCGGAGTCCGCCGGGGCGCCCGCCCACTGCAGCGGGACGACCGCGAAGATCCCCTCCTCCTCGGGCGCCACGCCCAGCAGCCGCGCGAGCCGCTCCTCGTCGAACCACAGCGCCGGCGCGATCCGCAGCCCGTACGGCCGCGCCCACAGCCGCCAGGTCTGGAGCAGGGCGCCCACGTCCATGCTCACGGCGTGGAAGGAGAAGCTGTTGTACTTGAAGGCGTTCTGCCAGTACTTGACCCCGAGGACGAGGTACTGGGTGGCCGCGGGCCCGTCCGGGCCCAGGGCCTCGCGTATGTCACCGGTGACATCGCCGGTCAGCAGCCGGCGCAGCCCGTGCTGGTGCGGGGCGTAGTGGTACAGCCCCGGGGTGAGCGGTCCGCCCGCGCCCGCGGCCCAGTGGACGCCGATCGGGTAGAGGCCGCCGCCGGAGGCCGTGCCCCGGGACCAGTTGGCCTGCGTGTAGTGGGGGAGCGCCGCCAGGTCGGTATTGGCCTGTACGCCCAGCCGGCGCCCGGTCAGCCCGTACGAGTCCTGGAGCATCCCGGAGAGCAGCGGCAGGGTGAACCCGCTGCCTGTAGCTCCCGCTGCCCCGGCCGACCCCGGAGCGGCCGCGGGCTCGGGCAGGGGCAGGGTCTCCGCCCCCGGGTAGAACTTCGCCTTCCGCGGCCGGTCCGCCCAGTCGGGCACGAAGTCGGCGGGCTCCATCGGGACCCGGCCTCGATGCATGATGGCGTTGGCGTAGTCATGGGCGTAGCCCACGGGTGTCCTCCTGCGTTCGAGGGTCGATCGAGGTCAGGGAAAGGGATGCGGAGCCGGGTTGAGGTCCCCGGGCTCCAGGTCGCGCCCGCGCAGCCCCGCCGCGCGCAGCGCGGTCCGCATCCGGGGCATGCCGAGCGCCCGTTGGCGCGACCAGCCGAAGTCGATCGGCAGCAGTCCCGGCACCAGCACGCTCACCGTGTGCAGGCCGAGTGCCCGCTGCTCCGGCAGGGTCTGGTCGACGGCCACGACGTCGAACCCGCCGGCCGCCACGGCCGCGACACACCGCTCCAGGTGCGTGCGTACGTCGTCCGGGGCCCCGGCGACCGCGGCGTCGGGCGGGCGCAGGGCGGCCACCGGCCGCAGCGGACCCGGGTCCGGCGCGCGCAGCAGGAAGTCGGCGTGCCGGCCCATCTCCGGGACCCCGTACACCAGCGGATGATCGTGCAGCGCGGTCACCAGGCCGAAGTCGGCGGCCATCGCCCGCAGTCGGGCCCCGTCGCGCTCGGTGCGCCCGGTCAGGTTCACCGCGTCCGTCGCGATCTCGCACAGGGCGGAGGCGAGCGCGGCCTCCGGATCCAGTCCGGCGCCCGCGCCGAAGCACATCCGGCCGGGGCCCCCGTCGAAGCGCTCGGCGACCGCTGTCACCACCGGGATCGGGAAGCTGATCCGGTTGTCGAAGAAGCGCGCGCGGTACCCGTACAGCGCCAGGCGGTCCACCATGGCCCGGGTGTGCGCGCGGGTGCTGGTCGCCGGGTCGATCTCGGGCAGGGCCTGACGCCCGTACCACGCCAGCAGGAAGGCGTCGCGCTCCACGACCTCCAGCAGGCCGAAGTAGAGGGCCTCGGCCAGACTCCCGCCGGAGGCACAGCCGTTGGAGCTCTCCTGGACGAACCGGTTCTCCATACCGGGCGCGTGATAGTACGTCAGGACTTCCGGCACCAGGCGCGGTACGCGGTCGCGCAGCGACCACCCCCACACCCAGGGGATCTCGCGATCGGGCGCGAAGGGCCGCACCCGCGGGTTGTCCCGGTAGAACTCCTCGCTGTACAGGCCGACTTCGCGCGGATCGACGGCGCCGTCCGCGCCGAACCGGTCGAGCGATCCGAACACGCCGGTCCTGCGCGAGCGGGCGCGCATCCCCGCGTACCGCTCCAACCCCTCCAGGACCCCGACCCGCGCGCTGTGGTCGAAGGAGTCGGTGTGCCCGCCCCAGAACGTCTCGCGCAGGTACGCACCCGACCGCATCGAGAAACAGCCGATGGTCGCCGACGTGGAGGTCGAGGAGACGTCCTGGACGAGCGAGGGCCCGAGGGCCCCGCACAGGGGGTTGGCGAACGCGGCGATGTCGATGCCGTACGCCTCGATGGGCCGGGTACGGAACGCCCCCGGCCGGTACGCCGGCGCCGGCCCCGGATCGAGCACGACCGGGACGTCCGCTCCCGGCCTGGCACACCGGGGGCACTCCGGGTCGGGCACCAGCGGATAACGGCGCACGCGGCCGCTGCGCAGGTCCAGCACCCGTACGTCGGGGAACGGCCCGGGAGCCGGCGCCGCCGCTGCCGCCGTCACCAGCGCGGCCAGGGCCTCGGCGGCGAAGGCGTGGGCGTACGGCCACTCGCCCGCGGCCCGGGTCCCGCCGCCCAGCTCCAGCGCGTCCCGCAGCGCGACGGACCGTACGGCCTGCCACCGCCGCTCCAGACAGCGGCCGCAGCCCGGACCGTGCGCGGGCAGCGGACCGACCACGGCCTGATGCCCGTAGAGGCGGACCGGCACGGCCCCGTCCCCGCTGCCGCCCGGCGCCGCCTCGGCGAAGGCGTTGCGCAGCCCCAGCACGGACAGTTCCACGCGCGGGCCGTCCAGGGCCGTCAGCGCCCGCGCGAGCAGCCCGGCGAACCGCTCGGCGACCGCGGCGCCCCCGAGCCCGTCGGCGAGAGCGTCCGTGAGACCGGCCCCGGGCCCGGCCGGGGCTTCGCGCACGGCGTGGCTTCGGGTCATCCGCGCGGCTCCCGGGCGGCGGTGAGGAGCACCCGCACCGTGTGGATGCCCGCCGAGGCCAGGTCGGGCGAGCCCGTCGGGACCGCGTACGCGTCCCGGCCCGCCGACGCGAGGCGGTCCAGCACCTGCGCCCAGCCGACGGCGGCGCGGCCGTCGTCGGCCGGGTCGGCCGCCCCGGACACCGCCAGGGCGCGGGGGTCGAGATCGCGCAGCAGCGGGTCGCCGGTATCGGCCGCGGCCCCCGCGCCCGGGCCGCCGGCCTCGTCGCGCTCGAACTGCACCGAGCCCAGCAGCTCCCGCAGCGCGCCGACGGCCGCCGACCGGCGGTCGGGATCGCTGCCCAGGGCCCAGCGCCCGCCGGAGCGCGCGAGCAGCACGTGTACTCCGCTGCGCTCGCCCTCCCCGAGGTCCAGCAGCTCGACGGGCAGCTCCAGCCGCTCCGCCGACCGTACGAGGAAGACCAGCTCGGCATCGGAGCCGGCCCCCGCACCGGTCGCGGGCAGCGGCACCAGGCCCGTCGCCGCACCCCGTACGGCGCGCAGCAGCGCGTCGTACCCGAGCGCCGAGGCGAGCCCGGCGGCGGCCGCGTCCGCGGGAGTCGGTCCCGCGCCCGCCCCGGCCCGGGTGCGCTCGAAGGCCCGGTCGCCGTTGTGCGGCCCGAACGGGCGCACCGCTCCGGCGGGGACGAGCACGGGCTCCTTCGTGAGCAGCGAGACGGCCTGCTGGTGCGCGGCGGTCGCGGCCGCCGCCCCGGGCAGGCCGGTGGCGAGGGCCAGTTCGGTGGCGAGGGCGAGTTCCGGCGCCCCGTCGGCCGCCGCGGCCCCGGTCACCAGCCCGCGCGCCGGCACGACGTGCTCGGCGTACACGAGCGCCGCCGCGTCCAGCGCGCGCATCCGCGCCCCGGCCACGTGATGGACGTCGAAGGCGGCGATCGAGCGCCTCCCGGCATGCCCGATGCCCAGCTCGACCACACCGAGCTTCAGGGGTATCTGGGTCAGCGGCTCGTCGGCGAACCGCGTGAACACCCCGGCGTAGGGGCGCACCAGCTCCGAGCGCCGGTTCAGCTCCTCGACCAGCGCGTCCGCCTCGCGGGCCGTCTCCAGGGTCGGCAGCGCGGGCACGCCCGAAGTGCCCGCCGAGGCGAGGTCCACCGCTTCGGCCTGCGCCTGCGCGCCGCCACCGGCGCAGAACGGGCAGCGCGGGTGCGCCAGCAGCGGCTCGGCGGTGACGTCCAGCGACTCCATGTCCTGCACGAGCAGCCGCTCGGCCGTCTCGGCGGGCAGCGCCCCGGAGGCCGCGCGGAACACCTCGTACCCCAGCAGGTTGCCGATCATCGCGGCCAGCGGACGCCCCGGCACCGGTCCGGAGGCCTCCGGGACGCCCGGCAGCGCCAGGGCGCTCCACAGCTCCGCCGACGCTCCCGGTTCCCCGCGCGCCGCGCCCATCCGCAGCGCCGCGCAGGCCCAACAGCCCGGGGTGCCGGGCGTCATGAGCGGGCCGATCACCGCGTCGGAGCCGTAGGTCCAGGCGGGCAGCAGCGTGCGGCCCTCGGGGATCCCGGCCCGCAGCAGCGGGAGCAGGCGCGCCGGAGCCGTGCGTCCGCCCGTCACCACGACGGTGTCGTACTCGCCCAACGCCGCCCAGTCGAGGTCCTGTTCGCCGCCGGGCAGGGTGCGTACCTCCACCGGGCAGCCGTCGGCGAGGGCCTGCGCGACATCGATGTCCAGCACGTCCCGGTCCGCCTGCGGCAGCACGCCGACGACCGCGCAGCCGTTGCGCACCAGGCTCAGGGCGCACCAGCGGGCGACGGCGTCGTCGCCGAGCACCGCGACCCGTGCGCCGCGAAAGCGCAGGAAGCGGGCCTCGGCGTCGTCGGCGTAGTGCTCCACGTACGCGATCTGCGGTGCGAACCGCCGTGCCACGTCGGGCGGCAGCACCGAGCGGCCGGTGTCCTCACGCGCCGACCGCGCGAAGTCCCGGTCGTACAGGGTTCTGACGAGTTCGCCGACCATCGCCCGCTGGGGATCGCCCATGCCCTGACAGATCTCGGCGACCGTGTACTCGCCGGTGAGGTGCGGGACGATCAGCGTGGCGAACCGGTACGCCGTCTTGGCGGCCAGGCGGAAACCGCCGTCGGAGTTGTGGAACAGCACGCCGTCCGGCGTCTGCGTGAACAGCACGTCCCGGCGGATCCTGGGCCGGGTGGCTGCGACGGACTCGTAGCTGGCTTGGGACATGGGGCACCCCTGATTGCGGTCTGGGAGCGGTGGGAGAAGGGAGGGGAGAACGAGGAGGGGAGAACGGGAGAGCGGTGGAGGTCAGAGCGGTGCGGGCAGTACGGCGTCCAGCCGCCGCTCGGTGTACCAACGCGCGTAGACGCGAAGCAGATGATGGAGCCGGTAGGGATGAGGGCCCGGCGGTCCGTCCTCCAGCAGCCCGGCGTCCACCAGCTGTTCGAGTACGCCCTCGCCCGCCACGGCCGTGAGGGCGGCCTCCCGGCCGAGCGAGCCGAGCCGCAGGAAGGCGTCCCGCTGCTCCGGTGCGAGCGCGTCCAGCGCCCGACCGAACACCTCGGGCACCGACAGCCGGACGTCCTCGGCGAGGGCGAGCCGGGCGGGTGCGTCCTCCGCCAGCCAGGCCGCGCAGTCGGCGACGGAGAGCCCGGGCCGGGTCAGCAGCCGGCCCGCCGCGATCCGCAGGGCGAGCGGGAAGTGCCCGCAGACTGCGGCCAGCCGGTGGGCGGAGCGGTCCTCGGCCGCGATCCGTCCGGCTCCGACCAGCCCGGCGAGCAGTTCGTACGCCTCCGCGGGACCGAGCACGTCCAGGCGGTGGACCGCCCCGCCGTGGGTGGCGGCGACGGCCGCGAGCCCGCGCCGGCTGGTGACGAGCACGGCCGCGTCCCCGGTCCGGGGGAGCAGTGACAGCACCTGGCCGGCCCCGGCCGCGTCGTCGAGCACCAGCAGCCGCCGGCGCCCGTCGCGGTCCGGTTCCGGGAGCAGCCCGCGCGCCTCGTCGGTGCTCACGCCGTCCCCGCCGGGTCGGGTCAGCGCGATGCTGAACACGCCGCCGGGGAAGGCGCCCTGGGCCTCGTACGCGCACTGGTGGGCCAGCGCGGACTTGCCGATGCCGGGTGCCCCCGAGACGATGACCAGCCGCGGTCCGTCCGTCGAGGTGAGCTGCTCGACCATGGCCTTGCGGTCGGCCGCACGCCCGGCGAAGCCGGGGACGGGCGGCAGCGCGCCGCGCTCGGCGACCCGGCCGCCCGCGGCGGGCGGCGCCGGGGCCGGCAGGGCCGGAGGCCGGGAGCCAGCTGGATGGACGTCGGCCCGGTGGACGTCGGCCCGGTGCAGGTCCGCCCGGTGCACGGCGGGTCGGGCGGTCGGCGGCGGCCCGATCTCCTCGGCCCGCAGGATCGCCATCTCCAGGCGGCGCAGCCCGGCCCCGGGGTCGACCCCCAGCTCGTCACGCAGCCGTTCCCGTACGGTCCGGTATTCGGCGAGGGCCTCGGCCTGCCGCCCGGTGCGGTAGAGCGCCTCGATGAGCTGTTCCGTGAAGCGCTCGCGCACCGGATGGCGGCGGGCGCCCTCGTACAGGTCGACGAGCACCTGATGGCAGTTCCCGGCGGCGAGTTCGAGGTCGCAGACCCGCTCCAGCACCCGCAGCCGCTCCTGTTCGAGCGCCGGAACGGCGTCGCGCCGGAGCATCAGCGAGGCCACGTTGGCGAGCGGCGGCCCGTGCCACAGGGACAGGGCCTCCCGCAGCCGGTAGAGCTCCTCCTGCGGGTCGGCCGAGGCGGCGGCCTCCTCGGCCAGGGAGCGGAACTGCACCAGATCGAGGGTCCGGTTGTCGTTGGGCATCCGGTAACCGCCCGGCACGGCCTCGATGGTGGTCGCGGATATGCCGTACTTCTCGAATAACCGGCGCAGCCGCAGCACGCAGGTCTGCAGCGCGGCCCGCGCGGTGGCGGGCGGCTCCTCGTCCCAAACGGCGTGCAGCAAATAGCCGGTGGAGACGACCGCTCCGGGACGGAGGAGAAGAGCGGCGAGAAGGCTCGTCGGTTTGGATGGTTTCAGAACAACAGTTTCCGGGCCGTGCGCAATACTCAAGGGCCCCAAAAGCTGGAACCGCATGACTGGTCCCCCGTGTCGGGTCACGTATTCGCAGGAGGCGCGGCGTGGGTGGCCTGCGTCCTCGTTGGTCGGTGAATGAATGGAACCCTACATAACGGATCTTGTGAAAGTCGAGTCACAACCGGGATTGTTTACGACCTGCCCGGCGTTCGTCTCTTCTCCGTCACTTCGGCGCTTCGGGGCGTTACGGCCGGACCGTCAAAAACGTTCACGCATAAACGAATTGCGGCTGCGGCGCCATCCAAGCACGGAGCGTAGATCCAATTAAGGTCCATATTCGGCCACTGATATGAGATCGCTGGCCGAACCGCATGCCCGCCCCGATCCGACCCGCTCCGTCGCGGCCCGCGGAGGGGTCTAGGGGGTGTCTGACGGGTGTCCGCGGCGTCGCGGACGTCCGCCAGACACCCCCTAGGACTCTTCGGTCCCGGGCTCCACGGCCGCCGCGTCGAGGGCGGCGGTGAGCCGGTGCAGGCGGATCTGGAGGTCCCGGATCTCGCCGAGCTCGAACCCGGTGGCGGTCGCGATCCGCCGCGGCACCTCCACCGCGCGGGCGCGCAGCGCGAGGCCGTCCTCGGTGAGGTGGACGTGTACGGAGCGCTCGTCCTCGGGGCTGCGCTCGCGGCGGATCAGGCCGGCCGCTTCGAGGCGCTTGAGCAGCGGGGACAGCGTCCCCGAGTCGAGCCGCAGGTGTCCGCCGATCTCCTTGACCGGCAGCTCGCCGTGCTCCCAGAGCACCAGCATCACCAGGTACTGGGGGTAGGTCAGCCCGAGGTCCTTCAGGACGACGCGGTACAGGCCCCCGAAGGCGCGGGTCGCCGCGTTGAGCGCGAAGCAGATCTGGCCGTCGAGGCGCAGGAAGTCCTGGTCGCGGAGGGTGTCGGTCTGCTGCTCGGTCATGGTGCCACTGTACCGCGGATGCCTCGATCGGCAATTAAATTGTGCACAACTGAATTGTGTGCCATCCTCATGGAGCGGGGTCGCCGACCGGCCGCCCCGCCTCCGCCCCGTGAGAGGACACCCGAGATGGACGCGCTCTACACCGCTGTCGCCACCGCCAACGGCCGCGAAGGCCGCACCGTCAGCTCCGACGGCCAGATCGACCTCGCGCTCGCCATGCCCCCGGCGCTCGGCGGCAGCGGCCAGGGCACCAACCCCGAGCAGCTCTTCGCGGCCGGGTACGCCGCCTGCTTCGCCAGCGCGCTCGGCCTGGTCGGCCGCCAGGCCAAGGTCGACACCAGCGAGGTCTCGGTCACGGCCGAGGTCGCCATCGGCAAGGACGCGACGGGCTTCGGCCTGGCCGTGGTCCTGCGCGTGGAGCTCCCCGAGGCGCTGGCGGGTGAGACCGGCAACCTGCTGGTCAAGCAGGCGCACGAGGTCTGCCCGTACTCCAAGGCGACCCGCGGCAACATCGACGTCGAGCTCGTGGTCGAGTAGTCACCCAGGGTGCCCGGGGCGTGGGGGAGGGGAGCGTACGAGAGCGCTCCCGTCCCCGGCGTCACCACCCGCCGGCCGACCCCGGTGGAAGCATCGCCGTGAACCGCGCCGACGGCTCCAGGCCGAGTTCGGCCCGCACCAGGCGCCGGAAGGCCCCGTACTGGCGGACGGCCTCCACCGCGTTGTGCTCGGCCAGGTGCACCGCCACCACGGCCCGGTGCGCGCTCTCGCGCAGCGGCTCGATGCTCACGCAGGTGAGGGCCGCGTCCAGGGCGAGCGCGTGCCGCCCCGACCGGGTCAGCCGGGCGCTCAGCGATTCCAGCGCGTGCAGCCGCAGCTGCCGCATGCGCTCGCGCTCGAAGAGGGCCCACTCGTCGTCCCAGCCCGGCAGCAGGTCCCCGGCGAACAGCAGGCCCAGGAAGGGATCGTCTCCCGGGTCGCCGTCGGCGTCCACGACGCGCAGCGCCGTACGCAGGAAGGCGTGCACGTCCACCGTGACCTCCTCGCGGAGCGAGAGCATCTCGCCGCGGCTGTCGACGACGTGGTGGCCGCCGCGGCGCAGCCGCCACAGGGCGGTCCGCAGACTGCCCTGCGCATGAACCTCCCCGGCCTCCGGCCACAGCGTCCCGGCGAGGACCCCCCGGCTGACGCTCCGGTTGAGCGCGAGGAAGGCCAGCAGCCGCTGCCCCGGAGCCTCGACGGTGACCGTGCCACCGGCCGCCTCGAACCGGAACGTCCCGAGCAGCCGCAGTACGGGCGCCGGCAGCGACGTGTCGTACGGCATCGGTCCCCTCTCCCTGTGCCCCCTCTCCCTTCCCCGCCCACGGGCGGGCGAACGCACTCGTCCGGGTGGTGTCGCGATCCGCCGGTGGACGTCTGCGCAGGTGTCAGCGGCCGCGGACCGTGTTGAGGATCCACGCCTCGATCGTCGCGGTCAGCTCGGCGTCCTTGGCCATCCACTTCGCGATGTCCGCGGGATCGGTGTAGTAGTTCGAGGCGTTCCCCCACGCTGACCAGCTCCGCGGCCCCTTGGAGGAGTTCGCCGACGCGTCCATCAGGACGAGGTTGTCCTTGCGCACCGCGAGCCCCTGGCGTTCCAGGGGCTTCAGCTTGTCGAAGCCCTTCATCTGGGACATGCGGTCCAGCGAGACGATGTGGTCGACCTCCAGACCCCCCGAGGCCCTCCGCAGGGTTCCGACCTGGTCGACCGTGTGTGCCCCCGCGATCTCCGCGCGCTCGGCGGAGCTGTTGAAGACCGCCCGCATGCGCTTGACCGGGCTGACCCGGGCGGCGTCGGCGAGGGCCTCGGCCGCCAGCAGGTCCCGCTTCGCCGCGGGGATCAGGCCGGGTTCCGTCCACGTCCTGCCGTCCCGGTCCGCCTTGACCACGTCGTCGAGGCCTTCGAGCTCGTCCTTGAGCTCCTTGATCCGCTCGTGGTCCGTCGCCCCGGAGGGCGTCTTCGGCCCGGCCCGGAGATCGGCCTGGGCCTTCTCCTTGAGCTGGCGCAGGGACTGGAGCTGCTCCCAGGCTTTGACGTAGACCTTCTCCGCCGCGGCCTGCTCCGCCGTCGGGGGATGCCAGGCCCGCATGTCCGCCACGATCGACTCGAACTCGCTGGAGGCGCCGACCTTCCGCGCGGCCGCGGCCCGGTCGACGAAGACCAGCATCGTGTCCTCGTCCATCCTGCGGGCCTTGCCGACCTTGACGATCTCCTTGACCTCCTTGAACGCGGCTTCGAGCTCGGCCTTGCCCGCGCCGGTCAGCTTGGTCACGTCGCCCATGAGATCGAGCAGCTGCTTCTCCTTGCGCAACTTCGTGAGCGAGCTCACCCCCTTCCGCACGAAGTGGAACAGGCCCCTCATGAGCAGCAACGGGTCGACCGCCCCGCCGAAGGCCATCGGCCGGCTCATGACCGTGCCGAGCACCTTCTCCAGCCCCGCCGTGGCCGCCGCGTGGGTTTTGAGGGCCTCCTTGACCCCCTGTTCGAGCCCCTCGGCCTCGTCGATCTTCGCGGCGAGCGTCTCCAGACGGGTCGCGGCGCCCTCCGCGTCCGCCGCGGCGGCGAACTCGCGCAGCGGACCTTCGAGCCTGGTGAGCCCCTTCGCAGACAGCTTGAGCAGCTCGGCCGTGGTCGTGCCCAGGTCCAGCGCGGCCGCCGCCACGGCCACCACGACCCAGGCCAGCGAAGGGCTGTCCGCGATGAACGACAGCCGGTACTCCACGGCCTGTTTCCGGTACTCCTGCACCGCCTCCATCGCCTGGTAGACGCTGAGCACGGTGTTGCCGACCAGCGCGGCCGCCGCGACCCAGCCGCCGACGGGCACGAGCACCGCGAGGACGAGGGCGATGATCGTGAGCACCACGGCCGTGAACACGTGCGAGTCGCGCACGGCTTTGACGTGGTCGTCCACGATCTCGCCGTACACCGTGCCGGCATCCGCTCCCTGGCTCTGCTTCGTCGCCTGTACCAGCCCGTCCAGGCTGAAGACGCGCTCGGGGTCGTAGGTGAACTCGTGGCGGGCCTTGGCCGTGTCGGCCAGCCGCGCATCGATCACCTCCAGCAGGTACTGCCGCGCGGAGGGCTCGTCGAGCCCTGCGAGCTTCTCGCGGCTGGTGTCCCGGCCGAGCTTCCCGGGATCGACCAGCGGGTCGTCACCGCCCGCTTTCACCACCGCCGCCTCGGCCGAACTCCGCAGGTCGGCGGCCTCCTTCCGGTACTCGGCGGCCTTCGAAGCGGCCCGGCTCTTCTCGATCCGGGACTCGGGGTCAGCGCCGAGCCGGGTGAGGCTCGCCATGTCCGCCGCCTCGGAGGACCGCTTGTACAGACCGGCCGCGCCCGACTCCGCGATGCGGGAGACGAGGCCGGCGATGTAGCCGGGACTGTGCAGCTTGCCCCGCTCCACGTACAGCAGGTGGTCGTAGTGGTCGAGGACGTCGAGCGCGATGTTGACCGCCTCGTCGCGAAACCGCACCCGGTAGTTGTCCACCGCCTTCAGGAACGCCCGCTCGTCGGCGAACCCGTGACGCACCAGGGCCGCATCGAACTCGTCACTGGCCTCCGTCGCCCTGCGCGCCGGTCCGGGCGAGTAGGCGGTGTAGGGCGCGAAGCGGGCGCTCTCCAGGCGCGTGGCGTTCCGGCGCTTCCACAACCGGTACAGGTCCTCGCACCCGAACAGCGTGGCCGCGGCCGCCTCGGTGGCCTCCGCGTCGAGCTCGCGCCCGCGCTCGTGCGCCTCGAACCGGGTGATGGAGGCGTCGAGTTCCTTCCAGTCCGTCGTCGTCCCGGTGATCTTGTTCCGGTACGCCGCACGCTGGGCCGGGGTCAGCGCGTCGAGCCTGCGGCCGAGGCGCAGTACGTCCTCGTAGTCCCCCGGGACCAGCGGCTTCTGCCCGGCGAAGAGGATGGCCTTGACGTCCTCGGGCAGGGCATGGATCTCCCGCAGCAGTTCGTGCTCGCCCGCCACGTCGGCGCGGACCCCGAGCCAGCGGGCGCGCAGGGTGGCGTCCTGCGGTCCCGTGCCCAGCTTCGTACCCGGCGGCAGGCCGCTCTGCTCCCAGAAGCGCTGGTCCGCCTCCGCGTTGATCCGGTCCCGTTCGGCCTGGGGGAGCCGGTCGAGGGCGGTCTGCGTGACATCGGTGACGCTCAGCCAGAGCCCGCCGTTGAGGACGTCGTCGGCGGTCGCCGACAGCCCGCCCGGCCTGCTCCAGTGCCACAGGGGAACCCGGCGGCTGATCTCCGCCTCGTCCACGCTCTGGTAGTACTGGGCGACGAACACCCGCAGCAGCTCCGCCGGGTCCATCTCCCGCGTCACCTGCACCCAGAACGGGCGGCCCTTGCCCTTGCCCTTCGGCTTCGGCCTCGTCCCGGCCGGCGGCAGCCGCTTCATGTGGAGCCTGCCCAGCCCCTCCCCGCGGGCCTGCTGCGCCACATGGGCCAGCTCGTGCGCCAGCAGCCGCTGCCCCGCGCCCGAGCCGGGCCGTACGCCGTCCCCGAGGACGATGTGCCGACCGACCGTGTAGGCCTGCGCACCCAGGGCCGCGGCCGAGTCGGCGGCGCCGCGCCCCGTGTGCACCCGTACCTGTGACAGGTCCCAGCCCAGCCGGGGCTCCATCGCCGCCCGCGTCGCGGAGTCCAGGGGAGCCCCGGCGCCGCCGGTCGGCGAGGCCGCCGGGTCCAGGCGCGGCATCGGGCGTACGCTCCCGTGCGCGAGGGACTCGTACCGCTCGGCGAACCGGTTGGCCGCCGCCTCCAGCCGTCCGTCCGGCTCGGGAACCGCCGGGCCCTCGGGGTCGCGGGCCCGCCACAGGGCCCGCCGCTCGGCCCGGGCGGGGGCGGCGGGCACCTCGCGCGCGGCCACCGCTCACCCCGCCGCGGGGGGAAGCGGCGCGAACGTCGTCACGAGCGGGACGGGGTCACCGGCCCCGGCGGGCAGGTAGGCCAGCGGAGCGTAGTGGTAGACCACGCCGTGCGGCACGACGGCGGCCGGCCCCTCCTCGTCCTGCGGCCAGACCACGTCGCCGGGGATCGTCCGGGCCGGCACGAGCCAGTGGTCGCCCCGCCGGAAGTGCCCCGGAGCCCGCTCCTTCCTGTCCTTGCGCGGCTGCTCGGGCTCCTGCGGACCGCTGAAGCGGACCTCCACCCCGTCCTCCAGCGCGATCCACGTGTCCAGGACCACGGGCAGCGCGTCCGCGCCCCCCTGCGGACGGTGGTCCCAGCGCCGCAGGTACGGGTGCAGTTCCGGGTCCCCGCCCACCGTGAGCGGCGGCTGCCCGCCGGGCGGACCCGCGGCCGGATCGGAGTCGAGCGTCACCGTGCGGCCGGGCACGTCGACGGCGACGACCTGGTGGATGCGCTGCGGCGGGGCCCCCGGCACCTCGTCCGCGGCGTGCACCGCCGTCGCGTCGTCGACGAGTTCGACCCAGTCCCCGACGTCCAGCCCCAGCCGGTGGTCGCGGCCCCACACCTCCAGCGTCACCACCGGTCCGGCGACCGAGGCCACCGGCAGGGCCACCGAGGCGTTCTCCCGCGACCACACGAAGGTGGCCACGGGCGCCTCGGGCAGCTTGTCCTTGCCGGGGCCCCTGCGCCGGGGCCGCACCACCCGCTGCCCGAGGTCGTCACCGGAGAACAGACCGACCCCCGAGGTGTGGATCTGCACCCGGTAGAGCTGGTTCTCCGGACCCCGGAACTGCGCCCGGGGCGCGATGACACACGCGTCCACCGGCCCCTTCGGCTCGTGCCGGGCCCGCGCGGCCAACAGCCCGCCCCGTGCGTCCAGCTCCTCCCGCCAGGACCGGAACCAGGAGGACGCCTCCGCGCTCCCGGGGTCCCGCTGCTCCCCGAAGGCGTGCAGGGCGACCTGCCAGACGACCTTGGTCCGGGCCGCCGTGTCCGGGCCGGTGCCGCCGAGCGCGATCTCGCGGATCGCCGGGTCCTGGATGACGGTGATCTCCCGTTCCCAGACGCGGAGGTAGGCGAGCGCCGGCCCGTCCGGCACGGGGGCCGTCTCCGGGTCGACGTACCCCTCGGGCTGGGTCAGGTACGTGGTCGGGGCGTCGTTCTCCACGAGCACGCCGTCCACGTACAGGCGCCCGGCGCCGATCGCCAGGTCGCGGTCCGGGTCCTGCGCGATCCGGGTCACCGCGAATCCCGGCGCGCCGAGGGGCGCGGCCGCCGGCCCGAGCACGTCGGCGACGACGGTGCGCAGATAGTGCAGCAGGACGGCGGTCTGCTCGTTCGCGTCCGCGTCGAGGGTGACCCGGCCCTGCTGGTGGACGATCCGGGAGTAGTGCTTCGACGGGTCGAACGAGACGCGCGAGATGTCGACGGACAAGATGTTCCTCCTCAGTGACGCGATGTGGGGTGACGCGGTGTCAGGTGACGAACAGGACGCCGCTCGACGCGCCGGCCGGGGTGTACTCCGCCAGCCGCCCGCGCAGCCCGTCCTCGCGCTGGGGCTGGAACAGGTCGTGGAACGCGCCGAGTTCGGACCCGTCCTCGGCCCCCCGCCGGATCTCCCGCGCACACGCCGCGGACAGCTGCCCGTAACCGGGCGTCCCGTACGCCGTGCTGGTGAACCGGGGTACGACGCGGGCCGGGTCCCCCGAGGTGGCCGGCTCGCAGTGGAACGGCGCGGGCGTCCGCGAGCCGGGCGGCAGGTAACTGAACCGGATGCAGCCGCGCTGGCGCACCGAGACGTGCACCGGGCCGTCCAGCAGGCAGTTCTCCACGAGCCCGACCTCGTGGGTGCGCACCGAGCCGATCACCGTCGTGCGCCGCGCGGACAGTTCGGCGTACGCGCACCCGTCGTCGGGACCGCCGAGCGCGGGCAGCTCCGCCGAGGTGGCGTCGAGGACCGAGTCGGAGAGGAAGATCCGGTTCGGGCCGGTGCACGCCTCGTCCGCCTCCACCACGACCGCCCCGGTGATGCTGTGGCGGACCTCCAGACAGGCGGGGGTCCGGACGAGTTCGAGGCTCGGCTCCCCGGGGTGCTCGCAGTAGCAGTCCTCGCCGAGCGACCAGCCGGGCACGAGCGTGCAGTGGCTGATCTCCACCCGGCCGACCGGCCCCTGCACGCGTACGCTCCGGCCGGTCACCAGCAGCCCGGCGAGCCGCACCGAGGGCAGTGGACCCCGGCCCCGGCCGGTGCCGATGAATCGCAGCGCGTCGGGGCGGTTGGCGTACCAGTCGAGCAGCCGCAGCACCGGGCGGCTGCCGGGCGCCGCCCGGACGGTGAGCCGGTCGCCGTGGTCGAGCCGGATCTCGATCTGCTCCTGGAACGCCACCGAACCCACCAGTTCGATCACCGCCTCGCGGCGCGCCGGGTGGGCGTGCTTCTCCTCGTACCAGCGCGAGACCGCGTCCATCAGCCGCTCGAACTCCTGCCCGGGCCCCACCCGGTAGAGGGCCGCGTCCGGTCCCGCGGGCGCGACGGCCACCGGGTACTCCCCGCCGCCCATGGGCGCCGAGAAGGCGTACTGGTAGCTCACCCGAACCCCCGAGTCGGGAGCCGAGCGGGCCGGGAAGGCGATCCGGCCGAGGACCGGGTCCACGGCGACCTGCCCGCGCCGCGGAGCCTGGCCCCAGTCGGAGAGGTCCGCCGCGACGATCGCCGACAGCGGCACGGGCTCGTCCCCGTCGGTCCAGATGCACAGGCTCTTGCCCGGCCCGTAGTAGTGGGCCGTGCGCTCCTCGAACGCGCGGCGCCGGATGAAGGCGGGCACGTTCGTCTCGTCCGCGATGTGCGTCGGCGCCGGCTCGCGCACGGGCCGGGTCACCAGAGGGGTGTCGTTGCCGAGGATGCTGAAGGTGTAGTGGCTGCGGTCGCGGTCGACGCAGTACGCGGGCGCCCGGGTCAGCGGATACGCGCCGAGCCGCCACACGAACAGCCCCACGCCCGCGACGCCTTCGTGCCCGGAGCTGTGCGCCGACTCGATCCGCCGTACGTCGGCCGTGTGGGACAGCCGGTCGAACGGCCCGTCGGTCAGGTCGAGTTCCTCCCCCCGGCGCAGATCGGCCAGGGCTCCGAGGCGCAGGCGGTCCTCGATGTCCCGCGGATACGCCGAATACCGCCGTACGGGCTGGTCGTGGCCGAGCGTCGTACGGAACTCCACCGCCCGCGCCGGCCAGTCGGCGACATCGCGCGCCAGGTCCTCCAAGGCGGCGAGGGTGCCCTTGCGGCGCCGGTTCGCGAGGGTACGGGCCACGTCCCGCCGGGGTGCGACCACGGCGGCCAGCCGCGCCGCCTCCTCGCCCCCGCGGGCCAGCGCCTCCTCGTAGCCGGGCAGTGCCTCGTACCCGACCAGGGCGCCGATGTAGGGCAGGAGCCAGTCCTGGCAGGTCTCCACGAACCAGTCGGCGTACTGCCGGCGCACCGACTCCCGTACGAGGGCGCGCTGTTCCTCCACGACCGCCAGCAGCGCCCGCAGCGGCAGCCCCTCCTCGGCGTCGCGGCGGCGGTGGAGCGCCGGCAGCAGCTCGTACAGGGTCCGCTCCGCACCGGTGGTCACGGCAGCCTCCGCAGGATCAGCGTCTCGGGCAGGTCGGGGGTCATGACGGCGAGTTGGGCCGGGCGGACGGCCGTGGCGACGACGAGGCGCCGGCCCCGCGCCAACACCGGGGAGCGCAGGCCCGGGTTGAGGGCGACGAGCTCCGCCACCCGTACGCCGTACCGCACGGCGATCGAGGACAGCGTGTCGGTGGTGCCGGTCGGGTCGTAGCCGACGACGTGCACCAGCGGTTCGGCGCGCGCCGGGAGCGCCTCCACCGTGCGCGCGGCGCCCCGCAGGTCCGAGACCAGGTCGACGAGGGCCAGCGGATCGGCGGCCGCGGTGATCCCGGTGAACACGTCCACATCGACGTGGTCCACTCCCGGAACCGCCTGCATCGCGGCCAGTACCCGGCTCAGGCGGGCCGGCTCGGCGAGGTCGCGCGCCGCGAAGCCCAGTACGCCGAGCACGGCGGACCGCACCGCCGGCTCCACGGTCTCGAAGGAGTGGTCCGGCAGCACCTTCAGCCCCGCCGACAGCACCAGCAGCACCAGCTCGCGCACGTCGACGCGGACCGGGACGTGCGGGTCCCCGAAATCGCTGAGCGCGGCGGACAGGCTCCCCATCAGCGGATCCCCGACGGACAGCGGCACGTCGCCGGCGCCGGCGACCGTGACGTGGACGATCTCGCGCCGGCCGTCGAACAGCCGGGCGGCCGCGGCCCGGCCGATCCCGGCGCGGCCGCGCGCGAAGTCGGCGTAGTCCCGTACGGACAGCAGCCGGTCCAGGGCGCGGGTGCGCAGCGGGACCCCGGCGCGGGTGTCGCGCGGCCCGTCGGCGGCCGCGCCGCCCGTGGCGGCGAGCGGATTGGTCACCGCGCTCACCCCGAGCGGCCTGCTGACGGCCTGGGTGATCCGGCCGGGCGGCAGATTGCCGTCCGGGCCCGCGCCGACCCGGTAGACGGCGGTGACGTTCTCCACCCCGGTCGGGAGCCGGGACCCGTGCACGCCGTCGCCGAAGGAGACCGAGGCCGTGCCCGCGGCCTCTTCGAGTACGTACGCCTGGTCCGCCGGCCCGAGCAGCGAGAGGTCCTCGGCCCGGTGCCGGCGGACGGCGTCCACCCGTACGGTCAGTACGGGTTCGGCGCCGCCGGGGGTGTCGGCCGGCAGGTACGTCAGCGGCGCGGCCGCCGTGACCTGGCGCAGCGCGAAGGACTGCCCGGGCCGGGCGGCGTCCCCGCTGCCAAGCACCTCCGAGCGGGTCTCGCCCTGCGTGGCGGGAACGACGTTGCCGTGGATGGTCACCGTGTCGCGGCGGTAGGTGTAGGTGAGCGGCGCCGCGAGGAGGAGCGTCGTGTGCACGGTGTCCCCGCCCGTGTCCGAGCCGACGCCCTGGCGGACCGCGGCGACCATGGCCGGCTCGCTGCCAAGGACGCCCGTGGTGCCCGGAACGTCGGTGCGCTCGCCGGAGACGACCAGCCGACGGCCGGGCAGCAGCCCGGGGCAGACCTGCGCGAGCTCGATCCGGTCGCCCTCGACGTCGTCCGTGACCGGGTCCTCTGCGAGGGCGAGGTCCTCGCCGGCCCCCCACACCGTGATGTCCCCGTACGGGACGGCGCGGTCGTCCTCGGCGTGCCAGGGGCCGTCCACGGTGAGCCGGGTGACGGGCACGAAGACCGCCGGTGCCCCGGCCGGGGTGGGGAACCGCACCCGCAGCTGGGCGGCGTCGACGACCCCCACCACATGAGGGGGCTTCGTCGCGCGCGCCTGCTCGGCGACCACCCGGGTGCCCGGCAGCACACCGTCGTGGTGGCCCTCCAGGTACAGGTACTCGGTGCCCTCGGGCGGCGTCCCGTGCTGCGGGTCGACCGCGGGGTCCAGCGGCCGCGCCTTGACCCGGAGCACCTGGACGCCCGCGGTCTGCCGGGGCGGGGCGATCCGCTGTGTGGCCCAGGCCTGGTGCACCCCGCCGGCGAGCCGGGGGTCGGCCGCGGCGAGCAGCCCGGGTACGGAGTCGGAGGACGGGTCCCACAGCTCGCACAGCCCGGTGGCCAGATCGCGGCCCGCCGCCGGGGGCCGGGGCGGGGTGCGGCGCAGCGCGGGGAGCACGGCCGCGGTGGCGACGAGGGCCGTCGCCCGGTCGCAGTCGGGGGAGCCGCAGCCGTCCCGGTCAGCGGCCCGGTTCCGGTCCGCGGCGGCGGCCGTGGCCGTGCCCCGGTCCTCGCCCAGTTCGGGGCAGGCCAGGCTGTGCGCGAGCTCGCGCAGGTACTCGACCTCGGGCAGGCTCCGGCGCCGCTCGGCAGCCACGGCGACCATGGCCGTGTGCAATGCCCGTACCGCGGCGGCGACTTCGTCGGCCAGCCACCCGGCCGTCGCCGCGTTCGCCCGCGCGGTGGTGAAGGCGACGCCCTCGGCGAGCAGCCGGGAGGCTTCGGCGACCCGGCGGTAGCCGTGGCTCACGGGACCGCCGTCGGGGGCGATCTGGAAGAGCGCCGCCGCGATGGCCGCCCGCAGCACGGCCGCGGCCGGTACCGGCGGGCTGCCGTCGGAGGCGGCCACGAGCGCCTCCCGGGCCGCCTCGACGGGGTCGGCGGGGGAGACCGGGACGAGGTCGACGACGGTGAGCGCGGCCGGATAGTCGGCGGTGGCGGCCGCCGCGACCCGGACGGCCGGTGCGTGGCTCGTGCCGAACAGCAGCAGCAGCCGGTCGCCGGGTTTGATGCCCAGCGCGGGCCCGGTGAAGGTGAGGCGCTCCAGCCGCTCCGCCGTCCGGGCCTCCAGCCGGGGCGGCGCGGTCATCCGTACCGTGAGGGTGTTCCACCGGGCGTCGGCCGGCAGGTCCTCGGACGTCTCGAAGGTCTGCGGGAGCTGGCCCTGCGCGGGCACGCTCTTGGCCTGCGACCCGGCCGGTACGACGGCCCGCGCGCCCGGGTCCAGGGTGTAGGCGAGGTACGCGCCGGAGCCCAGGGCGGGGCGCGGCCTGTGGCCGACGAGCCGCCCGAGCCGGACCAGCGACTCCGGCTCGACGGCGGTGGCCAAGTAGCCCTCCTGCGCGTGGCGTTCCCCGTAGAAGGTCAGGATGTCCGCGACCACCGCCCAGCAGTCGAGCAGCGCGACGGCCGGATCGTCGGCCGTACGGGCGGTCAGCCGGGCCAACTCCGGGCGGCTCGCCAGCCGTTCGAGCATCGAAGCCATGAACCGGCCGTGCGTGCCGATGCGGTACTCCAGCGCCGACAGGCCGGGCGGGTTGTAGGTGGGCGCGGGCGTCGGCAGCCCCCCTTCGCACCCGCACCCGCACCCGCACCCGCAGCCCCCGCCGAAGCCGCCCCCGCACGCACCGTGCCCGTTCATCGCCCGCCCCCGATCCGCAGTTCCAGTACGCCGTTCTCCGGCCGCGCCGGATCCGCGTCGAGCCGCGCGATCTCGTCCGGCCCCAGCAGCAGCACCCCGTCGCGCAGCGCATCCGGCGACGGCTCGAACAACCGCTCCAGCGCGGTCACCGACACCGACAGGACACCGGGCAGCCCCGCGACCGCCGCGACGATCCGGCTCAC
The DNA here is from genome assembly GCF_055604165.1 of Streptomyces sp. NPDC037242. NCBI lineage: Bacteria > Bacillati > Actinomycetota > Actinomycetes > Kitasatosporales > Streptomycetaceae > Streptomyces > Streptomyces sp. NPDC037242. The sequence continues at coordinate 177,663 of NZ_JBVJUY010000016.1, forward strand.
CCGCACCGGAGTGCCGAAGGTCAGCGCGTCGGGGTGGAAGAACGCCGGCGCGCCGTCGGCCCCCACCCCGTGGCCCAGCACCCGCGCCACGGCCGCGCGTACGTGCCCGGCCACCGCCGACGGCTCGGCCTCCACGCACAGCGCGAGCCGCAGCGGCACCTGCCGGGCCGGCCCGACGCGCACCTCGTGCCCGATCCGCCGCACCCGGTACAGCCGCTCCCGTACCTCCTCCAGCAGCCGGTCGGGGGCCACGTCGCAGCCCAGCGCGTCCACCGCCACCTGCGCCTCGTACCAGGAGCCGGTCCACCGCAGCCGGGCCCCGGCCCGCTGTACGCCGGGCACCTCGCCGGCCAGCGTCGCGTAGTCCGCCTCGGTGACGGCCCTGAGCAGCCGTCGGGCCGCGTGCCCGGGAGCCCGCCGGCGCACCTGCGCGAGCGGCTCCGGGTCGACGCCGCCGGTGGCGGGCAGCGGGTTGCGCACCCGTACCGAGACCCCCGACACCCCGCACAGCTCGACGGTGTCGACCGCCTCCGCCCCGACGTTGCCGACCGCCCCGTTCCCGAGCCGGTAGCGCAGCCGCAGCGCGGCACCGGGGGCGGGCAGGGCGCCTGCCCGGCCGTCGCCGAAGCGCAGGCCGAGCCCGCCGTCGTCGTCGAGCTCGCCCACGAAGGCGCGGTCGGCGGGACCGCAGTCGAGCAGGTCCCGCCGGGGCAGCCACGCACCCGCCGCGTCGCCGGCCGCGGCGACCTCCACGGCGGGCAGCGCCTCCCGGGGGTCGGGCGCCAGGGCCCGGGCGGCAGGCCCGCGGAAGACGGCGCGCCCCGGATCGAGCGCGCCGCCCTCGGCGTCGCCCCAGGTCTGCCCGATCTCCCAGCCCTCGTCACCGGCCGCCAGTACGTATCCGGCCCGGGCCCGGCAGGCGAGTTCGCCCAGCCGGGCGAGCTTGCGCGCCAGCAGCTCGTCGAAGCGGGCCGCCAGGGTCCGCAGCGCGGCGACCGGGTCGGCCGCCAGGTGCACCCGGCGCAGCGCGGCCGCGCCGAAGACGGTCGTCAGCCAGGCGAGCGCCTTCTCGTCGGGGCGCCTGCCCTCCTCGGCGGCGCGCAGCAGGGCCAGCAGCCGCTCCCGGGCGCGGCCGGCGACGCCGTCGAGCCGCCCGGCCTGGGCCCGCGCGACGTCCGCCGGCAGCGGGAACGGCACCGTCCAGGTGACCGGCGTCGCCCCGCCGTCGCCCGGCACCCGGGGCGTGAACCGGTCCGTGAGCGGCGGGTACGCGGGCAGCACCGCCGGCCCGCCGGTCCCGGCGCACCCGAACTCCGGCGGGCACGGGCACCCCGGGACCCCCGCCGGGTCCTCGGGCCAGGTCAGCCGCTCCGGGTCCGCCCCGCACCAGGTGCTGCTCGCGCCGTGCTCGACGAGTACGGCGTTGCCCCGTGCCACGGCGACCTCCAGCGGGGCGCACCGGGGCCCGCCGACGGCGCTGACGCGCAGCGGGAACCGCAACGCGTCCTCCTCGGCCCACTCCACCTCCAGCAGGTGCTGCCCGTAGAGCGCGTCGACACGGCGCCGGACCCCGGTGAGCCGTACCGCCTGCCGGTGGCCCCGGTCGGCGTCGGCCGGCAGCCCGGTCGCCGCCCCGAGGACCTCCTCGAAGACGACCACGTCCCCCGGTTCGAGGTGCAGCCGGTGCTCGCCCTGCCCGTCCCGCAGCGCCGCGGATGTCGCCCCCGCCGGCAGGCAGAACTCCGGCTCCCCCCAGGCCCAGAGCCGGATCCGGGCGTGCGCCGGACGGACGGTGACGGGCTCCGCGCGCACCGGCTCGAAGACCTGCCCGCCGGCCCGGAAGCGGAAGGTCCCGGCCGGGAGGGTGACCTTCGAGTCCGCGGACAGGCACACGAACGCCCGCGCGGCGCAGCCGTCGTGCATCGGGTAGTCGACGAGCCGCACGTGACGGCGTACCGACGTCCGCAGCCGGGCGGTGTCCAGATAGGCCTCGGCGGCGACGGCGTCCTGCTCGTAGCTCAACTGGTCGCCCGCGTACGCGAGGAGCTCGACCAGCGTGATCATCAGGTCGGCGGCGTGCCGCTCGCCCCACTCCGGCATGGTCAGCGCGAGCCGCTCCAGCAGCACCCGGCGCAGGCTGGCGTAGTCCTTGGCGAGGTAGTCCAGGACCGGCTCGGGGAACACCTGCGGCCCGCACGGCTCGGGCCGGCAGTCCACCAGCGCCGGGCAGTCCTGGCCGAAGGTGAACTCGACGGACGCGAAGAACGGGTCGAACCCCGCCAGGGGCTCCGTGCCCGGCCGCCCGAACGGGTCCGTCCGTACCAGCCGGAGGCAGTACGCGGAGATGTCGCCCGGACGGTCCAGCTCCAGCAGCAGCCGGCCGGGCAGCTCGGGGTCCGGATCGTCATCGGGACCGGCGTCGACCGAGACCACCCGCAGGTCCCGGGCCACGACCCCGCCGTCGATCCGGAAGTTGGCCGGCACCAGCCCGTCGGGCGCCGGACCGAACAGCGTGACGGCGAGCCGGGTCCGGCTCCCGTCCACCGTCACGGCCTCGATCCCGCCCAGGCCGGCGGCGCGGGCGTCCCGTGCCCGTGCCGAGAGGGCGCGCTCGCCGCTCACCTGATCACCCCGCTGTCGAAGGTCTCGGTCCGGACGGCGCCGGTGGCCAGGAGTACGTAGCCGATCTCGATCCGCAGTGTGGAGTCCTCGGCCGCGACGTCGAGCGAGCGGACCGCGATCACGTCGCCGAGCCAGCGGTGCAGGGCCCCCTGGACGGTCACTTGCAGGGCGGCCGCGAGATCGGGGCTGTTCAGCTCGAAGACCAGGTCGAGCAGACCGCAGCCGAAATCGGGCCGGTTGACCCGCTCGCCGGGACTGGTGAAGAGGACCTGCTCGATCATGTCGCGCACATGGCCCTCGCGGTCGGTCAGCCGCGTGCGCCCGGTACGGGCGATCCCGAACGGGAAGTCGATGTCCACGGCGCTCACCCCGCCGTCACACGGAGCTGGCCGGCGACGACCAACGGAGTCGTCGGCGGCGGCCCGACGCACACGCCCGAGCCGGGCACCGGACCGGCCGGCGGGATCTCCTGGACCAGTACCGGCTGGCCCCCGGCCAGCACCCGCGCCGCGAGTCCCGTCCAGAGCACCTTCGTACAGGGCGGCGAACCGGACACGCCCGGACAGCCGGTGACGACGAGCTGGTCCAGGGCGGTCGCCAGCGGCGCGCCGCCGGCCAGCACCCGCGTCTGGGCGGGGGTGTCCTGCACCTTGGCGAGGTGCCCGCAGGTGACCGCGGTCGCGGTCGTGACGATCACTCCGGGCATCGCGCTCACCCCGGCAGGACGGTGAGCGCGCCGTTGCCGAGGTCGATCCCGGCCTGCGTCACCTTGATCGTCGGTCCGGCGGCGGAGGCGCCGATCTCGATCCCGCCCTCGTAGAGCCGGATGTACGGACCCGCAGGGCCCTTGAGCTGCAACAGGATGCCGCCCGTGGGCCCGGCGAAGTCGGAGATCAGCAGGCAGCTCTGGGCCGGCGTCCCGATGACGACCTGCGGTACGCCCTCCGGCGCGGCCTGCGCCGCGGCCGGCACCTCGCCGGCCCCGCCGCGCCAGAACCCGGTCCACACGGCCCGGTCCGCGTCGCCGTCCAGGAACTGCACCCAGACACCCGAGCCGATCAGCGGGACGATGTACATCCCGCTCGCCAGCCCGGCGAGCGGCGTCGCCGGGCTCGCCCAGATGCACGGGTCGTTGCCGAGGACGTCCGCGACCCGCACCAGGAGCCGTCCGGACCGCAGTTGGTCGAGGTTGGAGACCACGACCCCCTGGTACAGGCCGTGGTACTTCCTTGCATCCTTCGTCACGGGATCACCACCGGGGTCAGAGAGCCGAGGCCGTCGCGGGTGAGGGTGAAGCTCTGCTTGTACTCGCCGCGTCTGATGTCGTGGGTGACGCTGGAGACGTAGTACAGCCCGTCGTACGCCAGGCCCGCGCCGCGCACGCCCACCAGCCGCCGGGCGCGCAGCACGTGTCCGTAGCGCAGCACGTCGAGCTTCCCGGTCCCCCGGATCGCGTCGGCCGACGTCGACTTGCGGCTCAGACCCAGCAGCAGCGCCTCGGCCACCGACCGGTCGCTGAGGTCGGGCACCGGCTCCTCCTTGAGCGTCACCGCGGGGCGCGCCGCGAGCGGGGGGTGCAGCAGGCTGATGTCGGGGACCGGCAGGGTGATCTGCACCTTGCTCGTCGGCTCGGTGATGGCCACCGTGTACTGGGTGCGGGAGAGCCCGTCGTACGTGAACGACAGCGACTCGGCGGTGGCCGCGGCGCCCGCTCCGAGCGTCAGCGCCGGCTGGACGAGCCCGGTACGGACCTCGGGTCCCCAGTAGGCGAGGCTGGTCCCCGGGACCGGCCCGGGCTCCAGGAAGAAGACGTACCCGACCTCGGAGGCCATGGCCTTGAGGTACTCCAGGTCGGTGCCCGCCTGGATCGGGATGTGCACCAGCGGGTTCGGCACGTCGGTGAGCACGGGCGGCACCGCGACCGGGACGATCCCGTACGTGGCGTACCTGGCGCAGATCGCCAGGACCCGGGCCTGGTGCGGCAGTCCGGGGAAGCACTCCCGCTCGTGCCGCATGTCCATCAGCACCGACAGGTCCTCACCCGTGATGGTCAGCACCGAGGCCCCCGGCTCCGCGCTCGGCGACAGCTCCTGCTGGGTGATGACCCCGTCCGCGAGCACGGTCGGGGTGCCGGTGACGACCGCGACCAGGACCACGCGGATGCCGGGGTCGAAGAACCCCAGCGGCAGCAGCGACTGCTGGATGACCGAGCGGGCACTCACGGCGAAGGTCAGCTGGAAGCCGCTCGCCTGCCCCGAGGACGTGGTCACCCGGACCGACTGGAGGGCGTCGGTCAGCGGGGCGGGCACCGGGACGGCGATCATCGGCCCCATCAGGAGCATCAGTTGGAGGCCGCTAGCCACCGAGACCCCCGCCCGCGTCGAGGACGCTCGCGCCCTGCGGCATCCCGGCGGGCAGCGTGATCCGCAGCCGCCGGCCCGGGACCGCCGTCAGCGACTCGGGGGCCAGCACCCGGTGCGCGTCGGCGATCCGCCACGCCTGCTCGGGGTCGCCGAGCTCCCGGGCGGCGATGTGGTCGAGGCGCTCGCCCGCGGCGACGGCGTGCGTGGTGAGCGTGGTCAGGGTGTCCGGGTCCGGCGGCAACCGGCGCCGCACATAGGTGACGGTCCGGCCGCCGGGGAGCGTGAGCTCGGCGGTCGGGACGTTCTGGTAGCGACTCGTGGCGGAGAACATGCCGACTCCTTCACAGACTCGTCAGGCCGAGGTCGGTCGGGGTACGGGTGACCTGGCCGGCGAAACGCTCGCGGGCCTGGTGGTGCTGGAGGTAGAGCAGCCCGCCCTTGTGGCGGAAGCCGAGGTCGTCGACCGTCAACACCCGGGCGCCCACGGAGACCTTGGCCCGGATCGGGTTCAGCGCCGAGTCGAATGCCTCCTCGGCCACCGTGAACTCCGTGATCCGCACCGGCAGGACCCGGCTGCGCCCGAGGACGAGCACCGTCAGCGGAGCCTCGACCGGCGCCACCTCGATCATGCCGAAGCCGGCCATCCGGTCCTCGGCGAGGAGCTGCGCGACGCTCGGGTAGAAGCCGCTCTCCAGGGCGGCCAGGACGGGGAACAGCCCGCTGTTCGCCTCCACCGGGTGCGCGTCGGGATCGTCGAGCTGCTCGGTGGCGTCGAACTCGGCCTCGAACTTGTACGTCTCGTGCGGCGGGCCCTTCAGCCGCTGCGCCTCCAGCCGGTCCCCCGGCTCGGGTCCGATGCCCTGCGGCTGGACCGTTCGGGTCAGGGAGTCGGGGTTGAACTGGAAGGGGACCGTCCGCACCGGGCGGCCCGTGTCCGCGTCCAGCAGCACGAAGCCCCCGCGGACCACCCGGGGTACCCCGGGAAACCCCGTCATGCCCGCCCCCGGCCCGCGCCCGGCGCGAGTACGGAGTGCACCGAACGGGCGACCGACCTGCCGATCGCCTCCGCTCCGCCGGAGCCCTCGGGCCGCGCCAGGGGCACGACGAGGGACCGGGCCTCGCGCGGCGCCCACGACGGGGCCGCGCCGGGCGCCGCGAGCAGCGCGGCGAGTTCGCCTCCGAGCGCGGCCCGGAAGGCCTCCTCCTCGTGCGCCGAGAGCCGGTGCGACGGGAGCCGCTCCCCGAAGTCCGCACCGTCCACCACCAGCCGTTCGATGTGCACTTCCACCCTCATGACGGCACCTCACTGTGCGGATCGACGGGCCGCGACCAGGCGAAGTCCCGCTCCCGCACCGGCTGCTGGAGCTTGCGGAACTCCTCCCGGGCCGCCCGGAGCACGAGCGGCATGGTGATCCCGCCCCCGTCCGCCGCGGCGAGGAAGGCGGAGTTGAGCGCGATGTTGCGGGCCATGGCCCCGCTGACGTCGAGCCGCGCGAGACGGTCGTAGTCCAGCTCGTGGCGTCCCGGCGCGTGCTCCGGGAACGCCTTGCGCCAGATCTCGCGGCGCTGCGCGACGTCCGGGAACGGGAACTCGACGACGAACCGCAGCCGGCGGACGAGGGCGGCATCGAGCTCCGAGCGCATGTTGGTCGCCATGATGGCCAACCCCCGGTAAGACTCCATGCGTTGGAGGAGATAGTCGATCTGCACGTTCGCGTACCGGTCGTGGGCGTCCTTCACCTCGCTGCGCTTGCCGAGCAGCGACTCCGCCTCGTCCATGAACAGCACGGCGCCGCCCGCCTCCGCCGCGTCGAAGAGCAGGCGCAGGTTCTTCTCCGTCTCGCCGATGTACTTGCTCATCACGGCGGACAGGTCCGTGCGGTACAGGTCGAGGCCCAGCTCCCGGGCCAGCACTTCGGCGGCCATCGTCTTGCCCGTCCCGCTCGGTCCGGTGAACAGCGCCGTCACCCCGAGCCCGCGGGTCAGCCGCTCGCCGAAACCCCACGTGTCGTAGACGGTCTCCTGCCGCGCCACCTGGTCGGCGATCTGCCGCATCAGGGCCGCGGCCGGCTCCGGCAGGACGATGTCGTCCCAGCCGACCTCGGGGCGCAGCCGCTGGGCCAGGCCGTCCAGCCGCGGCCGGCTACGGGCCAGACACGCCTCCCAGACCCGGTCCGGCCCGTTCGCCCCCGCCACCTCCACGATCGCGGGCACGTCCATCGCGAACTGCCGGGCGAGCAGATCGACATGGACGGAGCCGGCCGCCGGGCCGAGCGCCTCGCGCCAGGCCGCGGCCCGCTCGCGGGAGGTCGGCGGCGCGACGTCGACGACGACGGCCGTACGCCCGAGGGCCTGGCCCGCGTCGCGGGAGCTGACGAAGACGGGGGCGTTCACCCGGGCGAGGAACCGTCCCAGCGCCGAGGGGTCGTACGCGCCGTGCGCATCGTCGTCCGCGTCGATGTACAGCGCTACGGGCATCAGTCCGGCCTCCCGCTCCCACAGCCGGGCCAGCCGGTCGGCGTCCGCCGCCCGCTCGGGCAGCAGCGCCACCGGCAGCCGGTAGGCCGTCAGCCCGAAGGAGGCCGCCGCGCGCGCCGCGACCAGCCGTTTGCTGCCCGGCTGACCCCCGACGAGGTGGACGACGGGCGCCGGGGAGGGTTCCCAGGCCGCCGCGCACCGGTCGACGGCGGCCTGCTGGGAGGCGGGCAGCGCCGCTTGCGCCGCGGGCTGGAGCCGGGTGACGAGGACGGACAGCCGCTCGTCGAGGTGCTGGAGTCCCTTGACGTGGTCGACGATCCGCTCGTCGGCGCGGACCGGACTCGTCACGAGCGCCGAGCCCGCGGCATGGCTGATCTCGACCAGCCGCCAGAACCGCAGCGGGCCGTGCGCCGAGACCGCCTCCCACGACGGCTCGGGCAGCACGGCGAGGGCCAGCCCGAAGGTGGGGAAGGCCATCGCCTCGCTGCCGTGCGCGGCCGCGAACAGCGGCCCCATGGCCGGCGCCAGCTCCTCGGCCAGGCACATGAGCAGGACGTCGCGCTCGAACCGGCTCAGGCCCAGCTGCCGGGCGAGCGCGACCAGCGGGGGCGGCGGCACGGCCGCCTCCGCCTCGGTGATCCGCGCGGCGGCCGCCGCGACCTCCTCGGCCGTGGGCCGGTCGGTCGCGGAACGGGCGGCGACGGCCGGCCGCGCGCCCACCGGGGCCGGGGCCGCAGCCGGGGCCGGCGGCGCGTGGTGCCTGCGCCCCCAGGGCAGCGGCGGTCGCCCCTCGGCCCCCACGGGCGGGGGAGCGGGCGCCGGTTCGGGGCGGGAGGGGTGGCCGGGGCGGCCGGGGAGCTCGGGCCCGGGCCGGTCCTCGGCGTGCCGCCGCAGCACCAGGCGCAGCCAGTCCAGGGAAGCGGTGAGGAACCGCGCGTTGTCGCCGTCGGTCGCGTGCATCAGGTCACCGTCAGCAGCTGGGTCGGGTCGTACACGGGCGGGTTCACGGCGCGGTCGAGGACGAGCAGGCTGTCGACGCCGTCCACGCGCAGCCGCATGAGGTGGTCGCCGGGGCGGGCCCGCTCGACGGTGAACCGGGCGGTGTTCCCGGTGACTTCGCGGGCGGCGTGCGCGTCGCCGCCCAGCAGCAGGGACACCCGCTGCCCGGTGGCGAAGGGCGGGTCGGCGCGCACGAGGACCTCGGCGTCGCCCTGCGCGTCGCGTGCGACGGTGGCGGGCATCGGACTGGTGATCCGCGGGGCGAGGGCGAGGTACCAGGGCCCGACCGGGAGTTCGGCCGGCGGGGACCCGGACATGAGCGTCACCGCGCAGATACCCGCGGGCAGCCCCGCGGGGAGGGTGAGCGCCAGGCTCTGCGCGGAGCCGGCCGCGGCGGGGACCGGCACGTCGACCGAGAGGGCGGAGGCCAGATGGGCGAGCCGGACCGCGCTCACCCCGGACAGGTTCGCTCCGTACAGCTCCACGGAGTCCCCGACCCGCGCCGCGCTCTGGTCGCCGGGGTAGCGCACGCCCTCGATCCGCGGCGTCGTCGAGCGGACATCGGCGCCGGCCCGCGGACCGCGGCCGTCCGCACCGCGGGTGAGCACCGGCACCGGGGTGCGCGCCGGACGCCTGGAGTCGATGAGGACGGCCCGCACCTCGAAGGCCGTGGTCAGCCGGTAGGGCGTCTGGAAGACGCTCCACAGCGAGTAGATGTCCTTCTCCTCGAAGGCGTGCCAGGTGATCCGGATGCTGTCGATCTGCCGCGCGATATCGCTGTACGGCGCCGTCTCGGCCAGCTCGCCCCGGGTCAGCACTGGCCGGGTGTGCAGTGCCTGGAGGGCGCCGCCGAGCAGCCGGTGGGCCACGAGGTCGTTGTGGTCCGGCACGTACGGCGTGAGGAGGTAGCGCAGTACGAGGGGCAGCGCCGGCTCCGCGCTCTCCCCGGGCAGCACCTGCTGCGGTGGCTCGTTGCGCAGCTCCGGAGCCATCCCCGTCTGGTAGAGGAACAGGTTGACCTGGGCCTCCTGCGCGGTCGCGTTGACCTTGTCCGGCGGGCGGACCACGGCCGTGGCTCCCGGCAGGACGGTCTTGATGCCGTCGTCGACCAGTGCCCGCAGCGTCTCGGTGACCGCCTCGATGGCCCGTGCGTCGCTCATCGCGCACCGCCCGAGCGCCGCCGAAGGTAGTCCTCCAGCGGTACGGCGGGCTCGCGCGGCGGCCTGCGGGTGGTGGCGGGTTCAGCGGCGGCGGCCCGCGGCGGGCCGGAGCGGATCTCCAGCCGGCCGATGGTGATGTGGACGGTGGTCTCCTGCGGCGCGGGCGCGGCGGCGGGCCCGCGCGACCGCTGCGCGAGGCCGGCCCGCGCCTCCAGGGTCGCCCGCGGCGGCGGGGCGACGGCCCCGGCCGCGGCGCGGACCGGCTGCTCGGGCGCGGGGACGGGGAGACGGGACTCGGCGGGCCTCTCCGGTGCGGCGGCGCGCGGCGGCGGGGCGGCCACCGCTTCGCCGCCGGGTCCCCGCTTCGGGCCCGCTCCGGTCCGGCGGCCGGTGGGCCGGGGGGCATCGGGCGGCGAGCCGTGCTCCGGCCGGCCGGTTCCGCGCCCGGGGCCCTCGCCGGCCGGGGCGGGGACGTAGGGGACCGCGGCCGGAGCCGGAGCCCGGCCCGCACCGCCACCCGCCGAGTCCGCGCCTGCTCCCGGTCGCGGCGCCGGGTGCTCGGCCGGAGGCAGCCGCACGGCGGCCTCGTGCTCGTCGTCGAGGCCGGGCAGCGGGGGATCGAGCATCGGCGGAAGGTCGAAGAACGAAGGGATCCTGGGCCGGACCGCCGAAGGATCGGGCAGGCCGAGGACGCGGTCGACGAAGTCCCTCATGTCCCGATCGCCTCCAGGTAGTAGCGGCGCCGGGCAGCACTGAGGGCGAGGATGTCCTCCTCGCGCCACCCGTACGCCCGGGCCAGCGCGTGCACGTCGGCCAGCAGACCCCGGGCGCAGGCGTCGACATCGGCCCAGACGTGCGCCGGGACGTCGAACGGTGCTGCCCAGGCGTGCCCGCACGCGGCGCACGTCAGGTCGAGCCGGATGTCCGCTCCCGGATCCACGGAAGGCAGCGCGGCCGCGACGGCGGCGAGCACCTCGTCCGTCAACCCGGGGTGGTCCAGGGCCGCCGCGCCCAAGTCCGCCATGGCCGCCGCCTCGCCGAGCGCCTCGCCGTCCACGGGCTCCCCGTCGACCGCGAGCACGCACCGGACGACGAGCCGCCGCCGCGCGTCGCGGGAGGCCGAGCCGCCCGGCGCCACCGCCAGGACGTCCCGGCTCGTCAGCGCCCGGAACCGGACACGGCGGCCGTCGGCGCACACCTCGCCCTCCCTGGTCACGTCCGCCCCGAAGGCGGGACGACGCAGGTCCGAGAGGGGTACGGCCACTTCCAACTCCTCCCCGCAGCCGGGGCAGTCGGCCAGGCACTCCACGTCGCCGCGGAAGCACGCGGCCCGCAGCCCGACGAGCAGCGCGTCACGCGCGCCGAGCGGCAACTCGCCGGCCTCGGCGAAGGACCGCCCGCCCGCCGCGGCCGCCAGGGCCACGGCACGCGCAACCGGTCCCTGCCCGGCGGCGCCTTCCCACCCCTGCAGGAGCTGGGCCTGCGTGAGTACCGGCACCCGTCACACCGCCGGGTCGTCGAACGAGACCTCGGCCGCGGGCGGCAGGGCGATGTCGCGCACCCAGCCCTCGTTCTCCAGGCGGATGTGCTGCACGAGCACCGCGTTCGCGTTCGCGTCCAGGTCCGAGAAGGGCTGGTACTCCGAGACCCAGCAGTTGAACACGTGGTAGGAGAGCACCTTCTGGCCGGTCTCGTCGTAGACGTCGATGACGAGGTCCCGGCGGAAGTCCTTGAGGGAGGTCTCCCGCCCGCCGGCCGAATTGGCATAACTCCAGGTCTTGTTGGCCCACTTCTCGAATTCGAGGCCGTTCACGGTGACCCCGCGTTCGAGGACGATCGGGTCGAACTCCACCCGCCCCGGCAGTTTGGCGCTGTTGGAGGGGGCGCCTCCGTCGCGGTGCTTGACCACCTCGACGGTCCTCTTCATCCCGGAGACCTTGTGGACCCCGAGGAACGGCACGGTGCTGTCGCTGTACCGCACGCGGAAACGGAAGTTCTTGAGCGGGTCGACCCGCGCGGTGGTTGCCATCGTCTCGCTCCTCAGACCTGCAGCTGCCCGGCGAGCTGCTCGATGTGGATGATCACGAACTCGGCCGGCTTGAGCGGCGCGAAGCCGACGACGATGTTGACGATGCCCCGGTCGATGTCGTTCTGCGGGTTGTTCTCGCGGTCGCACTTGACGAGGTACGCCTCCCGGGCCGTCGTGCCCTGCAGGGCCCCCTGCCGGAAGAGACTGTTCATGAACGCGCCGACGTTGAGCCTGATGGAGGCCCACAGCGGTTCGTCGTTCGGCTCGAAGACCACCCACTGCGTGCCGCGGTAGAGGCTCTCCTCGACGAACAGCGCGAGCCGCCGCACCGGCAGGTACTTCCACTCGTCGGCCAGCCGGTCCGCGCCCCGCAGCGTCCGCGCGCCCCAGACGAGGGGGCCGAGCACGGGGAAGGAGCGCAGGCAGTTCACGCCGAGCTGGTTGAGCCGCCCGTTCTCCAGGTCGGTCATCGCCACCGTGGGCGCGCTCACCCCGGCGAGCGAGGCGTCGGTGCCCGCGGGCGCCTTCCACACGCCGCGCTGCACATCGGTGCGGGCCATGACGCCGGCCACCGTGCCGCACGGCGGGACCGTCGTGGGGACCCCGCCGGCGGCCGGGTCGGGGATGAGCAGGTTCGGGAAGTAGACCACTGCGTTCTTCGCCGCGTCGCCGGTCACCGGGGGAGTGGCCATCCCGGTGACGGCGGCGTCGATGCCCGTCCAGCCCGTGGGGGGATCGACGATGAGGACGGCCCGCCGGTCCCCGCACAGGGCCGCCGCGGGCGCCAGCGCGGACTGCGGAGCCCCCGGCATGCAGAGGAGGTTGAAGATGTCGGTCTTCAGGAGCTGGTAGAGGCCCGTCTTGGAGGCCTGTCCGGTCGCGCCGCCCTGGTAGTCCGCCAGCGCGGGCGCGGCTCCGTCCGCTCCGCCCGAGGCCTTCTTGTAGCGGTTCGGCTTGGCGTCGTCGAAGGGGTCCTGGCTCGCGTCGGTGGGTGCGATCACCTCGTGCGCGGTGGGGACGACGTCGAGCACCGGGTTCGTGGCGGGAACGGAGACCAGGGCGGACGAACTGAGCGCCTTGTCCAGCGCATTCGCATGGTCGGGATCGGAGCTCACATTGAGGTAGCGCTCCAGCGTCCCGGTGCCCTTGTCGAGGACCGTGAGGTTGTACTGGGTCCGGGTGCCGCCGGCCGTCGGCACCTCGCTGGTGTCGTGGTCGACCCGTACGTGCAGCGAGTCGCCCCACAGCCCCTGGCCGCGCGCGAGGAGCGTGACCGTCCGCGAGCCGGCGAGCTCGATGGTGGAGGTTTTGGCGTTCTTGGTGTCGTCGCTGTCCCCGGTGTGCACGAGGCGGACGATCTCGGCCTCGCTCCCGCCGTTGGCGTAGTACTGGTAGACGGCGTACCCGAGGGGGCTGCGCGGGACGACCCCGCCGAACAGCCGCTGGTAGTCGGCGAAGCTCGTGATGTGCACCGGCCGGTCGGTCGGCCCGCGCACGGCCGCCCCGACGAACGCGGTCACCGAGGTCGGCACCCCGGTGATGGTGTGCACGGCGCTCTTGACCTCGTGGATGTACACACCCGGGAAGGTGGGGCTGACGGGCACGTCCGGTCCCCTCTCACTGTCGGCTGGCGGCCAGTCTGGCGAGACACTGTGATCGGAACGTCACTGATCCGTCACTGCTGGTGACGGTGCGTCGGCTCCGGCCCCCGATGCGCCGGACGCCCCTCGCTCGTTGAACGGATCATGGGAACTCGGAGCAGGACGGCCGCAATCGCGCTCGGGACGCTGTGCCTGGTGGTGCCCCTGGTGGTGGGCGCCGACAGTACGGGGGCCGGTGCGGCCGAACCCGGCCGCACGGCCCTCGAAGACGCCTCGCCCGGGGGCGCGGCGCTCACCGACGGCGCCGGCGCACCGGTCGCGGCGCTCGCCAACACCGGTGGCCACACGTTCTCCACGGGGGAACTGACGGGCAACCGGTTCTCCTCCATCGGCCTGAGCTGGCGCAAGACGTCAGGAGTCGCCGGCCCGGACTTCACCGCCGAGGCCCGCTTCCGCCGGGGCGGGACGTGGGGGGAGTGGCGGACCGTCCCCCTCGAACTGGAGGAGGGGGTGGCAGAGGAGGCGAGCCGGGCGGGCGCGCCCGCCTTCTACGCGGGCCGCACCGGCGAAACCGACGGCGTGGAGCTCCGGTTCACCTCGGCGGCCGGCCCGCTGCCGCCGGACCTGCGGCTCGCCTTCATCGACCCGGAACCGGCCGCCCCCGCGCTGCCGCGCCGCGTCGGGGAGGTCTCCCAACCCGCCATCGCGGCCCGCGCCGACTGGGCCGCGGACGAATCCCTGGCCGACCCGGGGCTGAAGCTCCAGAGTTCACTCCGGGCCGTGCTCGTGCACCACACGGTGACCGGCAACAACAGCTACACCCGGGAGCAGGTGCCGCACATCATCAACGGGATCTACGTGCACCACATCGAGAACCTCGGGTACGGGGACTTCCCCTACCACTTCGTCGTGGACCGGTTCGGCGGTGTCTGGGAGGGCCGCAAGGGATCCGTCGAGATGCACCCCGGCGGTGATGTCCCCGCGGTCCTCGGCGGCCACGCGACCGGCTTCAACACCGACACCTTCGCCGTCGCCCTGCTCGGCAACTTCGAACCGGACAACAGCGCCGGCGGCGAGGAGACGGGCCCGGACCCCCGCCCCACCCGGGCGATGCTGGAGGGCGTCGCCGGCCTCCTCGCCTGGAAGCTCGCCCAGTACGGCCTCGACCCCACCGGCACCACCCGGCTCACCTCCGCGGGCGGCGCCGGCACCAACCCGCACCCGGCCGGGCAGGAGCTCACGGTCCCGGTGATCGCGAGCCACCGGGACGTCAACGCGACGGCCTGCCCGGGCGGCAGGCTCTACGAGGCACTGCCGGCCCTGCGCGCGGAGGTCGCCCGCCGGATGTACCGGGCGGACCCGGCGTCCGCGGACCGGACGACAAAATCCCGGGGGGGGGGGGGGGGGGGGGGGGGGGGGGGGTGGTTTTTGGGGGGGGGGGGGGGGACCACGACCCACTAGGTTGGTGTGTGCGCCCCACTCGCATCCTGACAACA
>NZ_JBVJUY010000017.1:0-171811 GCF_055604165.1 Streptomyces sp. NPDC037242
GTTGATTTTTGGCACGCTGTTGAGTTCTCAAGGAACGGACGCTTCCTTTGTACTCACCCTCTCGGGCTTTCCTCCGGGCGCTTCCTTCGTTCTTGCGTTTCCGACTCTATCAGACTCGGTCCCGCTGCTTTCCAGTTCTTCGCTTTCGCGCTTTCCCTTTCCGGCGTTTCCAACTCTACCAGATCATTTCCGCGCCGTTTCCGACTTGGATTTGAATTGGATGGCCATTGGAGGGCCTTTCCCTTTCGGGAGATCCAGACTTTATCAGGTTTCCCTGGTCCGGATTCCCACCCGCCGCCTCGACCCGTCCGGGCACACGTGTGTGCCGGGGTGTCGTGCGGGGTGGAGACGTAAACGTACTGGAGCGGGGCCCCCGGACGCAAATCCGGTTGCCCCGCTCCAGTGATGTCAGTACGAGGAGGCTCAGACCTCGACGACGACGGGGAGGATCATCGGGCGGCGGCGGTAGCTGTCCGACACCCACTTGCCCATGGTCCGGCGGATGAGCTGCTGGATCTGGTGGGGCTCCGCGACGCCGTCGGCGGCGGCGCGGCCGATGGCTTCCTCGATCTTCGCGATGACCGGGCCGAAGGCCGAGTCCTCGATGCCGGAGCCGCGGGCCTGGATGTTCGGGCCGCTCACGACCTTGCCGGTGGTGCTGTCCACCACGACGTAGACCGAGATGATGCCCTCGTCACCGAGGATCCGGCGGTCCTTGAGCGAGGCCTCCGTGACGTCGCCGACCGAGAGGCCGTCGACGTACACGTACCCGGCCTGCACCTTGCCGGCGATGCGGGCCTTGCCGTCGATCAGGTCGACGACCACGCCGTCCTCGGCGATGACGATGCGGTCCTTCGGGACGCCCGTCATGGCACCGAGCTCGGCGTTGGCGCGCAGGTGGCGCCATTCGCCGTGGACCGGCATCAGGTTCCGCGGCTTGCAGATGTTGTAGAAGTACAGCAGCTCGCCCGCGGAGGCGTGGCCGGAAACGTGCACCTTGGCGTTGCCCTTGTGCACGACGTTGGCGCCCCAGCGCGTCAGGCCGTTGATCACGCGGTAGACCGCGTTCTCGTTGCCCGGGATCAGGGACGACGCCAGGATCACGGTGTCGCCGGGGACGATCCGGATCTGGTGGTCGCGGTTGGCCATGCGGGACAGGGCCGCCATCGGCTCGCCCTGCGAACCCGTGCAGACCAGGACGACCTCGTGGGCCGGCAGGTCGTCGAGGGTCTTGACGTCCACGACGAGGCCCGGCGGGACCTTCAGGTAGCCCAGGTCGCGGGCGATGCCCATGTTGCGGACCATCGAGCGGCCGACGAAGGCGACGCGGCGGCCGTACTCGTGGGCGGCGTCGAGGATCTGCTGGATGCGGTGCACGTGGCTGGCGAAGCTGGCCACGATGATCCGGTTGTGGGCGTTCGCGAAGACCGTGCGCAGGACGTTGGAGATCTCGCGCTCGGGCGGGACGAAGCCCGGGACCTCGGCGTTCGTCGAGTCCGAGAGGAGGAGGTCGATGCCCTCTTCGCTCAGACGCGCGAAGGCGTGCAGGTCGGTGAGGCGCTTGTCCAGCGGGAGCTGGTCCATCTTGAAGTCGCCGGTGGCGACGACCAGGCCCGCGGGGGTCCGGATCGCGACGGCCAGGGCGTCCGGGATGGAGTGGTTGACCGCGATGAACTCGCAGTCGAAGGGGCCGAGGTTCTCGCGCTCGCCTTCCTTCACCTCAAGGGTGTAGGGGCGGATGCGGTGCTCCTGGAGCTTGGCCTCGATGAGGGCCAGCGTCAGCTTGGAGCCGATCAGCGGAATGTCCGGCTTCTCCCGGAGGAGGTAGGGGACGGCGCCGATGTGGTCCTCGTGGCCGTGCGTGAGCACGATGCCGTCGATGTCGTCGAGGCGGTCCCTGATGGACGTGAAGTCCGGCAGGATCAGGTCGATGCCCGGCTGCTCCTCCTCGGGGAAGAGGACGCCGCAGTCGACGATCAGCAGACGGCCGTCGAACTCGAAGACGGTCATGTTGCGACCGATCTCGCCGAGGCCACCCAGGGGGGTGATCCTCATGCCGCCCTTGGGCAGCTTCGGCGGCGGACCGAGTTCAGGATGCGGATGGCTCAAAAGTGTCTCCTCACCACACACGCCACGTACCTCGGAAGGCACGTGGCGCGCATGTCATTCGTGCACTTGCTTTTGTCGGTTTCGGTCTTGCTTATTCAGTTGTGAAGTCTGTTGTCAGAGCTGTACCCCGCCGGCGGCAAGATCGATCTTGAGCTGGGCCGTCTCTTCGGCGGTCAGCTCGACCAGCGGGAGCCGCAGCGGGCCCGCGGGCAGGCCCTGCAGGTTCAGCGCGCCCTTGGTGGTGATCACGCCCTGGGTGCGGAACATGCCGGTGAAGACGGGGAGCAGCTTCTGATGGATCTCCGTGGCCTTCTGGACGTCGCCGCCCAGGTGGGCCTCGAGCATGGCGCGCAGCTCGGGGCTGACCACGTGGCCGACCACGGAGACGAAGCCGACCGCGCCGACGGACAGGAGCGGCAGGTTCAGCATGTCGTCGCCCGAGTACCAGGCCAGGCCGCTCTGCGCGATGGCCCAGCTGGCACGGCCGAGGTCGCCCTTGGCGTCCTTGTTGGCCACGATACGGGGATGCTCGGCCAGGCGGACCAGAGTTTCGGTGTTGATCGGGACACCGCTGCGGCCGGGGATGTCGTAGAGCATGACCGGCAGCTCGGTGGCGTCGGCGATGGCCGTGAAGTGCCGGTAGAGGCCCTCCTGCGGCGGCTTGCTGTAGTACGGGGTGACCGCGAGCAGGCCGTGGGCGCCGGTGCGCTCGGCCTGGCGGGCCAGCTCCAGGGTGTGGCGGGTGTCGTTGGTGCCGATGCCGGCGACGACGTGGGCGCGGTCTCCGACCGCCTCGAGTACGGCTCGTACGAGGTCGTTTTTCTCCGCGTCGGTGGTGGTCGGCGACTCACCGGTGGTGCCGTTGATGATCAGGCCGTCGTTGCCTGCGTCCACCAGGTGGACAGCGAGCCGCTGCGCGCCGTCGAGGTCGAGTGCGCCATCAGCCGTGAACGGCGTGATCATGGCGGTGAGGACCCGCCCGAAGGGGGTCTGCGGAGTCGAGATCGGAGCCATGGGTAACACGCTACTCGCTGCCATGCTCGCGGTGTCCCCTCGGGGGACGTGATGACGGTGTTGGAGCCCGGCACTGCCTGCTCGGGGGTTCAAGCAGTGCCGGGTCCGTTTGATCAGCCTAGATGAACTTTACGAAACGCCGCAATACGGACACTTCGGACTTCGTTTCGCACATCCGTACGTCGCCCGTCAGAACGGGCGCCGGCAGCCCTTACGGGGCAACGCGACCGTTGCCGTTGAAGGCGGCGTACGTCAGCGGCATGAGCTGCGCCCAGTGCTGCTCCATCTTCTCGCCGACCATCTCGATCTCACGCTGCGGGAAGGACGGGACCGCCGCGAGCTCGTGCTGCGTGCGCAGACCGAGGAAGTGCATCAGCGAGCGCGCGTTGCACGTGGCGTACATCGAGGAGAAAAGACCGACCGGCAGGACCGAACGGGCAACCTCGCGGGCCACGCCCGCCGCCAGCATCTCCTGGTAGGCCTCGTACGCCTGACGGTACGAGTCCTCCATGACCCGGCTCGTCAGCTCCTGCTGGGCCGCGGTGCCCTCGACGAAGACGTACTTGCCGGGGCGGCCCTCCTGGACGAGCTTGCGCTCGGTGTCCGGGACGTAGAAGACCGGCTCCAGCTCCCTGTAGCGGCCGGATTCCTCGTTGTAGGACCAGCCCACGCGGTGCCGCATGAACTCGCGGAACACGAAGATCGGGGCGCTGATGAAGAAGGTCATCGAGTTGTGCTCGAAGGGGCTGCCGTGGCGGTCCCGCATCAGGTAGTTGATGAGGCCCTTGGAGCGCTCCGGGTCCTTCTGGAGCTCCTCCAGGGACTGCTCGCCGGCCGTGGAGACACGGGCGGCCCACAGCACGTCGGAGTCGGCGGCGGAGTGCTTCACCAGCTCCACCGTCACATCGCTGCGGTAGCTGGGTTTCAGATCTGAAGCGGCGGTCTCGCTCACCGGGGTCCTTCCGAACGCTCTTACCTGGGGCGCGCCCACTCTACGGCGCCCGCCGCCCCTCTCGGCGCACTCCGGCGCGGCCGGTCCGGTCACCCGGTCGGCTGACGGAGCGCCATAAAATTTGGCGAATGTCCCGAAATCCGGCACCGATCGGGCCGTTCGTGCGTCCTACGTAGTAGAACGCACACCAACTCGATCGTGAGGAGATCCACCCCATGTTCCGCCGGCGCGAACCCGTCCCGTTTGCCTTCGTCGCCGAGGCCGACCGTTTCCGCAGTAACGTCACTCCACCGCCGCGCGAGAGTCTGAGCAAGACCCAGATCGCCGCCCGTAGTCTGGTCGGGATGACCGTGGTGGCGGGGCTCGTCGGCTCGCTGCTCTTCGGACTGCCCGCACTGCAGCCCAGCAAGGCGCCCGAGAAGTCGCAGCAGCCGGAGGCGTCCCAGGGGCGGTAGCCTCACGGGCACTGCCCAACCGAACGTGCATGTGAGTGAGGTCCAGCCGTGCCCCTGCCCTTCTTGACGGCCGATGGCGCATTCGACGCGCACGACGGGGAGGACGTCCTCCCCTACGAAGACCACGACCGCTGGCGCCGGCCCTACCGGCCTGGCCCCTGGCGGGTGGCCATCGCCGCCCTGCTGCTCCTGCTGGCCGCGTTCATGCTGCTGGCGACGATGATCATCGCCGCAGCGGGCACCTGGGGCAGTGCGGCCGCCAGCCTGGCCGCCTCGCTCGCCGTGGTCGGCTCGGCGCTGCGACTGCTGCGCACGGGCGTCTGGGTGAGCCGCAAGGGGCTTCGCCGGGTGTCCTTCTTCGCGACCCGCTCGCTCGCCTGGAGCCAGGTCGCCGAGGTCCGTACGGTGCAGCAGCCCGTGCGCTGGCTCGGACTGCCGAGGACCGTGCAGGGACAGGCCCTGACGGTGGCCGGGCACGGCGGCGCGGAGCTGCCGGTGCTGCTGACCGACCACAACGCCGACTTCCTGTCGCGGACCGAGGCCTTCGACCGGGCGGCCGACACGGTCGAGGCCTGGGCCCAGGAGTACCGGGCCGTTCCCGCCTGACCGGCGCCCGACCGGTTCTGTGCCCGCGCACGGACGGCCCGTACAGGATTCAGACCTGTACGGGCCCTTCCTGTACGGGCACTTCCTCTACGGGCACGGCGGCGTGCAGGGAGATCGCCCGCTGCATGGCCTTGCGCGCCCGCGGGGTGTCGCGGGCGTCGTGGTAGGCGACGGCGAGGCGGAACCAGCTGCGCCAGTCGCCCGGGGCGTCCTCCGTCTCCGCCTTGCGGCGCGCGAAGACCTCGTCGGCCGAGTCCCGCAGGATCCGGCCGTACTTGTCCCGCTCCAACTCGTCCACGGGGAGTCCGCCCTCGGCCTCCAGCTCGGTCGCGAGCTGGTTGGCCTTGGTGACGAACTGCGTGTTCTTCCACAGGAACCACACGCCGATGACGGGCAGGATCAGCACGGCCACCCCGAAGGTGACCGTGATCCAGGTGCCGTGCCGGATCAGCATCAGGCCCCGGCTGCCGACCAGGACGAAGTACACGGCCAGGACGGCGGCCGTGATGAAGTAGGTGATCTTCGCGCGCATGGGACTACTGCCTGCTCATCAGCCGAGGTCGAGGAAGTTTTCCAGGCCGAAGGTGAGGCCCGGGGTCTGCGTCACGCGGCGCACGCCGAGCAGGATGCCCGGCATGAAGCTGCTGTGGTGCAGGGAGTCGTGACGGATGGTCAGGGTCTCGCCCTCGCCGCCGAGCAGGACCTCCTGGTGCGCCAGCAGGCCGCGCAGGCGGATCGCGTGCACCGGGACCCCGTCGACGTTCGCGCCGCGAGCGCCTTCGAGTCCGGTGGCGGTGGCATCCGGCTGCGGGGCGCAGCCGGCCTCGGCGCGTGCGGCGGCGATGAGCTGGGCCGTACGGGTCGCGGTGCCGGAGGGGGCGTCGACCTTGTTCGGGTGGTGCAGCTCGACGACCTCGACGGACTCGAAGTAGCGGGCCGCCTGGGCGGCGAACTTCATGGTGAGGACGGCGCCGATGGAGAAGTTCGGGGCGATGAGCACGCCCGTCGCCGGGGAGCCGGCGAGCGAGGTGTTCAGCTGCGCGAGGCGGTCCTCGGTCCAGCCGGTGGTACCGACCACCGCGTGGATGCCGTGCCGGACGAGGAAGTCGAGGTTCCCCATCACCGAGTCCGGTGTGGTCAGCTCGACCGCGACCTGGGCGCCGGCCTCGGCCAGCGTCTCCAGCTCGTCGCCGCGGCCGAGGGCGGCCACCAGCTCCATGTCTTCGGCGGCCTCGACCGCCCTGACCGCCTCGGCGCCGATACGGCCCTTGGCGCCGAGGACTGCCACGCGCAGCTTGCTCATCTTCGCTTCCTAACCTACGTACGGAACTAGGCGACGGCCTCGTCGAGGCGGGCGGCCTGCTTTTCCTTCAGCGGGCCGATCACGGCGAGCGAGGGGCGCTGGGCCAGTACATCCTGTGCGACCGAGCGGACGTCGTCCGGGGTCACCGCCGCGATGCGGCCCAGCATGTCGTCGACCGACATCTGGTCGCCCCAGCACAGCTCGCTCTTGCCGATGCGGTTCATGATCGCTCCGGTGTCCTCCAGGCCGAGGACGGTGGAGCCGGACAGCTGGCCTACGGCCCGCCGGATCTCCTCGTCGGTGAGCCCGTCGGAGGCGACCTTGTCGAGCTCGGCCCGGCAGATCTGGAGCACGTCGTGGACCTGGCTGGGCCGGCAGCCGGCGTAGACGCCGAAGAGGCCCGTGTCGGCGAAGCCCGAGGTGTACGAGTACACGCTGTAGGCAAGGCCGCGCTTCTCCCGGACCTCCTGGAAGAGGCGGGAGGACATGCCCCCGCCGAGGGCGGTGTTCAGGACGCCCAGGGCCCAGCGGCGCTCGTCGGTGCGGGCGAGGCCCGGCATGCCGAGGACCACGTGGGCCTGCTCGGTCTTGCGGTTCACCAGCTCGACGCGGCCGGAGGTGCGGATGCGCTTGGTGCCGGTGCGCGGGCCGATCGGTTCGGCGTCGGTGCGGGTGAGCGAGCCGGCCTTCTCGAAGGCCGCGCGGACCTGGCGTACGACCTTGTTGTGGTCGACGTTGCCCGCGGCCGCCACGACCAGGTGGGTGGGGTCGTAGTGCTTCTTGTAGAAGCGGCGGATCCGGTCGGCGCCGAGTGCGTTGATCGTCTCGACGGTGCCCAGCACGGGACGGCCCAGCGGGGTGTCGCCGTACATGGTCTGCGCGAACAGGTCGTGGACCATGTCGCCCGGGTCGTCCTCGGTCATCGCGATCTCTTCGAGGATGACGCCGCGCTCGGCGTCGACGTCCTCCTCGCGGATCAGCGAGCCGGTGAGCATGTCGCAGACGACGTCGATGGCCAGCGGCAGGTCCGTGTCGAGCACCCGTGCGTAGTAGCAGGTGTACTCCTTCGCCGTGAAGGCGTTCATCTCGCCGCCGACCGCGTCGATCGCGGAGGAGATGTCGAGGGCACTGCGCTTGCCGGTGCCCTTGAAGAGGAGGTGCTCCAGGTAGTGCGTGGCGCCGTTGAGCGTCGGGGTCTCGTCGCGCGAGCCGACGTGCGCCCAGATGCCGAAGGTCGCGGAACGTACGGAGGGCAGCGTCTCGGTGACGACGCGCAGTCCGCCGGGCAGGACCGTGCGCCGGACGGTGCCGATGCCGTTGTGGCCCTTGAGGAGTGTTTGGGTACGGGCGACGGCCCGCCCCTCCGAGGAGGGGCGGGCCGTCACACGGGAACTACGCGACGTCACTTGTCGGAGTCGTCCTTGTCAGCGTCGTCGCCGGCGGCCTCGCCGTCGATCACGGGGATCAGCGAGAGCTTGCCGCGCTGGTCGATCTCGGCGATCTCGACCTGGACCTTGGTGCCGACCGCGAGCACGTCCTCGACGTTCTCCACGCGCTTGCCACCGGCGAGCTTGCGGATCTGCGAGATGTGCAGCAGGCCGTCCTTGCCCGGCATGAGGGAGACGAAGGCACCGAAGGTGGTGGTCTTGACGACCGTACCCAGGTAGCGCTCGCCGACCTCCGGCATGGTCGGGTTGGCGATCGCGTTGATCGTGGCGCGGGCGGCCTCGGCGGCCGGGCCGTCGGCGGCACCGATGTAGATGGTGCCGTCGTCCTCGATCGTGATCTCGGCGCCGGTGTCCTCCTGGATCTGGTTGATCATCTTGCCCTTGGGGCCGATGACCTCACCGATCTTGTCCACCGGGATCTTGACGGTGATGATCCGCGGGGCGTACTGGGACATGGCGTCCGGCGTGTCGATCGCTTCCATCATCACGTCGAGGATGTGGAGGCGGGCGTCGCGGGCCTGCTTGAGGGCCGCGGCCAGGACGGAGGCCGGGATGCCGTCCAGCTTGGTGTCCAGCTGGAGGGCGGTCACGAACTCCTTGGTGCCGGCGACCTTGAAGTCCATGTCGCCGAAGGCGTCCTCCGCACCGAGGATGTCGGTGAGGGCGACGTAGTGGGTCTTGCCGTCGATCTCCTGGGAGATCAGGCCCATGGCGATACCGGCGACGGGGGCCTTGAGGGGCACACCGGCGTTCAGCAGCGACATGGTGGAGGCGCAGACCGAGCCCATGGACGTCGAACCGTTGGAGCCGAGGGCCTCGGACACCTGGCGGATCGCGTAGGGGAACTCCTCGCGGGTCGGGAGGACCGGCACGATGGCGCGCTCGGCGAGCGCGCCGTGGCCGATCTCGCGGCGCTTGGGCGAGCCCACGCGGCCGGTCTCACCGACGGAGTACGGCGGGAAGTTGTAGTTGTGCATGTAGCGCTTGCGGGTCACCGGGGAGAGGGTGTCCAGCTGCTGCTCCATACGGAGCATGTTGAGGGTGGTGACGCCCAGGATCTGGGTCTCGCCACGCTCGAACAGCGCCGAGCCGTGCACGCGCGGGATGGCCTCGACCTCGGCGGCCAGCGTACGGATGTCCGTGACGCCGCGGCCGTCGATGCGGACCTTGTCCTTGATGACGCGCTCGCGCACCAGGGCCTTGGTCAGGCTGCGGTAGGCGGCGGAGATCTCCTTCTCGCGGCCTTCGAAGGCCGGGAGGAGCTTCTCGGCGGCGATCTCCTTGACGCGGTCCAGCTCGGTCTCGCGGTCCTGCTTGCCGGCGATGGTCAGCGCCTGGGAGAGCTCGCCCTTGACGGCGGCCGCGAGGGCCTCGTACACGTCGTCCTGGTAGTCCAGGAAGACCGGGAACTCGCCCTCGGGCTTGGCGGCCTTGGCGGCCAGGTCCGACTGGGCCTTGCAGAGGGCCTTGATGAACGGCTTCGCGGCCTCGAGGCCGGCGGCGACGATCTCCTCGGTCGGCGCCTCGGCGCCGCCCTTGACGAGAGCGATGGTCTTCTCGGTGGCCTCGGCCTCGACCATCATGATCGCGACGTCGCCGTCCTCCAGGGCGCGGCCCGCGACGACCATGTCGAAGACGGCGTCCTCGAGCTCGGTGTGCGTCGGGAAGGCCACCCACTGGCCGCGGATCAGCGCGACGCGGACGCCGCCGATCGGGCCGGAGAAGGGCAGGCCGGCCAGCTGGGTGGACGCGGACGCGGCGTTGATCGCGATGACGTCGTACAGGTGGTCCGGGTTGAGCGCCATGATCGTGGCGACGACCTGGATCTCGTTGCGCAGGCCCTTCTTGAAGGACGGGCGCAGCGGGCGGTCGATCAGGCGGCAGGTGAGGATCGCGTCCTCGGAGGGCCGGCCCTCGCGGCGGAAGAAGGAGCCGGGGATCTTGCCGGCCGCGTACATCCGCTCCTCGACGTCGACCGTCAGGGGGAAGAAGTCGAGCTGGTCCTTGGGCTTCTTCGACGCGGTGGTGGCGGAAAGCACCATCGTGTCGTCGTCCAGGTAGGCAACGGCGGAGCCGGCGGCCTGGCGGGCCAGACGGCCCGTCTCGAAGCGGATGGTGCGGGTGCCGAAGGAACCGTTGTCAATGACGGCCTCGGCGTAGTGGGTCTCGTTCTCCACTAGCGTTTTCTCCATTTTCGTCGTCTCCGTCCGCCACCCGTGTGGTGGTGGACGGTTGCGGAGAAGCGCTCCTTGCGTGCGGGCCGGTCTTCGATCGAAGCATCCGGATTCTGGGCCCGTGGGGGCTTTCCGGGTGCCACTACCGAGGACCGGCGGCGTAGGGAGGGCGCTCCTCCTCTTCAGTTGTGCACGTACTTCGTCATGCACGGTGCACGTGCGTCCAGACTACAAAGCGTCCGGTACGTCCCGCACGTACAGCAAAGGGAGCGGCCCCCTGAGTGTGGGAACCGCTCCCTTCACAGCGTCTTTACTTGGCGCCGGCCGCACCGCGGCGGATGCCGAGGCGCTCGACCAGCGTACGGAAGCGCTGGATGTCCTTCTTGGCCAGGTACTGCAGCAGGCGGCGACGCTGGCCGACCAGGATCAGCAGACCACGACGGGAGTGGTGGTCGTGCTTGTGGGCCTTCAGGTGCTCGGTCAGGTCCGAGATGCGGCGGGACAGCATCGCGACCTGGACCTCGGGAGAGCCGGTGTCGCCCTCCTTGGCACCGAACTCGCTGATGATCTGCTTCTTCGTAGCGGCGTCGAGCGGCACGCGTACTCCTCGTTTTAGGTCTTCGTTGCCACCGAGTGCCCCAGGTCGAATTCTCTGGGGATCTTCCGTAACTCGGGAGGCGGGGTCCGCTGAGCGCAGCCTCCAGAAGAATCCGGGGGCGCGTACACAAACGGCCGTCACACAGCGTACCAGGCTGCCGCTCACCCACGTCTCAGCTGGTGAGCGCTCGGGCTCGGGTGTAGACGTCGAGCACGGCCAGGGCCAGCGGGATCAGGCTGAGCAGTACCGCCGCCTCGGTGAGGTCGAGCAGCCGCCCCCAGAAGGGTGACAGACCGCGGCGGGGGATGACCAGTGAAATTCCGACGAGGAGGGCCGCGCCGGCGGCCACGGCGGCGGAGAGCCAGATCGTACGGAGGTCCAGGCCGCTGCGGTCGTGGTAGCGGACGTACTCGGCGATCAGTTCGGCCGGGGGGTGCATGGCCAGGCCCAGGATGAGCAGGCCCACGGCGGCGAGGCCGGCGGCCAGGGTGCAGACGACCTGCGAGGTGTAGCGGAAGAGACGGGCGCGCAGCAGCATCGCGAGGCCGGTGGCGAGGGCCAGCAGGCGGCCCCAGGTGTCGTCGGAGAAGCCGAGGACGGCGGCGGAGCCGACGGCGACCGCGGCGCAGCCGCCGACCAGGCCGAGCAGCATCTCGTGGCCGCGGCGGGCCTGGGCGGCGATGGCCTCGGCGTCGAGGCGGGCCTCGGCGTCGTGCTGGTCGGCGGCGCCCTGCTCACCGTACGGCTCGCTCTCGTAGCGGTCCGGGGTCGCCGGGTACTCGGTGTACTCGGTGTACTCGGTGGCGCTGCGCGGGGCGGCGTATCCGATGGGGAGCCGGGCGAAGCGGGCGGAGAGGCCGGGGAGGAAGGCGACGAGCCCGATGGCGACGGTGGCGCAGACGGCGGCGGTGGCGGTCGCGGAGGCCTCGGTGGCGATGGCGAGGAAGGTGGCGAGGGTCCCGGTGGCGCCGAGGAAGGTGGCGGCGACGAAGGGGGCGTCGCCGTGGGGGGTGAGCGCGACCAGGGCGACGGAGGCGACGAGGACGCACACGCAGCCGACGAGGAACTGCAGGCGGCCGGGGCCCTCGCCGGCGGCGGGGGCGATGATCGCGGCGCCGGCGATCAGCAGGTGCGGGACGGCGGCGAGGCCGAGGGCGACGGCGGAGCCCCGGTCTCGGTAGACGCGGGCGCGGACCCCGGCGGCGGCGGTGAGCAGCAGGCCGACGGAGCCGGCGATGACTCCGGGCAGTCCGTGCACGTCGTGCAGGGCGGGGTCGGCGTAGAAGAGGACGAGGCCGAGCAGGACGAAGAGGAGTGCGGCGCCGGCCAGGCCCGCGCCGCGCAGCATGTCGTCGCTCCAGCGGTGCCGGTCGCGGACGACGGCGGAGGCCACGGCGTCGGAGACGTCGTCGAAGACGGCGGGCGGCAGGGACTCGGCGAAGGGGCGCAGGCTCAGCACCTCACCGTCGAGGACGCGCTGGGCGGCGAGGGTGCGGGCGCCGTCGAGGACGGTGCCGGAGCGGCGGACCAGGTGGAAGCCGGTGGGTGCGCCGACGGGCTGGGTCTGGCCGGTGAGGCGCAGCAGCTCGGGGTAGACGTCGGCGACCGCGATGTCCTCGGGAAGGGCTACGTCGATGCGGCTGTCGGGGGCCACGACGGTGACCCTGCAAAAGCCCGTGGCTCCGGCCGTACTCACCTTGTGTCCCCCGGGGTCGGCGATGTCGGATTCGCGGATGCGCATGCAGCGCGCGTCACACTACCGGGAGTATGCATGACTGTCGGCAAGTAGGATCGCCGTCGCGCGCAGGAGTCCCCCTCCGCGCCCGGGACTTGGGGCCGCCGGTAGCGATGTCCCGTCCGTTTTCGAGGGATTGATGCTCCGGTGAGCCAGATCGTCGTCAGACGCCCGCCCAGATCGCTGCCGCCCGAACTCCCTTCTGAGGAATTGAGACTTGAGGCTCCGCCGGAGCTTCCGCGGGGACAGCAGGAGGGCATGCTGATGCAGCTCCTGCCGATGCTGGGCATGGGCTCGTCGGTCGTCTTCTTCTTCCTGCCGGGCAATCATCCGTTCATGCGCATCATGGGCGTCCTGATGCTCGTGTCCACGGCGGCCATGGCCGCCGCGCAGGTCGTGCGCCACCGGCGCGGTACGCAGGGGCAAATGGCCGATGTGCGCCGTGACTACCTGAAGTACCTGGCGCAGACGCGCCGTCGGGTACGCCGTACGGCTCGGGCACAGCGCGACGCGCAGCTGTACCTGCACCCCGCTCCGGAGCAGTTGTGGTCGGTGGTGGCCGAGGGTTCGCGGCTGTGGGAGCGGCGGGTCGGCGACGTGGACTTCGGGCAGGCCCGGCTGGGGCTGGGCGCGCAGCGCCTGGTGACGCCGCTGGTGGCTCCGGAGACGGCGCCGGTGGACGAGCTGGAGCCGCTGGCGGCGGGGGCGATGCAGCGTTTCCTGCGGGTGCACTCCTCGCTGGACGGGCTGCCGGTGGCGGTGTCGATGCGGGCCTTCTACCACGTGACCGTGTCGGGTGAGCCGGATTCGGCCCGCGGCACGGCGCGGGCGCTGGTGGCGCAGCTGGCGACGCTGCACTCCCCCGACGACCTGGTCGTCGCGGTGGTGGCCGCGCCGGGCGCGGTGCCCTCGTGGGACTGGATCAAGTGGCTGCCGCACGCGCAGGTGCAGGGAGCGGCCGGCGGTTACGACGGAGCCGGTACGAAGCGGCTGTTCGGTGACGACCTGACCGAGCTGGAGGGGCTGTTGGCACCCCGGCTGGAGGGGCGGCCGCGGTTCAGCCGGGAGGGGTCCCCGGTACTGGACCAGCCGCACCTGGTGATCGTGCTCGACCCCGACTCGGCCCGCGGCGGCCTGGTTCCGCCGGACTCGGTGTTCGCGGCGGCCGAGGGGTTGCAGGGCGTGACCGTCGTCGAGGTGGTGGCGGGCACCCTGGACGAGCCGCGCGGCGGGCTGTCGGTCGTGGTGCGGCCGGGCCGGCTGCGGCTGGAGTCCGCCGGGGGCGTCGCGTACGAGGGCGTACCGGACGTCCTGTCGCTGCCCGCGGCGGAGGCGCTGGCGCGGCAGTTGGCGCCGCTGCGCACGGGTGGCGGCGACGATGACGAGCCGCTGCTGGCCAATCTGGACTTCACGGACCTGCTGAACCTGGGGGACGCGGCCCAGATCGACGTGGCGCGGACCTGGCGGCCGCGGTCGGCCGGAGAGCGGCTGCGGGTGCCGATCGGGGTGGGTGAGGGGGGTGCCCCGGTGATGCTGGACCTGAAGGAGGCCGCGCAGGAGGGCATGGGGCCGCACGGCCTGTGTGTGGGCGCGACGGGTTCTGGCAAGTCGGAGCTGCTGCGCACGCTGGTGCTGGGTCTGGCGGTGACGCACACCTCGGAGACGCTGAACTTCGTACTGGCGGACTTCAAGGGCGGTGCCACCTTCACGGGGATGGGGCAGATGCCGCACGTCGCGGCGGTCATCACCAACCTGGCGGACGACCTGACGCTGGTGGACCGCATGGGCGACTCCATCCGCGGCGAGCTCCAGCGCCGCCAGGAGCTGCTGCGCTCGGCGGGCAACTACGCGAACATCCACGACTACGAGAAGGCCCGCGCGGCGGGTGCGCCGCTGGAGCCGCTCGCGTCTCTGGTGCTGGTCATCGACGAGTTCTCCGAACTCCTGACCGCCAAGCCCGACTTCATCGACATGTTCATCCAGATCGGCCGCATCGGCCGGTCGCTGGGCGTGCACCTGCTGCTGGCCTCGCAGCGGCTGGAGGAGGGCAAGCTCCGCGGGCTCGACACGTACCTCTCGTACCGGATCGGGCTGCGGACCTTCTCGGCGGCGGAGTCACGGACCGCGATCGGCGTGCCGGACGCCTACCACCTGCCCCCGGTGCCCGGTTCGGGCTATCTGAAGTTCGGTACGGACGAGATGACCCGCTTCAAGGCGGCGTACGTCTCGGGCACCTACCGTTCGGGCGGGCCGGAGCTGCCGGCCGGGCTGTTCCCGGTGGAGCGGCGGCCCGCGCTGTTCACGGCGGCGCCGGTGCCGGTGGTGTACGCGGCCCCGGATCCGGCGTACCTGGCGGCGCAGGCCGCGCAGGCCGCGCGGGGCGACGACGCGCTGGCGGACACGGTGCTCGACGTGATCGTGGGCCGGCTGGAGGGGCAGGGGGTGCCGGCGCACCAGGTGTGGCTGCCGCCGCTGGACCAGGCGCCGCCGCTGGACCAGCTGCTGCCGGCGCTGGCGCCGAGCGCCGAGCGGGGGCTGCACGCGGAGGGGTACACGCGGCCCGGGGGGCTCGTCGTACCGCTCGGCCTGATCGACAAGCCGTTCGAGCAGCGGCGCGAGGTGCTGTACCGGGACTTCGCGGGTGCGGCGGGCCACATGCTGGTCGTCGGCGGTCCGCAGTCGGGCAAGTCGACGCTGATGCGGACGCTGATCTCCTCCTTCGCGCTCACGCACACCCCGCGTGAAGTGCAGTTCTACGGGCTGGACTTCGGCGGCGGCAGCCTCTCCTCGCTCGCCGAGCTGCCGCACGTGGGCGGGATCGCCTCCCGGCTGGATCCGGAGCGGGTGCGGCGCACCGTGGCCGAGGTCGGCGGCATCCTGAACCGGCGCGAGGAGTTCTTCCGCTCCAACGGCATCGACTCGATCGGCACCTACCGGCGGCGGCGCGCGGCCGGGGAGCTGCCGGGCGAGCCCTGGGGCGACGTCTTCCTGGTCGTCGACGGATGGGGCGGCTTCCGGGGCGAGTACGAGGGCCTGGAGGCGGTGGTCACGGACATCGCGTCCCGGGGGCTGGGATACGGCATCCACGTGGTGGTCACGGCGGCCCGCTACATGGAGGTGCGGGCGGCGCTGAAGGACCAGATGCTCAGCCGGCTGGAGCTGCGGCTCGGCGACGTGATGGACTCCGAGTTCGACCGGCGGGTCGCCGCGAACGTGCCCACCGGGATGCCGGGCCGCGGCCAGGTGCCGGAGAAGCTGCACTTCCTGGGCGCGCTCCCGCGCATCGACGGTTCGCACGACGCGGAGGACCTGTCGGAGGCGACGGCGGCCTTCGTGGCGGCGGTGAAGGAGAACTGGACGGGCGCCGCGGCCCCCGGGGTGCGGCTGCTGCCGCGGCTGCTGCACGCCGAGCAGCTGCCCAAGGGCGGGGAGCACCCCGGCCGCGGGGTGGCGATCGGCATCGACGAGACGGCCCTGGAACCGGTGTTCGTCGACTTCGAGACCGATCCCTTCCTCCTCGTCTTCGGCGAGAGCGAGTCGGGCAAGACGAACCTGCTGCGGCTCATCGCCCGGCAGATCGCGGAACGCTACCCGCCCGAGCGGGCCCGGCTGGTGGTCGGCGACTACCGGCGCGGCCTGCTGGGGGCGCTGCCGGAGGAGCACCTGCTGGAGTACGCGCCGATGGCGGGCTCCCTCCAGATGCACATGGAGGCCCTGGTCGGGGTGTTCTCCCGGCGCCAGCCGCCGACGGACGTCACCCCGCAGCAGTTGCGCGACCGCAGTTGGTGGACGGGCCCCGACGTGTTCATCGTCATCGACGACTACGACCTGGTGGCGACGAGCCAGGGCAATCCGCTGGCCCAGCTGGTGGAGTTCCTGCCGTTCGCCCGGGACACCGGGGTCCGCTTCGTCATCGCCCGCAACTCGGCGGGGGCCTCGCGCTCGCTGTACGAGCCGTTCATGCAGCGGATCAAGGAGTTGGGTGCGCAGGGCGTGGTGCTGTCCGGCGACCCCTCCGAGGGCGACCTGGTCGGCAACGTCCGGCCCCGCCCGATGCCCCCGGGGCGGGCGTACTTCACCACGCGCAGGCGGGGCACGTCGCTGGTGCAGCTCGGCCGGCTGCCGGAGGCGTGACGCCCGGGGAGCCGTACCGGATACGGGGGAAAGCCTCCCCCGGCCCCCTGGTCTGCACCGATAATCAGCAGCGAACGCAGCAGTGGCACCACGCACCGAGGGAGAGGCCGCACATGGGCACCCAGCAGGAGAAGGACGAGCTGTACGCACTCGACATCAGCGGCGTCGAGTGGGAGGGCCCGCCCGGGACCAGCCCGGACGAGGAGCGGGTCGAGATCGCGCGGCTGCCCGA
The DNA here is from genome assembly GCF_055604165.1 of Streptomyces sp. NPDC037242. Taxonomy (NCBI): domain Bacteria; kingdom Bacillati; phylum Actinomycetota; class Actinomycetes; order Kitasatosporales; family Streptomycetaceae; genus Streptomyces; species Streptomyces sp. NPDC037242. Next base: position 16,761 of record NZ_JBVJUY010000017.1, read on the forward strand.
GGGCGCGGTGGCGATGCGGTCCTCGCTCGACCGGGACACCGTGCTGCGTTACACGGCGGCCGAGTGGGAGGCGTTCGTACTCGGGGCCAGGGACGGCGAGTTCGACCTCGACCGGGGTCCGCGCTGAGACCGGACGTCGACCGTGCACGGCGAAGGGGCGCGCCCGCATCGGGCGCGCCCCTTCGCCGTCGCGTGGCCGGGGGCCGGGGTCCGGGCTCAGTAGGCCTCGGTGAACAGGCGCGAGGCCTTCACGTCGGTGGCGCGGTAGTCGGACTTGCCGCGCTCGACGAGGTCCGCGACGAGCGCCAGCTGGTCGCGCATGTGCTCGGCCTTGCCCTTGTACTTGGCCTGGAGCTGCACGTACTGGGCGTGCGCCTCGCCGTCCCAGGTGTCGGTGACGACCTTCAGGGCGCGGTCCATGTCGGTCAGGTCCTGGACGATCTTCTGGGAGATCGCCCGGATCCGGTCGGCCATGATCTGGACGCTCTCGTACTGGACCTTGGTGTGGCCGTCGTTGCCGGACATGAATCTTCTCCTTCGGACGTGGGATCGGATGCCGTTTCAGATGCCGTTGAGAGCGGAGCCGTTGCCGCCGGTGGCGTTCCTGACGGAGTTGAACGCCGCGCGCACGTCGTCGTCCTGGGCGTTGCTCAGGTTCTTCGTCTCGGACACCGCGTGGTGGAGGACCCCGAGCAGCTTGCGGATCTGGTCGTGGTCCTCGTTGACCAGGGTCTGGGCCGAGACGAACCCCGAGGCGCCGACGCCCGTCCAGCCGGCGCTCACGGTGGCGAGGATGTCCGCCAGTTCGCGGGCCTGCTTGGTGACGTTGTTGGCCGTGTCGGCGATCCTGTTCGTCGCCTTGACGACCGGATCGTCGGCGAGTCCGAAATTGTTGGTCATCCGAAGCCCCTCACTTCTCAATACGCCGGTCAGAACCGGCGGATCGCGCGGCGGAGCGGACAGTCCGGGGCATGGATTCCAGCCACGCGTGCCCGGCAGACCCCCTCCGCTTCACGCCAATCCCCCGATCACAGTCGTGAAGCCGGTTGTCACTGTAGCCAGTTCGCCGTCAGCCCCCAATACCGTCGTGCGGCTTCCGTTGATGAACTGTGACCGTTCACTGCAAACGACGACGACGGCCGCGGGCGTCCCTGATCACGGTCGCCGTCCCGGCGACGACGGCGATGAGCAGGGCGCCGATCCCCAGGGCGTACGTCCCCAGCCGCTCCTCCCGCTCCTGCGCCGACTCGGCCGTGTTCAGCGCGGCCACGTGCGGGGCCGCCGCCGGGGGCGGCCCCGGGTCCCGGACCGGAGCCCTGGGCGGCTCGCGGTCCTGGGTGACGGCGCGCACCGGGTCGACGACACCCCATCCGACGTAATCGTCCCGGCCGTTGACGGCGCGCTCGGCGGTGTTCTCGATCTGCCAGACGACCTGCTGCGCGGTCCACTCCGGGTGCTCGGCGCGCAGCAGGGCCGCGACCCCGGCGACGTAGGGCGCGGAGAAGCTGGTGCCGTTGTCCACGCACTGGCCGTATCCCGGGACGGTGGAGACGATGTCGACACCGGGCGCCGCGACCCCGATGAAGGCGCCGGGCTGGGAGAAGGCGGCCCGTTCGTTGTTGCGGTCCGAAGAGGCCACGGCCAGGACGCCCTCGAACGCCGCCGGGTAGGTGTTGCGCTTCTCGCCGCTCAGCCCGTCGTTGCCCGCCGAGGCGATCACCACGACGTTCGCGGCGACGGCCCGTTCCACCGCCTTGCCCAGGGCCGAGTCGGGGCTCAGGGGCGCGTCGGTGTCCTGGGAGATGTTGATGATCTGGGCGCCCTTGGCCAGTGCGTGGTCGATCGCCTGGCTCAGCGTCGCGGTGTCGCCGTTCCCCTGCCCGTCGTTCTGCCGGACGGGGATGATGGTGGCCTCCGGGGCCAGGCCCACGAAGCCGGTGCCCGGCTGGGGGCGCGCCGCGATGAGTCCGGCGACCCGGGTGCCGTGGCCGACGGTGTCGCGCGTACCGTCGCCGCCCTGCGGGTCGACGAAGTCCCGGCCGGAGCCCGCGTCGACGGCGGCGGCGAGCTGCGGGTTGGCCCGGTCGACGCCGGTGTCGATGACGGCGACGCGGACGCTGTTGCCCTTCGCGTCCGCGCCCTTGGTCTTGGCCCAGAGCTCGTCGAGCAGGAGCCGTTGCAGGGCCCAGGGGCGGTCCTCTATCTGCTTCTTCATGGGGAAGGTGCACTCGCCGGCGCCGTCGGGGGCCTGCGGAGCCGCGGCGGCAGCCGGGGCGGCACAGAGGGCGGCCAGCAGGAGGGCGGCGGCGGGCGTCCGGATCGGCACGGGCTTGCGCCTCGGCATCAGCTTGCGCTTCGGCATCGGCATCGGCATCGGCATCGTCGGCATCCTCAGGAGCCCTGGGGCTGGCGGGCGGAGTTGGTGTCCAGCCGCGGCCCCTTGGACAGGAACTCCGACCAGGCGATGGGCACCATGGCCGGGACGACGCCCCCGTAGCCGAGCCGGGTCTGCGCCTGGCTGGGCTGGGGGCGTCCGTCGGCCGCGGCCGGGGCCGTGACCTGCGGCGCGTCGCTGTCGCCGTTGGCCTGCACGGCGTAGCGCAGTCCGGTGTCGGCGACCAGGAAGAGGGAGCCGCCGGCGGTCGTCTGGCGGCCCTGCAGCTGGGTGTACAGCAGCCCGGAGCCCGGTGTGACGTACGCGCTCGTGCCGCTGGCGGTGATGTCTACGGGGAAGCCGGTGCCGGCCCAGGTGCTCAGCGTCTGGTTGCCCTGGCCGTCGACCGAGCGCAGGACGTTGCAGACGGTGTCGCGGTCCGCGGTGGAGGCGGGGACGGGGGCAGCGGAGGCGGATGCGGTGGCGGGTGCGGATGCGGTGGCGGGTGCGGCCTGGTTCACCCGGTCGACCTTCCTCTGCGGCCACTTGGCGTCGCTCCGGAACGGCTCGGGATCCGGGCTCAGCGACTGGAGGTCCACCTCGCGGGCCTTGCCGTGCATGTTGAGGCCGTCGGTCGCGGGCGAGGAGATCAGCAGCCAGGCGACGAAGTCGGAGACCGGGGCCACCTTGCCGGGCAGGACCACGTAGTGCTGCGCGCCGGAGCCGGTCATCGCCTTGAGCACCATGCCGACCCGGTTGTCCTCGCCGACCAGGCCCGGGACACCCGCGTCGGTCCCGGCCACCGCGCCGGCGGGCAGCGGCGGGAAGGCCAGGTCCTCGCCGGAGTTGAGGGTGGCCAGCCAGGCCTCGGTGACCGGCTGCGGGGTGGCGCCGGTGCCGACCATGGCGTTGGTCATGGTGCCCGCGTCCGCGGTGCCCTCGGGGAACCGGTACTTCGTGCCCGTCGAGTCGACCAGGTACCGCTCCTTGGCCCCGTCGGAGTTCTGCACGTACAGCGCCTGGGTGTCGCCCAGCCGGCGCGCGTCGTCCATCACCCCCTCCTCCCGCTCCGCGAGCACGAAGGCGGCGGTCTGCACGCCCCGGCCGTTGCCGCCGGGCTGCTGGCAGACGGCCCAGCGCTTGGCCCTGCCCGCGTCGGCGGGGGCCGGGAGCCGGTCGGGGGCGTAGGGGATGCCGATGATGGGGCCGCGCGGCAGCCTGCCCTTGTCGAGCATCCGGTCGTCGACCTGGACGACCTTGAACTTGGCCGGATCGAGCAGGAGCCGGGCGGAGGCCAGGTTCATCACCGGGTGCAGCCGGGTCTGCTCCTTGCCGTTGACGGTGGTCGCCAGAACGACGTACCGGGTCGTCGACTGCTTGCCGACGATCACCTGGGTGCCGGGGGCGTCCCAGTTCCTGGGCGCCACCGGTCTGAACATGCCCCAGGCTCCGAAGGCGCCGAGCAGGAGCGCGCCCGTCACCAGCCCGGGGACGACCGCGCGCAGCGGACGCGGGGCGCCCTCCTCGGTGCCGGTGGCCGAGGGCTGGAGAAACGCGGCCACCGTGCGCCGCTTCGCAAAGGTGTACGCATTGAGCTCATCGCGTCGTGATGCCATGACCGCCTGCTTCTCCCCGCACGGCCCGGCCGGTGACCACGGTCGCCGGGCCTCGATTGTCGGACCGGGCACCTACTATGCCTCTTGACGGGGCGTCTGACGCTGACGGGTAGGGTGCGGTTGGCACCGCTGACCGTAAGAGCCGTGTAATTCAGGGTTGTTGGGGCGGATTGGGGAGGGTTCCGGGGGCGTGCGGCGGGCCGCCGCACCGCACCGGGAGCCACGGGGTCCGGTCCTGGAAGGGGAGGTGCGCCCGTGGGTACGAGCACTGCGCAGCCGCAGACCGGTACGGCCGCGCCCCCGCGCGACGGGGTGACCCCGCATCCGGAGGCGGGCCCGGGGCGGTTCGGACCATTCCGATTGCAACAGCTCGTACTGCTCCAGGTCGCCGCGGCCGCACTGCTCGTGGCCTGGGCGGTCGAGCCGCTGCTCCTCGCACCCGCCGGCGCGCTCGCCCTGGTCCTCGTGGTGCTCGCGGTCGTACGCCGCCACCAGCGCTCGCTGCCCGAGTGGATCGGCAGCGCGCTCGCGCTGCGCGCGCGCCGCCTGCGGGCCGCCGCCTCCGCCGTGCCCGCGGGCACCGAGCCGGGGCTGGCCCCGCTGGTCGAGGCCGATCCGGCGCTGCGGACCCTCACCTTCAGCGGCCGCGACCGGCGGCCCGTCGGGATGGTCGGCGACGGGACCTTCCTGACCGCGGTCGTCCAGGTGGACACGGACGCCACCGCCCTGCGGCCCGACCGGACGGCGCGGCCGCTGCCGCTTGCGGTCGTACGGGACATCCTCGAAGTGGACGGCATCCGGCTGGAGTCCGCGCAGCTCGTGCAGCACACCCAGCCGGCGCCCGCGCCGCACCTGCCGGCCGAGTCCATGGCCGCCCTCAACTACGCGCCGCTGCAGGCCCGGACGGGCTCCCCGGCGGTGCGGCTGACCTGGGTCGCGCTCAAACTCGACCCCGAGCTGTGCCCCGAGGCGGTCACCGCGCGCGGCGGCGGGCAGACGGGCGCGCAGCGGTGCCTGGTACGGGCGGCCGACCAGCTGGCGAGCCGCCTGACCGGGGCCGGTTTCCGGGCGACCGTGCTGACCGAGCAGGAGCTCACGGCCGCGCTGGCCACGTCCTCGTGCGCCAACCCGATGGCGATCACCCAGGCCGGGCGGACGGCGGGCACGCGCGGTCCCGGGCGGCGCACGGAGGAGACCGCGCGGGTCTGGCGCTGCGACGACCGGCGGCACACGACGTACTGGATAGGGCGCTGGCCGCAGTTGGGCGGCGCCGGGGCGGCCCTGCCGCAGTTCGTGGCGCTTCTGACCTCGCTCCCGGCGCTGGCGACGAACTTCAGCCTGACGGTGGCCCCGGGCGGGCGGCACGGGGTGACGCTGACCGGGCACGTCCGGGTCACCGGGCGCAGCGACGAGGAACTGGTGGCCGCACGGCGCGAGTTGGAGCGGACCGCGCGCGGCGTGAAGACGGGGCTGGTCCGGCTCGACCGCGAACAGGTGCCGGGGCTGCTGGCCTCGCTGCCGCTGGGAGGCGCGCGATGAGGGGTACCGGTGGCGCACGGGGCGGGTTCGGGCTGGTCGGCCCGCGCCGCGAGCGGCACGTGCTGTCGACGGTGGACCTGGAGGCACTCGCCCTGCCCGTCGGGGACGACGGCGTCGTCATCGGCGTGGACGCCGAGGGACGGCCCTCGGTGCTCGGCGTCAACCGGCCGACACCGTACGAGATCACGCTGATCGGCGGTTTGTGGACGGCGCAGGTGGTGGCGCTGCGCGCGGCGGCCACCGGTGCGCGGGTCGCGGTGGAGACCGGGCGCGGCCCGGTGTGGGCCGGGCTGGCCCGGGCCGCGGGCGGCGGCCAGCCGTGCGTGACCCTGCACGACGTGGGCCGGGTGCCGCCGCAGGGAGCGTCGGCGGGCAGCCCGGTGCTGGTGGTACGCGACTGCGGGATGCGGCCGCCGCGCGGGCGCGTGGTGGCGGGACCCTGGCAGTCGGTGCTGACCCTGCTGCCGTACCTGAGCCCGACGGCGCCGCGCCTGCTGCGCAACTCCGCGCTGGTCGGCGTCCAGCGGGTCTCCCCCGACGAGGCGGAGGAGATCGGCCGTCTGATGCACCTGCCGCAGGGGGCGGTGGCCTCGCTGCCCACCCTGGGCGACGGGGTGACGCTGTGGTGCACGCAACGGGACCGGCAGTTCGTGATGACGCAGCCGACGGAGACCGAGACGGGCCTGTTGGGCGCGGCGAGACGGATCGACTGAGCCCGGATGGACCCGGCGGCCGGCCTGTTGGTTGTCCTGGCGGTTGTCCTGGCCGGGGGGCGGTTGGCCCGGAGGGCGTTGTTGTGGGCAGGATGTATGTATGACCCCCGCCTTGTGGGGTGGGGTCATTGGCGGTCCGACCGACGGGGGCGGGCCGACGGGGGCGGACACCGGTGACGGCGCGCGATTAGGCTGAGCGTCGGCGCGGCGTCGTGGTGGGCGCCGGACCAGTGTTCGACAGACCAGGAGGACCAGTGAGCGGCGATCGGAACGAGAGGCGCGGCGGGACGTGGGACGTCCCGACGGACGATCAGTCCGACGCGGAGCCCGAGCTGACGGGCGAGTTCACCATCGACTACACACCGCCGGCCTGGTACACGCAGGGCTCCGTGCCCGCAGCCCCGGCCGTGCCGGCCACGCCGGCGCTGCCCGAGGGCAGCGGGTTCGAGCCGCACCGGCCTGCCGAGGCCGCTTCGCCTGCTGAGGGCGAGGGCGCGCCCGCCGCCTCCCCGGCGGCGCCGGCTCCTCTCCAGGCCCCGATCTACCGAAGCTCGGCGGTGGCCGACGCGTCACCCGCGTCCTTCCAGGCGCCGAGTTACTCGGTCGACCGCCCGGCCGAGACCCCGGCCACGCCGTCCGCCGGTGCGGCGCACACGCCGTACCAGCCGCCGAGCTACGCGACCGAGACCCCAGCCGCGAGTGCGCCCGCGCCGTTCCAGGCCCCGGCCACGCCGCCCGCCGCGGACCCGGTGTCCGCGGACCCGGTGTCCGCGCCTTTCCAGCCGCCGAACTACTCGGGCGAGACCCCGGCCGCCAACGCGCCCGCGCCGTACCGGGCATCGGCCCCGGAGCCGGTCAGCACGTCTGCGGCTGACGCGGGATTCGTGCCGTACCAGCCGCCGAGCTACTCGATCGACGCGCCGACCGCCGCCGCGCCCGCACCGGCCAAGGAGCCGGAGGCGACCGAGACCCCGGTGAGCCCGACTCCGGCCGCTGCGGCACACACGCCGTACCAGCCGCCGAGCTTCGCCGCCGCGTCCCCGGCCGATACCGCACCCGCGCCACTCCCGGCACCGGCCAAGGAGCCGGAGGCTGCCGAGACCCCGGTGAGCCCGGCTCCGTCCGACGCGGCACACACGCCGTACCAGCCGCCGAGCTTCGCCGCCGCGTCCCCGGCCGATACCGCACCCGCGCCGCTCCCGGCACCGGAGGCGGCCCCGAGCGCCGACGCCGCTGCCGCGCCGCTCCAGGTGCCCGCTCCGGCCGAGGAGACGGAGGCCGCCGAGACCCCGACGCGCCCGTCTCCGGCCTACCCGAGCACGCCGGAGCCCGCCACGGCCGACGCGGCCGCGCCCGTGCGGACGGCCACCCCCGCCGAGGGCACGCCCGTGCCTCCGGCCGCCGTCTCGGAGACCCCGTTCGGGGGAACCGTCCCGGAGACCGCACCCGCCGAACTGCCTCCACTGCCGCCCGCGTTCCCGGCCTCGGCCGCCCCGCAGGACGGCTACGGCTTCCCGCCCGCGCAGCCGCAGGCCGCCGACGCCCCGGGCGGGTACGGGTTCCCGCCCGCGCCCCCGGCACCCGCGCAGCCCCAGACCGCCAACACCCCGGACGGCTACGGCTTCCCGCCCGCGCAGCCCGCAACCCCCGTGGCGCCCGCCGACGGGTACGGGTTCCCGCCCGCGCCGCCGGCACCCGCACAGCCGCAGGCCGCCGAGACCCCGGACGGGTACGGGTTCCCGCCCGCGCCCCCGGCACCCGCACAGCCGCAGGCCGTCGCGCCCGCCGACGGCTACGCGTTCCCGCCCGCACAGCCGCAGGCCGCCGACGCCCCGGGCGGGTACGCGCCCCCGGCGCCCGCCGACGGGTACGGGTTCCCGCCCGTCCCGCCGCAGGCTCAGCCGCAGGCCCCGGCCCCGGGCCCGTACACCGACCCCCGCGGCGGCGCCCAGTGGCAGGCCGGGGCGCAGCCCCAGCCGTACCCCCAGCCCCAGCAGCCGCACCCGCAGGGACCCGGCCCCGACCCGCGCTACACGGTCGGCCAGCCCACCGGCGGGGCGCCCCTCGGCTACACCGCCGCCGTCGAGCTGTCCTCGGACCGCCTGATCCGCGGCAAGCAGAAGGCCAAGAGCGGCTCCACCCCCGCCGCGGGCAGCGGCGGCATCTTCCGCTTCGGCGGCAAGGCCGCAGAAGCGGAGCGCCAGCGCAAGCTGGAGCTCATCCGCACCCCGGTGATGTCCTGCTACCGCATCGCCGTGATCAGCCTCAAGGGCGGCGTCGGCAAGACCACGACCACCACCGCCCTCGGCGCCACCCTCGCCACCGAGCGCCAGGACAAGATCCTGGCCATCGACGCGAACCCCGACGCCGGAACCCTCGGCCGCCGCGTGCGCCGCGAGACCGGGGCCACGATCCGCGACCTGGTCCAGGCGATCCCGTACCTGAACTCGTACATGGACATCCGGCGGTTCACCTCCCAGGCCCCCTCCGGTCTGGAGATCATCGCCAACGACGTGGACCCGGCCGTCTCGACGACCTTCAACGACGAGGACTACCGCCGCGTCATAGAGACGCTCGGCCGCCAGTACCCGATCATCCTCACCGACTCGGGCACCGGGCTCCTCTACTCCGCCATGCGCGGGGTCCTGGACCTGGCCGATCAGCTGATCATCATCTCGACCCCGTCCGTGGACGGCGCGAGCAGCGCCAGCACCACGCTCGACTGGCTCTCCGCCCACGGGTACTCCGACCTCGTCTCGCGCTCCCTCACCGTCATCTCGGGGGTCCGCGAGACCGCCAAGATGATCAAGGTCGAGGACATCGTGCAGCACTTCGAGACCCGCTGCCGCGGTGTCGTCGTCGTGCCGTTCGACGAGCACCTCGCGGCCGGCGCCGAAGTCGACCTCGACATGATGCGGCCCAAGACGCGCGAGGCGTACTTCAACCTGTCCGCCCTCGTCGCCGAGGACTTCATCCGCGCGCAGCAGCAGGCGGCCCAGGCCCACTGGGGCCAGCCGCAGCCCCAGCAGCCCCAGCAGCCCCAGCACGGGCAGCCCCAGCAGCAGGCGCAGCCGCCGCAGGGCGGCCAGGCCCCGTACCAGCAGGCCCCGCAGCCGTACGGCCAGCCCTACCCGCAGCCCGGCACGCCCTGGCAGCAGCAGCCGCAGCCCCAGCCACCGCAGCAGCCTCAGCCGCCGCAGCAGCAGCCGCAGCCCGGCCAGCCCCCGCGCGACCCCCGCCTCGGCTGACCCGCGCACGCACGAAGGGCCCGTACCGTCCTGGTGACCAGGTCGGTACGGGCCCTTCGGCCGTTCCTCAGCGCCTCAGCGCCTCAGCGCCTCAGCGCTCGCTGTCGTACGCCTCCGTCAGCACCCGCGCCCGCTTCACGTCGTCCGCGATGGCCTCCAGCAGCCCGTCCAGCGACTCGAACTTGGCCATGCCCCGGACGTACGCGAGGAAGTCGACGGCCACGTGCATGCCGTACAGGTCCAGCCCGACCCGGTCGATCGCGTACGCCTCCACGGTCCGCTCGGTGGCGTCGAACTGCACGTTCGTACCGACCGAGATCGCCGCGGGCATCCGCTCGCCGTCCGCCGTCAGCCACCCCGCGTACACCCCGTCCGCCGGGATCGCGGTGTGCGGCTGCGTCTCGACGTTCGCCGTGGGGTAGCCGAGCTCGCGCCCGCGCTGCGCACCGCGCACCACGACGCCCTCGACCCGGTGCGGCCGGCCGAGGATCTCCGCCGCGCCGTCCATGTCGCCCTCGGCGACCAGCTTGCGCGCCAGCGTCGAGGAGAACGGCACTCCGCCGCCCGCCTCGCCGCGCTCCACCAGGTCCACGATCTCGACCTCGTAGTCGTACGTGCTGCCCAGCTCGCGCAGGAAGTCGACATTCCCGGCGGCCCGGTGGCCGAACCGGAAGTTGGGGCCCTCGATGACCGCGCGCGCGTGCAGCTTGTCGGCGAGCACCTTCACGATGAAGTCGGCCGGGGACAGCTGCGAGAACTCCGTCGTGAACGGCAGGATCAGCAGCGCGTCCACACCGAGCCCGGCCATCAGCTCGGCGCGCCGGTCGTACGGCGCCAGGATCGGCGGGTGGCTGCCGGGGCGCACGACCTCGCTGGGGTGCGGGCTGAAGGTGACGACGACCGACGGCACGCCGAGCTCGCGGGCCTTGGCCACGGCCCGCCCGATGATCAGCTGGTGGCCCCGGTGCACGCCGTCGTAGGAGCCGATGGTGACGACGCTGCGTCCCCAGTCCTGGGGGATGTCCTCCAAGCCACGCCAGCGCTGCACTGTGACCGCTCCTCGCCCGAACCGTGTAGTCCCTGTACTGATTGCCGATTGCAGGTCTAAGACTGCCATGCCGGTGGCCGGTGCCCACCATCGGCGTCTGGCTGGGACTTGTACCGTGTCCGCCGGGTCAGGCCGGGGCCGCGCCCGCGGGCCCGCCTCGGCCGAGGGTCTCCAGCGCCCGGCGCGCTCCGGGCCCGAGCAGCGCCGCCGCCTCGGCGCCCGCCTCCGCGAGCCACTGGGCGGCCAGCGCGCCGAAGGCCGGCCGCGCCCGGGCCAGCTCCACGGTCCGCCGCTCGAACACCGCGGGCCCGCCCGGCGCCCGCAGCAGCTGCCGCCCGGTGCGCCGCAGCAGCTCCCGGGAACGGGCCTCGGGGCGCCCGGCGGCCCCCTCGGCGACGGCTCCGAGGAAGGCGTCGAGCACCACCGGGTCGGTCTCCTCGCGCAGGAGTACGTCGGCCAGCTCGCCCCGCAGCGTGTACGAGGGCTCCCCGCCGGGCGCGGCCAGCACGGCCGCCAGCGCCGCCCGGACCGCGGGCGGGCCGGACCGGAGCAGGTCCAGCACCAGCGGGCGGAGCACGGGCGCGGCGGCCAGGCCCTGTTCGAGCCTCCGGTCCACGAACGCGGCGGCGTGCGGTGCGTCCTGCGGGCTGAGCGCGAGGTGCTCCCGTACGAGGTCGCCCGCGCGGCGCGCCAGCCCCGGCGTGGTCAGCGCGGCCAGGGCGCGCACCACCTCCCCGTCGGCCCGGGCCCGCAGGGCGGCGAACACCGCGTCCGGGTCGGGCAGTACGGGCAGGGCGGCGACCAGCGCGGAGGCGGGCAGCCGCGAGCCGCGGTCGGGGTCGCGGAAGCAGGAGAGGGCGTCGGGCAGGTACCGGGCGCGCACCTGGGGGTCGCGCAGCAGCATCCCGAGGGCGCTGCCGTGCAAGGTGGCGTCGCCGGGGCGCGAGAGCAGCTTCTGGGCGGCGTAGCGCAGCAGCTCGCGGTCGGCGGGCGTGCGGACGTGCGGGGCGGTGGCGAGCCCGTAGGCGGCGGCCGCGACGCGCCGCCCGGGGCGCTCGTCGTGGGCCCAGCGTTCGACGGCCCGGCACAGGGCGGACGGCTCGTCCTCCGCGAGCACGGTGAGCAGTTCGTCGGCGCGGGGGTGCGCGGCGGTGACGAGGGCCTCGGTGAGGTCGTCGACGGCGAGGCCGCGGTGCGTGTGCAGAAGCGCCTGGGCGGCGGTGGCGACGGTCGCCCCTGGGCGGCCGAGCAGCCGCCGCTCGTCGGTGAACCAGGCGCAGAGCAGGGGCTGTGCGAGCCGGGGGTCGCGGACGAGGCGGCGGGCCGCGGCGTCGAGGTAGCGGTGGTCGCTGGGCAGCATCCGGCGGAGCAGGTCGAGGCGGTCGGACTCGGGAAGCCGCAGCCGGTTCCAGAACCAGCCGTCGAACTCCTCCTGCCGTCCCGTGTGGGCGATGTGCTCGGCGAGGGCGTGCAGGACGGGCAGGTGCGGTCGGGCGGTGGGGGCGCGCAGCAGGGTCTCGCGCAGCAGCCGGCCGGCCCACCAGGCGGGCTCGGGGGCGGGGTCGGCGTTCAACGCCCGTACGAGGCGCATGAGATGGGGTCCGACCTCGTCGGAGGCGAGCCTGCGCAGGGCCTCCAGCACGGGCCCGATGCGGTGCCGGGGCACACTGTGGCCGGGGCCCTCCAGGGCCGCGAGGGCGGCCGGCAGGTCGAGGTGGCCGGCCTGGAGCCAGTCGGCCAGTTCCTCGTGGGCGAAGCGGTAGCCGGGCCCGGCGGGCACGAGCAGCCCCTCGGTGAGCACGGCTGAGGCCCAGCCGGTGCGCCAGGGGAACAGCTCTTCGAAGGCGGCCCGGTCCAAGGCCCCCCGCCCGGGCCCCAGACAGCGCCGCGCGGCCTCGTGCACCTGCCCCGCCACCCGCGCGGCCAGCCTCCCCACCCCGGGCCCGTAAGCCACCGCCCCACCCCCGCAGTCCCCCGCGTCCCCGCCGGGGCCGTACGCCGCCGGACCGGCAGCGGGGCCGGCAGCGGGGCCGGAGCCGCTGCCCCCGCCGGAGCCCGGGCCGGTCCACGAACCCCGACCCGTCCCGTACGCCGCCGCGCCGGATCCCCTCCCCGGACCGGGATCCGTATCCGCGCCGGAAGCCGGGCCGTACTCCGCCGGACCGGCAGCGGCGCCGAAGCCGGTACCCGCTCCGGAGCCGGTACCCGTGCCGTACGCCGCCGGACCAGCAGCGGCGCCGAAGCCGGTACCCGCTCCGGAGCCGGTACCCGTGCCGTACACCGTCGCGCCGGAGCGCGGGCCAGTACCCGGGCCGGGGCCCCCGCCGGGGCGCGTGGTCCTGCCCGTGCCGCGGTCGTAGGCCACCGCGCCGGTGTCCGTGTCGGTGCCCAGGCGGTACGCCGCCGGAGCCTGGTGGGGGCCCGTACCCGCACCCGGGCCGCCGCCGGCGTGGGCGCAGGGTCCGGCTTCGCGGGGTCTCGGGAGCAGCGCGGCGCCGGCCGCGGCGATGCGGACGGCCACCCGGAGGCACATCAGGTCGAGGTGGGCGCCGAAGACCTCCTCGCGCCCCGGCCGCCCGGCGGTGACCCCGGCGGCACGGACGCCTGCGAGCAGGTGCAGGGTGAGTGGATGCCTGCTGTCGGACTCCCGGACCGCGTCGGCCGGGACCCCCAACCGGGCCCGGGCCCGTTCGGCCTCGGCCGGGGTGAAGTCGCCGAGCGGGACCGCGGCCGGCAGCCTCCTGGCGGGCCGGGCCGGAGTGTGCAGCACCTCGGACGGGTACAGGGCGCCGGCCTGCTCCCAGTGCTCGGGCCGGGCCGCGACGACCAGCCGGGCCCCGGTCTCCCGCAGCCACCGCACGGTGCCTTCGGTCCAGGGTCCGAGTCCTTGGCCGAGCTCCGGGGGCATCTCCTCGGGCGCGTCGAGCACCACGACCAGCGCCCGCCCGGCCCGCCGGGCCAGCCGCGCCACCTGCTCCCCCGTCCCCCGGCCGGCGCCGCCGCCCTCCCCCTCGCCCTCCGCCAAGGCGACGGCGGCCACGATGCGGGCCGCCTCCGCCAGCGCCCGCGCCACCGCATCGGCCACAGAGGTGTCGGCGGACCGCAGATCGGCGCCGCGGAGCCAGAGCGTCGGGGCCGGGCAGGCTCCGTCGGCCCGGCGGACGGCCAGGGCCGCCAGGGCCGTGGTGCGGCCCGTCCCCGGGGGCCCCACCAGCGCGAGGACCAGGCGGTCGCCCGAGGCGAAGGCGTCCAGTTCGGCGGCGACGGCCGGGCGGTCCACCGGCTCCGGGCTCCGGGACGCGAAGGCCGCGCCGAGGGTGGTGCCGGTGAGTTCCAGCGCGCCGGCGAGGTTGAGGTCGCGGCCGTAGCCCGGCACCGTGGCGGCGTTGCGCCGGAGCAGCACCGCCAGCGGCCCGTCCGGATCGGCCGCGGCGGCCGCGGCCAGCGGCACCGCGAACCCGCCCGAGCGGTGCTCCGCCTGCAGAGCGGTGCCCAGCACCGCGAGCACCGCTCCGGTCCCGGCGTCCAGCACCGGCCCGCCGCACGCCTCTCCGCCGAGGCGGAGCGCATCCTGCCCGTCGGTCCCGATGGCCAGCTCCAGCGCCGCCGGCAGCATGTGGAAGCGGTCCGTGGCCGTGTAGGTGACCTCCGCGGGACCGAGCACCCGCGCCTGCCGCCATCCCCGCGCGGGCAGCCGTACGTACGTCCCGGGCGCCACGTCCTCCCGTATCGCCACCGGCAGCGGTCGCACCCCGAGCCCGTCGGTCCGTACCAGCGCCAGCCCGCATTCCGGCAGCGCCGTCACGTCCGGGGCCTCCGCGAGCCAGGTCCGCTCCCCCGGGCCGTGCAGCACCACCCGGGCCAGCCCGTCCACGGCCTCGTGGCTGGTGACCACCGTCCCGCAGTCGTCGGCGACGAAACCGCTGCCCCGCGGCCGTCCGGCGAGATCGCAGATCCTCACCAGGTCCGCGGTGATCCCGCCGGGCCCGTCGGGGCCGCCCCGCCCGCTCGCCGCGCCCGGCCCGCCCGCCGCACTCGCCGCGCCCGGCCCGCCCAGCCCGCCGACCCAGGTAGCCCCGTCCGCGTCCGCCATCGCCGCACCACTTTCGCCACGCCCCCCGCCACGCCCGTGCTCACGACGGTAGGCACGTGAAGATCAGCGGGGAAAGATCGCGAGACGAAAGCGCCCCCATACGCTCCCTCCATTCACTCCGAGCGCCTGCTCGGACGGGTGAATACGGGGGTCCGGGTGGATAGAGACCTACCCGAGGGGGGTCGTGGAGCGGTGAGCAGCAGTCGATGTGCGCTCACCGCTCCACGTCAATCAGGAACCTCAGACGAAGACCGCGAGGGACTTGGCCTTGCCGTTCTTGTTCTCTACGAGTCCGAGGAGCTGTCCGTCGGGCCCGTAGACCGCCACCGTCCGCCCGGCCTCGTAGGCCTCCGGCATCTCCAGCCGCACGCCGTTGCCCAGGAGCGACGCCCGCCGGGCGTCCAGGTCCCAGCGCGGGAAGGCCGCGGCGGCCGCCTCGCCGATCGGCATGACGGTCAGCTCCTCCTGGAGCTGGTCGAGCGTCCGCGCCCGGTCGATCTTGTACGGGCCCACGCGCGTGCGCCGCAGCGCCGTCAGGTGCCCGCCCACGCCGAGGTCGGCGCCCAGGTCACGGGCGAGGGCGCGGATGTACGTACCGCTGGAGCAGACGACGGAGACGACGAGGTCGACGACCTTGGTGCCGTCCTCGGCCTGCGCCTCCCGCATGTCGTACACCTGGAACGACGAGACGGTCACCGGCCGGGCCGGGATCTCGAAGTCCTCGCCGTCGCGGGCGCGCTTGTAGGAGCGCACGCCCTTGATCTTGATGGCGCTGACCTTGGACGGGACCTGCATGATCTCGCCGGACAGCTTGGCGATGCCCGCGTCCACGCCCTCCCGGGTGACCCCGGAGGCGTCCGTGGACGAGGTGATCTCGCCCTCGGCGTCGTCCGTCAAGGTGTTCTGCCCCAGCCGGATCGTGCCGAGGTACTCCTTCTCCGTCAGCGCGAGGTGGCCGAGGAGCTTGGTGGCCTTCTCGACCCCGAGCACCAGGACACCCGTCGCCATCGGGTCGAGCGTGCCGGCGTGGCCGACGCGGCGGGTCTTGGCGATCCCGCGCATCTTGGCGACCACGTCGTGCGAAGTGAAGCCGGACGGCTTGTCGACGATGACAAGGCCGTCCGGGGTCTTCCCTGCGTTGCTGCTCATTCCGCGGCTGCGTCCTCGTCGTCGTCTTCGCCGGGCTTCTTGTACGGGTCGGCGTCGCCTGCGTACTGAGCACCGGAAGAGACCTCGCGCACCTGGGCGTCGGAGGCGCGCGCCTTGTCGAGGAGGTCCTCGATGGTCTTGGCGTTCTCCGGGAGGGCGTCCGCGACGAAGGTCAGGGTGGGCGTGAACTTGGTGCCCGCCGCCCGGCCGACCGCGGAGCGCAGTACGCCCTTGGCGCTCTCCAGGCCCGCTGCCGCGCTGGCCCGGTCCTCGTCGTCACCGTAGACCGTGTAGAAGACCGTGGCCTCCCGCAGGTCGCCGGTGACCCGGGTGTCCGTGATGGTCACGTGCGTACCGAGGCGGGGGTCCTTGACACCACGCTGCAGCTTCTCGGCCACCACCTCCCGGATGAGGTCCGCCAGCTTCTTCGCCCGCGCATTGTCGGCCACTGGTCCGTCTCCTTCTTTGTCTTGCAGTCAGTCTTCATCACCGTGCAGCCGCCGTCGTACCGACAGCAGCTCCACTTCCGGACGCGCCGCGACCAGCCGCTCGCAGCGGTCCAGTACGTCCGAGAGGAACCCCGCGTCCCCACTCACCAGAGCGACCCCTATACGGGCCCTGCGGTGCAGGTCCTGGTCGCCCACTTCAGCCGCGCTCACGGAGAACTTGCGCTGGAGCTCGGCCACGATGGGCCGGACGACGGAGCGTTTCTCCTTCAGCGAGTGAACGTCGCCGAGGAGCAGATCGAAGGACAGAGTCCCCACGTACATGCAGTTCCGGATATCCCGCCGGTGCGGGTTCGGTGGCCTGCCGGCCGTCGCGCGGCAGGGTCACCAGAACCGTACACGCAACGGCCGGGGCCGATCGACGGATATTCCGCCGACCGGCCCCGGTGTTACGAGTTACGACACGGTGCGAACCGCCTCGCGCTTACGCGCGGGGCTTCTCGCGCATCTCGTACGTCGCGATGACGTCGTCGATCTTGATGTCGTTGTAGCTGCCGAGGTTGATACCGCCCTCGAAGCCTTCGCGAATCTCGGTGACGTCGTCCTTGAAGCGGCGCAGACCGGAGATGTTGAGGTTCTCCGCGATGACCTTGCCATCGCGCAGCAGGCGCGCCTTGGTGTTGCGCTTGACCTCGCCGGAGCGGATGAGGACACCCGCGATGTTGCCCAGCTTGGACGAGCGGAAGATCTCGCGGACCTCCGCCGTACCGAGCTCGACCTCTTCGTACTCCGGCTTGAGGAGACCCTTCAGGGCCGCCTCGATCTCCTCGATGGCCTGGTAGATCACCGAGTAGTAGCGGACGTCGACGCCCTCACGGTCCGCCAT
This sequence comes from Streptomyces sp. NPDC037242, assembly GCF_055604165.1. Lineage (NCBI taxonomy): Bacteria > Bacillati > Actinomycetota > Actinomycetes > Kitasatosporales > Streptomycetaceae > Streptomyces > Streptomyces sp. NPDC037242. The sequence continues at coordinate 33,873 of NZ_JBVJUY010000017.1, forward strand.
CTGCGCGGCACGGCCGGCCGCACGGACGTTGTAACCGATGACGATGGCGTCGGAGCCCATCGCCAGCGAGATGTCGGACTCGGTGACCGCACCCACACCGCGGTGCAGGACCCGGATGTCGACCTCTTCACCGACGTCGAGCTGGAGCAGCGAGGACTCGAGAGCCTCGACCGCACCGGACGCGTCGCCCTTGATGATGAGGTTGAGTTCCTGGACCAGACCGGCCTTGAGCACGGAGTCGAGGTCCTCGAGGGACACGCGACGGACGCGCTTGGCGAAGTTGGCGTTGCGCTCACGCGCAGCACGCTTCTCGGCGATCTGACGGGCCGTACGGTCCTCGTCGACGACGAGGAAGTTGTCGCCGGCGCCGGGGACGTTGGTGAGACCCAGGACCAGGACGGGGGTCGACGGACCCGCTTCCTCGACGTTGTTGCCCTTGTCGTCGAGCATGGCGCGCACTCGGCCGTAGGCGTCGCCCACGACCATCGTGTCGCCGACGCGGAGGGTACCGCGCTGGACGAGGACGGTGGCAACGGCACCGCGGCCGCGGTCGAGGTGGGACTCGATCGCAATACCCTGAGCGTCCTGCTCCGGGTTGGCGCGCAGGTCGAGCGAGGCGTCGGCGGTGAGGACGACGGCCTCGAGCAGGGAGTCGATGTGCAGACCCTGCTTGGCGGAGATGTCGACGAACATCGTGTCGCCGCCGTACTCCTCGGCGACCAGACCGAACTCGGTGAGCTGACCGCGCACCTTGACCGGGTCGGCACCTTCGACGTCGATCTTGTTGACCGCGACGACGATCGGGACGCCGGCGGCCTTGGCGTGGTTGAGCGCCTCGATCGTCTGCGGCATGACGCCGTCGTTGGCCGCGACCACGAGGATCGCGATGTCGGTCGACTTCGCACCACGGGCACGCATGGCGGTGAACGCCTCGTGACCCGGGGTGTCGATGAAGGTGATCTTGCGGTCTTCGTCGTTGACCTGGGCGCTGACCTGGTACGCACCGATGTGCTGCGTGATGCCGCCGGCCTCGCCCGCAACGACGTTCGTCTTGCGGATGGCGTCGAGCAGTCGGGTCTTACCGTGGTCGACGTGACCCATGACGGTCACGACCGGCGGACGCGCGACGAGGAACTCCTCGCCACCCTCGTCCTCACCGAACTCGATGTCGAAGCCCTCGAGGAGCTCGCGGTCCTCTTCCTCCGGGCTGACGATCTGAACGACGTAGTTCATCTCGCCGGCCAGCATCTCGAGCGTCTCGTCGGAGACGGACTGCGTGGCAGTGACCATCTCGCCGAGGTTCATCATCACGGCGACGAGCGACGCCGGGTTGGCGTTGATCTTCTCCGCGAAGTCGGTGAGGGACGCACCGCGCGACAGGCGAACGGTCTCGCCGCCACCGCGCGGCAGCATCACGCCGCCGACGGACGGGGCCTGCATGGCCTCGTACTCCTGGCGCCTCTGACGCTTCGACTTGCGACCACGACGCGCCGGACCGCCGGGACGGCCGAACGCACCCTGCGTGCCACCACGGGCACCGGGACCGCCGGGACGACCACCGAAGCCGGGACGACCGCCGCCACCGGCACCGGCCGGACCGCCACCGAAGCCGCCGCCACCGGGACGCGGGCCGCCGAAGCCGCCACCGCCGCCGGGACGCGAGCCCGGACCGGCCGGACGGCCGGCGAAGCCGCCGCCCGCGGGACGGCCTGCGCCGCCGCCGGGACGGGGACCGCCCGCACCGGGACCACGGCCACCGGGGCCGCCACCGGGACGGGGACCGGGACCACCGGCAGCGGGACGCTGCGGCATCATGCCCGGGTTCGGACGGTTACCGCCGGGAGCACCACCGGGACGCGGGGCGCCGCCCTGCGGACGGGGCATGCCGCCCGGGGTCGGGCGGGCGCCGCCCTGGCCCTGCGGACGCGGGGCGCCGCCGGGGCCGCCCTGCGGACGGGGAGCACCCTGGCCGCCGCCGGCGCCGGGGGCACCGGGACGGGGAGCACCGGCCGGACGGGGCGCCTGCGGGCGCGCCATGCCGGTGGAGCCACCAGAGGTGAAGGGGTTGTTGCCCGGACGGGGACCGGCCGGACGGGCGCCCTGGGGACGCGGGGCCGAGGCACCGGGTGCACCGGCGGGCCGCTGCGCCTGGGGGGTGGCGCCGGCCGGGCGCGGGGCGCCGGGACGGGCGCCGGCCTGGCCGCCCTGACCCTGCGCCGGACGCTGCTGCGCCGGACGGGGGCCGGGAGCCGCGGCGGCGGGACGCTCGGTGCGCGCCGGGGCGGCGGGAGCCGCCGGAGGCGCGGAGAACTCGGTCGCCACGGGAGCCGCCGGAGCGGGCTTCGGGGCGGCCGGGGCCTTCGGGCCGGGACGCGGGCCGGAGGCGGCCGGAGTCACCGGGGCGGGCGCCGCGGCGGCCGGAGCCTCTGCGACGACCGGCTTGGGGGCCGGTGCACCGGGCTTCGGGGCAGCGGGACGTGCGGGACCCGGGGTCGGGGCCCCGGGCTTTGCGGGCGCGGCGCTACGGGGCGCACCCGGCTTGGCAGCGGACTTGCCGGCGTTGCCGCCGGGCCCCTGCAGTGCGTCGGTCAACTTGCGCACAACCGGCGCCTCGATCGTCGAGGACGCCGAACGGACGAACTCACCGAGTTCCTGGAGCTTGGCCATGACGACCTTGCTCTCAACTCCGAACTCCTTGGCGAGTTCGTATACCCGGACCTTAGCCACTTCGCTCCTTTTAGGTCCGGGTTACGCCGGACCGTTGCTACTTCATGGGCGTACTCATCGCGTACTCATCGAGTGCTCATCGCAATCTCGACCTACTTCCAACTCGCGAGGTACCTGACCGCACGGGGATCCGTGCCGTTCTACGTCTTACGGTGTCGCCCCGGCCTCACCGGCCACGGCTTTGCGCAGTGCCGTCGTGTCGAGTGCTCCTGCGGACCTGAGGGCCCGGGGGAACGCCCGGCGACGAACCGCCTGGTCGAGGCAGACCACGGCAGGGTGCACGTAGGCACCCCGGCCGGGCAGCGTACCGCGAGGATCGGCGACGCATTCGTCGCTGATCGCCACGATGCGCAGCAGATCGCTCTTGGCCGCTCGCTCCCGACACCCCACACAGGTGCGTTCGGGGCATGCGCGGGCTTGCGTCCGGCCAGACACGCCTAAGTCTACCTCCCCGTACCGACCTCACCCCTTCAGGTGATAAATCGAACGGATGTTGTCGTGATCCGTTACGTCGCGGCCTGCCGCCCAAACCTCGGCGGCGGGCGGCCGCGCCCGTTGCAGAACTCAGCTGTGGTACCTGTCTACCGCCCGGGTAGCCCCGTGCGGTACCGGTTTATTCCCCGTCCCGGCCCCGGTCGCGGTCCCGGTCGTCGTCCGGGGCCGTCTCGGTGTCGGGACGGATGTCGATGCGCCAGCCGGTGAGGCGGGCGGCGAGGCGGGCGTTCTGGCCCTCCTTGCCGATGGCCAGCGACAGCTGGTAGTCGGGCACGGTCACCCGGGCGGAGCGGGAGTCCCAGTCCACGACCTCGACCTTGCTCACCCGGGCGGGTGACAGCGCGTTCGCGACCATCTCCGCCGGGTCGTCCGACCAGTCCACGATGTCGATCTTCTCGCCGTGCAGCTCGGCCATCACGTTGCGCACGCGGCTGCCCATCGGGCCGATGCAGGCGCCCTTCGGGTTGAGGCCCGAGCGCGTGGACCGTACGGCGATCTTGGTGCGGTGACCGGCCTCACGGGCGATGGCGCAGATCTCGACGCTGCCGTCGGCGATCTCCGGGACCTCCAGCGCGAACAGCTTCTTGACCAGGTTGGGGTGGGTGCGCGACAGGGTCACGGACGGACCGCGGACACCCTTCGCCACCCGCACGACATACGCCTTGATGCGGATGCCGTGCGTGTACTCCTCGCCGGGGACCTGCTCCTGCACCGGCAGGATGGCCTCCAGCTTGCCGATGTCGACGAGGACGTTCTTGGGGTCCTTGCCCTGCTGCACGACGCCGGTGATGACGTCGCCCTCACGGCCGGCGAACTCGCCGAAGGTCAGGTCGTCCTCGGCGTCGCGCAGACGCTGCAGGATCACCTGCTTGGCGGTCGTCGCGGCGATCCGGCCGAAGTCCGACGGGGTGTCGTCGAACTCCTTGGCCTCCTGGCCCTCTTCCAGATCCCGCGGGTCCTCCGTCGCCCATACGACGACGTGGCCATTGGTGCGGTCCAGCTCCACGCGTGCGCGCCGGAAGCTTCCCTCGGTGCGGTGGTACGCGATGAGGAGGGCCGACTCGATCGCCTCGACGAGCAGGTCGAAGGAGATCTCCTTCTCCCGGACCAGACCCCGCAGGGCACTCATGTCGATGTCCACGGCTACGCCTCCTCTTCCTTCTTGTCCTTGCGGTTGAACTCGATCTCGACACGCGCCTTGGCGATGTCGGTGAATGCGATGCGCCGGGCGGTCGCCTTGCGGCCCTTCACGCCCGGGACTTCGAGGTCCATGCCCTCGTCGTCGATGTCGATGATGCGGGCGATGATTTCCCCGCCCGGCTCCAGCTGGAACTTCACGAGACGGCCGATAGCCCGTACGTAGTGACGGTGCTCGGTCAGCGGGCGGTCCGCGCCCGGCGAGCTCACTTCGAGGACGTACTCGTCCTCACCCATCACATCGGTCTCGTCGAGCAGGTCGGAGACCTCGCGGCTCAGCTCGGCGCACGCGTCCAGCTCCACGCCCTCGTCGGAATCCACGATGATGCGCAGCATCCGGCGCTTGCCCGCCTTGGACGTCTCGATGTCCTCGAGGTCCAGGCCCTTGGCGGCGACGAGCGGCTCCAGCAGTCCGCGCAGCCTGTCGCTCTGGGTGGTGCTCATCCGGGTGACTCCTCGGCCGCGTGTGCTGTTGTGGTTTCCGTCGTGCGTCAGGTCAAAGGGTATCCGGTCGCGGAGGGTGTTGCCGTCCGCCCTGTGGACAGGGCCCCGGGTACGGTGATCACACCCTGCCCCCGCCATCACCCCGAGGACGTCCCCGTGCCCTGGACCATGCCTTTGAGGCCCTCTCGAAGGAGCCTGCTCGCCGGCGCCGCCGGCGCGGCCGGCGCCGTGCTGCTCACCGGCTGCTCCGAGGGGAGCCCGGCCGACGAGGACTTCGGGATTCCACTCGAACGGCGGATGCGCGAGACGGCTGTTCGTGACAGCGAGCGGCTGCTGGAACGTTACGACGCGACCACCGCCGCCCATCCGGCGCTCGCGCAGCGCCTCGCCCCGCTGCGTACGGCGGTCGCGGCGCACGCCGCCGCCCTCGCTCCGGCGGGTCGGGGCTCGGGCGCCGGCTCGGACGCCGGTACGGCCGGGAAGGCCTCCGGCGCGCCCGCCGGTACGGCCGCGCCTGCCGCGGCGCCGAGCGGCGAGCCCGTGCCCCCGAAGCCCGCCGACGCCCTGACCGGGCTCGCGGACGCCGAGCGGAGCCTGGCCGAGGAGCGGACCATCTCGCTGGCGGGCGCCCCCGGGGAGCTGGCCCGGATGCTGGCCTCGGTGGCCGCCTGCGGCCATGTGCACGCGTACCTGCTGACCTCGACCCCGGGAGACCCCGCGTGAAGCCCGAGCCCTCCCCCGCGAACCACCCCCTGGAGGCCGCGCAGTCGGCACTCGCCGCCGAGCACGCGGCCGCGTACGGCTACGGCGTGATCGGCGCCCGGGCCGCCGCGGCCCGCCAGGGCGAGGCCCGCGAGGCGTACGGCGGCCACCTGGCCCGCCGCGACGCGCTGGCCCGCGCGGTGCGCGAGATGGGCGGTTCGCCCCGGTCGGCGGAAGCCGCGTACACCCTGCCGTTCACGGTGCGCACGCCCGCCGACGCCGAGCGGCTGGCCGCCGAGATCGAGGACCGGGTGGCGGGCGCGTACTCCGATCTGGTGCGTGCGGCGGAGGGCCCGCTGCGCCGCGAGGCGGCCGACGCGCTGAGCGCCGCGGCCTTGCGGGCCGCACGCTGGCGCGGTGTCGGCGTAGCCTTCCCTGGGCTCACGGAAAAGCGCTGATCGGAGCGCGATGAGCGCCGCACAGCTGAAAGGGAACACGCACGCATGGCTTTCGAACCGCCGCAGCGGCTTGTACGGGCGCTCGGCGAGACGCCGGAATCGGCCGAGGACACCGACTGGCTGGGGCAGTTGCCCGGCTTGGCGGAGGCCGCGCTGGCCCGGCGTGACGTACGCGCCCAGCGGGTGCAGGCCCCCGGCGGCCGCAGCAGCCTGGTGCTGCTCGTCCGGTACGCCGACGGGACCCCGGCCGCGCTGAAGCTGGCCCCGCCGCACGCCCGCCCCGACCGGGAGCTGGCCGCGCTGGCGCACTGGGCCGGCTTCGGGGCCGTACGGATCCTCGACTCGCGGCACCACGCGGAGGACGGCGGGCTGCTACTGGAGCGGCTGCACCCCGAGGTGTCCCTGCGGTCGCTGCCCGAGGCCAAGGCTCTGCTGGAGGCCAGCGGGACCCTGCGAAGGCTGTGGGTGGCCGCGCCGGAGGGCCACGCCTGGGAGACGGTGGCCGAGCGCACCGCCCGACAGGCCGAGGCCCTGCGCAAGGCCGAGCCGGAGGCCGCGGCGCTGGCCGCCGTCGCCCTCGCGGCCCGCGAGGAGCTGACAGCCGTACCGGGTGAGGAACTGCTGCTGCACGGGAACTTCCGTCAGGGCAAGGTGCTGGCGGGCGACCGGGCGCCGTGGCTCGCGGTGGGGCCGGACCCGCTGGTGGGCGAGCGGGCGTACGACCTGGCGCGGCTGGTCCGGGACCGGCTGGAGGACCAGGTCGCCTCCTCTGCGGGGCCGGCGGGAGCCCGGCGGCGGGTGAACAAGCTGGCCGACTCCCTGGAGGTGGACCGGGACCGGCTGCGGGGCTGGACGCTGTTCCGGGCGGTCGAGTCGGGGAACCGGGCCCTGGCCGCGGGACGGCGGCAGGACGCGGAGCTGCTGCTGGAGTTCGCGGGCTGGCTGTAGGGCATACCGTAGGTACGTAGGTATGTCCGGCAGGGGGCCGTCATGGTCGAAGAACTGCTGACAGCGGCAATCGCCGCCGGTGTGGGCGTCGTGTTCTACGTGGGCGCCGCGGCCCGGGTGGTGAAGCAGTACGAGCGGGGCCTGGTCTTTCGCTTCGGTCGGCTTCGGGAGAGCATCCGGGGGCCCGGTTTCACCGTGATCGTCCCCGGTGTGGACCGTCTGCGGAAAGTGAACATGCAGATCGTGACGCTGCCGGTGCCGGCCCAGGAGGGCATCACCCGGGACAACGTCACCGTGCGCGTGGACGCGGTCGTGTACTTCAAGGTCGTCGATCCGGCGAACGCGATCGTGGCCGTGGAGGACTACCGCTTCGCCGTGTCGCAGATGGCGCAGACCTCACTGCGGTCGATCATCGGAAAGTCGGACCTGGACGACCTGCTCTCCAACCGGGAGATGCTCAACCAGGGTCTGGAGCTGATGATCGACAGCCCGGCCGTGGGGTGGGGCGTGCAGATCGACCGGGTCGAGATCAAGGACGTGTCCCTGCCGGAGACGATGAAGCGGTCGATGGCCCGGCAGGCGGAGGCGGACCGCGAGCGGCGGGCGCGGGTGATCAACGCCGATGCGGAGCTCCAGGCCTCGCACAAGCTGGCCGAGGCCGCCGCGGTGATGTCCGACCAGCCCGCGGCGCTCCAGCTGCGGCTGCTCCAGACGGTGGTGGCGGTCGCGGCGGAGAAGAACTCCACCCTGGTCCTGCCGTTCCCCGTGGAGCTCCTGCGCTTCCTCGAACGCGCCACGCCGCCGGCCGCAGCGGCTTCGGAGCCGGGGCCCGGGCCAGAGCCCGGGCCGGAGCCCGGGCCCGCGCCGTCGGCTGCTCCGGACCCGTACCCGGACCCGGACCCGGAGCAGCCGCGCGGGTAGAACGCCCCCGGTCGGCCGCGGGCTCAGGTCAGGCGGGCGAGGGCCTCCGCGAGCGGGAGCTCCTCACGGGTGCCCGCGGCGCGGTTCTGGAGCTCGACCACCGACTCCGCGGAGCGGCGGCCCGCCACCAGGATCCACGGCACGCCGATCAGCTCCGCATCCGTGAGCTTGACCCCCGGGGAGAGCCCCGGCCGGTCGTCCAGCAGGACCCGCAGGCCCGCCGCGGCCAGGGCGCTCGCCGCCTCCTCCGCCAGCGCGAGGGGCACGGCCTTGCCCGTCGCGACCACGTGCACGTCCGCCGGGGCCACCGCCGCCGGCCAGCACAGGCCGCGGTCGTCTGCCGTCTGCTCGGCCAGCGCCGCCACCGCCCGGGAGACGCCGATGCCGTACGAGCCCATCGTGACGCGGACCGGCTTGCCCTCGCGCCCGAGCACGTCGAGACCGAACGCGTCGGCGTACTTGCGGCCGAGCTGGAAGATGTGGCCGATCTCGATCGCCCGGTCGAGGCGCAGGCCGGAGCCGCAGGAGGGGCAGGGGTCGCCGGGCTCGACGACCACCACGTCCAGGTACTGGTCCACCTCGAAGTCCCGCCCGCAGACCACGTTCCGGGCGTGCGTGTCGGCCTTGTTGGCCCCGGTCACCCATGAAGTGCCGGGCGCCACACGGGGGTCGGCGAGGTAGCGGACCTTGTCCAGGCCCTGCGGGCCGACGTAGCCCCGTACGAGGTCCGGCCGGTCGGCGAAGTCCTCCGCCGTCACCAACTCCACCACGGCCGGGGCCAGGTGCTCGCCCAGCTTGCCGAGGTCGACCTCGCGGTCCCCGGGCACGCCGACGGCGACGATCTCGCCGTCCACCTTCACCAGGAGGTTCTTCAGCGTGGCCGACGCCGGTACGCCGAGCAGTGCGGCCAGGGACTCGATGGTCGGGGTGTCGGGGGTGTCGAGCTCCTCGACCGGGCCGTGTTCGCCCTCCACCGGGGCCAGGGCGAAGGTCACCGCCTCCGTGTTCGCCGCGTAGTCGCAGGAGGGGCAGTCCGCGAAGGTGTCCTCGCCCGCCTGCGCCGGGGCCAGGAACTCCTCCGAGGCCGATCCGCCCATCGCCCCGGACACCGCGGACACGATCCGGTGGTCCAGGCCGAGCCGCTCGAAGATGCGTACGTAGGCCTCGCGGTGGAGCCGGTAGGACTCCGCCAGGCCCTCGTCGCTCACGTCGAAGGAGTAGGAGTCCTTCATCTGGAACTCGCGCCCGCGCAGTACGCCCGACCGGGGCCGCGCCTCGTCCCGGTACTTGGTCTGGATCTGGTACAGCATGACCGGCAGGTCCTTGTAGGACGTGCACTGGTCCTTCACCAGCAGGGTGAAGATCTCCTCGTGCGTGGGTCCGAGGAGGTAGTCCGCGCCCTTGCGGTCCTTGAGCCGGAACAGCAGGTCACCGTACTCCGACCAGCGCCCGCTGACCTCGTACGGCTCCTTCGGCAGCAGAGCCGGGAGCAGCACCTCCTGGGCCCCGATCGCGTCCATCTCCTCGCGGACGATGCGCGAGACGTTGTCCAGGACCCGCTTGCCGAGCGGCAGCCAGGTCCACACCCCGGCGGAGCTGCGCCGGACGTACCCGGCGCGGACCAGGAGGCGGTGGCTGAGGGTCTCGGCGTCGGCCGGATCCTCGCGGAGGGTCTTGGCCAGGAGGCTGGACATGCGCTGAACGTGTTGCGTCGACATGGGACGCGAGGCTACCGGGGGTCGCCCGGGCCCCGAAATCGAATTCAGCGCCTGGTCAGCGGCAGCTGTGCGCCCATGACGGCGTACGGGAGGCTCGCGCTCGGGAAGTGGACCTGGCGGGCGAGGTCCGTGTAGCCGAGGGCGCGGTAGAGCCCGCGGGCCGGGCTGTCGGTGTCGATGGCGGAGAGGATCGAGCGCGGCTCGTCGGCGCCGTCGGTGATCCGGGTGATGAGCGCGCGGCCGACGCCGTGGCCCTGGAAGCCGGGGTGGACGTGCAGTTCGGTGATGACGAAGGAGCCGTCGAGCCAGCCGTCGTGGCCGCCGGCCCGCAGGTAGGGCTCGACGACGGTGGACCACCAGTGGGTGCGGTCGTTCGGCATTCCGTAGACGAAGCCGGCCAGCGCGTCGTCCTCGGTGAAGGCGCCGAGCGCGCGGGCGCCGCGGCAGGTCATGTGGCGCTGGACGATGTAGCGCCGGATGCCGACCTCCTCCTCGCTGAGCCCGAAGGCCAGGGCCTGCACGCGCAGGGCCTCGTCCACGCGGCGGGCGAGGTCGAAGGGCCCGATGCGGAGTCCGGCGGGCCGGTCGGGGTCGTCGACCCCGGGCGTAGGCATCATGCGGGTGACCTTACTTGGCTGCCCCGGCCTGCCGGTATGCCCCGGCGGCGAGGCATCCCCGTCCGGGCCGGCCCGGTCGGGTCCGGCCCGGTCGGGGGTTCTAGAAGAGCACGCTCATGAACGCGCCCACCTCGCGGAAGCCGACGCGCAGGTATGCCGCCCGCGCGGCGGTGTTGAAGTCGTTGACGTAGAGGCTGACCACGGGCGCGACGTCCCTCAGCGCGTACTCGACCACGGCGGCCATCCCGGTCTCGGAGTGGCCGCGGCCGCGGAACTCGGGGGCCACCCAGACGCCCTGGATCTGGCAGGCGCGGCGGGTGGCGGCGCCGATCTCGGCCTTGAAGACGACCTTGCCGTCCTCGATGCGGGCGAAGGACCGGCCGGTGGAGACGAGTTCGGCGACCCGGGCCTGGTAGAGCAGTCCACCGTCGCCGGCCATCGGGGAGATGCCGACCTCCTCGGTGAACATGGCCACGCAGGCGGGCATGATCAGGTCCATCTCGTCCTTGCGGATCCGGCGGACCAGCGGGTCGGGCCGGACCTCGGTGGACGGCTGCTCGGTGACCATGAGCGGCTGGTGGGAGCGGACGTCGCGGGCCGGTCCCCAACTGGGCTCCAGGAGCTGCCACAGCAGCCTGGTGGCCTCGGCGGGGCCGACGATGGAGGAGCAGCGTCTGCCGGTGCGGCGGGCGCGGTCGGCGAAGGCGCGCACGGCGCCGGGTCCGGCGCACACGGGGACCAGGTTGGCGCCGGCGTAGCAGAGGGAGCGCAGCTCGCCGTCGGCGTACCAGCCCCACATCTCGCCGCCAAGGCGCCAGGGGTCGAGTCCGGCGACCTGGACCCGCGAGGTGACGAAGGCGTTCTCGACCGGCTCGCGTCCGAGGATTTCGAGCGCGGCGTCGAGATCACTGGGCTCAAGGACCCGGGTCGTGGTCTGCGTCAACACTGGGGCCTCACCATGCAAGTCTGCTGATCTCCGAACTGTACCCGCAGCGGTCGGCGGATGCCGTGCTCCCCCGGTCACGAAAAGGCCCCGGCCCCGCCCGCGAGCTGCGGGAACGGGGCCGGGGCGAAGTGCAGGGCCCGGGCCGGTGGCCGAGGGCCGTGACGGGGTCAGACGCCGATGGCCACCGTCGGCTCGCCGGACATGACGCCGTCCTTCTCCATCTGCTCGGCGATCTTCATCGCCTCTTCGATGAGGGTCTCGACGATCTTCGACTCGGGGACGGTCTTGATGACCTCGCCCTTCACGAAGATCTGGCCCTTGCCGTTGCCGGAGGCGACGCCGAGGTCGGCCTCGCGGGCCTCGCCGGGGCCGTTGACGACGCAGCCCATGACCGCGACGCGCAGCGGGACCTCCATGCCCTCAAGGCCCGCCGTGACCTCCTCGGCAAGCTTGTAGACGTCCACCTGGGCGCGGCCGCAGGACGGGCAGGAGACGATCTCCAGGCGGCGCGGCTTGAGGTTCAGAGACTCCAGGATCTGGGTGCCGACCTTGATCTCCTCCACCGGCGGGGCGGAGAGGGAGACGCGGATGGTGTCGCCGATGCCCTCGGAGAGCAGCGCGCCGAAGGCGACGGCGGACTTGATGGTGCCCTGGAAGGCCGGGCCGGCCTCGGTGACGCCGAGGTGCAGCGGGTACTCGCACTGGGCGGCCAGCTGGCGGTAGGCGTTGACCATGACGACCGGGTCGTTGTGCTTGACCGAGATCTTGATGTCGCTGAAGCCGTGCTCCTCGAAGAGGGAGGCCTCCCACAGCGCGGACTCGACCAGCGCCTCGGGGGTGGCCTTGCCGTACTTCTTGAGCAGCCGCGCGTCGAGCGAGCCGGCGTTGACGCCGATCCGGATCGGGGTGCCCGCGTCCTTGGCGGCCCGCGCGATCTCCTTGACCTTGTCGTCGAACTGCTTGATGTTGCCCGGGTTCACGCGGACGGCCGCGCAGCCGGCGTCGATCGCGGCGAAGACGTACTTCGGCTGGAAGTGGATGTCGGCGATGACCGGGATGTTCGACTTCTTCGCGATCACCGCGAGCGCGTCGGCGTCGTCCTGCGTCGGGCAGGCGACGCGGACGATGTCGCAGCCGGAGGCGGTCAGCTCTGCGATCTGCTGGAGCGTCGCCCCGATGTCGGAGGTCCGGGTGGTGGTCATCGACTGCACCGAGATCTGTGCGTCGCCACCGACGGCCACGGAGCCGACCTGGATCTTGCGGCTGACCCTGCGGTCGGCAAGCTTCGTCGGCACGGCCGGCATTCCGAGAGAGATGGCAGTCATCTGCTGTGCAACCCCAAGGTGTGGATCAAGGCCCGAGATCGGCGGGCTCCAGCCTTCGAGATTACGCCAATCAACGAGCGCCCCGCGCATCCGAGGGGGTGCACCACCCGAACGTAGGGAGCCGGGCACGATGCGTGCCCGGCTCCGGTACCCGTGATGCAGCAACGGGACGTACTAGGTGATCTTGATCGGGTTCACCACGTCGGCGATGAGCACGAGCGTCGTGAAGCAGATGAAGACACCGGCCACCACATAGGCGGCGGGCATCAGCTTCGCCACGTCGAACGGACCCGGGTCGGGGCGCCGGAAGACCTTGGCCACCGCGCGCCGCAGCGACTCCCACAAGGCGCCCGCAATGTGCCCGCCGTCCAGAGGCAGGAGCGGGAGCATGTTGAAGAGGAACAGCGAGAGGTTGAAGAACCCGACGAGCTGGAGGAAGAACACCAGCCGCTGCTCGGCCGGGATGTCCAGGGTCGCGATCTCGCCGCTGATCCGGGCCGCTCCGACGATGCCCATCGGGGAGTCCTGCTCGCGCTCGGCGCCGCTGAAGGCCGCGTTCCACAGGGCCGGGACCTTGGCGGGGAGCTTGAGCAGCCCCTGCACGCTGTTGTCGACGACCTCGCCCAGGTGCTCCACGGACTGGCCGAAGCCGAGCGGGGCGATTTCACTCTTCGGGCTGAAGCCGAGCCAGCCGGCCGTCACGTACTCGCCCTTGAGGTACCCGCCGTGGCCGTCCGTCTTGGCGACCTTGTTCTCGATCAGGTTCACCGGGAGGGTGACCTGCTGCCCGTCGCGCTGGACGGTGACGGTGGCGGGGCCCACGGTGTCGCGGATCCGCTTCTGCAGGGTGGCCCAGTCGGCCACCTTGTGGCCGTTGAAGGCCACGATGCGGTCGTCCGCCCGCAGGCCGGCGGCCTTGGCCGGGGCCACCGGGTCGCCGTCCTTGCAGATCTCGCGCTTCTCGCTCTGCTGGATCACGCAGGGCGAGACGCTCGCGACCTGGGTGGTCGTCTGGCTCAGCCCGAAGGTCATCCAGACCCCGAAGAAGATCGCCAGCGCGAGCACCAGGTTCATGAACGGGCCGGCGAACATCACGATGACGCGCTTCCACGGCTTGCGCGTGTAGAAGAGCCGCGTCTCGTCCCCGGGCTGCAGCTCCTCGTACGCCGCCGAGCGCGCGTCCTCGATCATCGAGCGGAAGGGCGAGGTCGACCGGGCGGTGACCTTGCCGTCCTCGCCGGGCGGGAACATGCCGATCATCCGGATGTAGCCGCCCATGGGGATGGCCTTGATCCCGTACTCGGTCTCGCCCTTGTTGCGCGACCAGATGGTCGGGCCGAAGCCGACCATGTACTGGGGCACGCGGATGCCGAAGAGCTTGGCCGTGGAGAGGTGGCCGAGCTCGTGCCAGGCGATCGAGACGAGCAGGCCGAAGACGAAGATCAGTATCCCGATCACCGTCATGAGTGCCGTCATGCGCCCGCCTCCACTGCGGCCCGAGCCGCCATCTCCCGTGCCCGGGCCCTGGCCCAGGTCTCCGCTTCAAGGACGTCCGCGACGGTGAGGGAAGTTCCCGCGTCCGGCGTCCCGTGCTCATCGACCACGGCAGAGACCGTATCCATGATTGCTGTGAACGGCAGCCGACCGGCCAGGAACGCCTCTACGCACTCCTCGTTCGCCGCATTGAACACCGCGGGCGCCGTGCCGCCCAGGGTACCGACGTGCCGGGCCAGGCCCACCGAGGGGAAGGCCTCGGTGTCCAGCGGGAAGAACTCCCAGGTCGAGGCCTTGGTCCAGTCGAAGGCGGGGGCCGCGTCCGGGATCCGCTCGGGCCAGCCGAGGCCGATCGCGATCGGGCCGCGCATGTCCGGCGGGGTCGCCTGGGCCAGCGTGGAGCCGTCCGTGAACTCCACCATGGAGTGCACGTAGGACTGCGGGTGGACCACGACCTCGATGCGGTCGAAGGGGATGTCGTAGAGGAGGTGGGCCTCGATGACCTCCAGGCCCTTGTTGACCAGGGTCGCCGAGTTCACGGTGATCACCGGGCCCATCGCCCAGGTGGGGTGCGCGAGGGCGTCCTCGACGGTGACGTGGGCGAGCTCGGCGCGGGTGCGGCCGCGGAAGGGCCCGCCGGAGGCGGTGACCACGAGCTTGCGCACGTCGGCGCGCGTGCCGGCCGCGAGCGCCTGGAACAGCGCCGCGTGCTCGGAGTCCACCGGGATGATCTGGCCGGGCTTCGCGAGGGCCTTCACCAGCGGGCCGCCGACGATCAGCGACTCCTTGTTGGCGAGGGCCAGGGTCCGGCCCGCCCGCAGCGCGGCGAGCGTGGGCGCGAGGCCGATGGAACCGGTGATGCCGTTGAGGACGGTGTGGCACTCGGAGGCCGCGAGCTCGGCGGCCGCGTCGGGCCCGGCCAGGATCTCGGGCAGCGGCTCGGAGGCCGGGTACTGGGCGCTCAGCGCCTCTTTCAGGGCCGGTACGACGTCTTCGCGGGCGACGGCCACGGCGTTCACGCGCAGCTGCCGGGCCTGCTCGGCCAGCAGCCCGACGCGCCCGCCGGCGGCGGACAGCGCGGTCACCCGGAACCGGTCCGGGTTGCGCAGGGCGAGGTCGATGGCCTGGGTGCCGATGGATCCGGTGGACCCCAGGATGACGATGTCCCTGCGGCCGGCCGCAGGGTCGAAGAGGAGGTGCGGATCGGCGAGGGGGGCTGGACGGACGCTCATGCCCCCATTGTTGCCGCAACTCACGGGCGCTCGGACACGGAGCCCCCGTCCGTGACCCGCAGGAGCAGGTGCGGCAGCGTTCCGGCGAAGTCCGGGAGGGTCCGCGCGGCTCGCCACCAGGCGTCCGGGTCGTCGCCGAGGGCCACCGCGAACAGCCGGTCCGCCTCCGCGCGCGCGGCCAGCACGGCCTCGGGGCGGTCGTGCCGGTCGGGGTGGTCGATGTCGCCGAGCCAGTGGTCCTCGTCGAGGGCCCAGCAGGCGGGCAGCTTGTGCCGGACCACGTCGGCGCCGGTGAGCAGGCCGCGGTCCAGGCAGTCCCGTACCCAGCGGATGTCCTCCTGGACGGTCTCCATGGGGACGGCGAGGCTGGCCAGGGCGAGTTCGCGCTCCGCGTCCCCCGAGGGCTCCTCGGCGGAGGGGGCGAGGCGGGCCACGGCCTCGGCCAGCCCGGGCACCGGCGGCCCGTCCGGCGGCTCGGGCAGGGAGGCGTAGCGCACCCCGGCCACCAGCTCGGGCAGTCCACCGCGGAAGGTGTGGGCGTGCCGGAGCAGCTCGGCCCACAGGCGCGGGTCGTCCCCCAGCGGGGCCAGGGCGGCGCGCAGGGCCGTGAGCATCCCGGCCAGTTCGGGCAGGGTCCAGCGCAGGCCGCCGGCCGCGGGGAGGCGGGCGAGCAGCAGCGCGAGGCGGGCGGGGCGGACGTCGGTGACGAGCTCGCCCTGGGTGAGCAGGCCCATCCGTACGGCGCGGACGGCGGGCCGGTACCAGGAGGGCCCGTACGAGGCGGCCGTGCCCGGGAGGACGAGCAGGCCCCGGCAGATGTTCAGGGGCAGGCCGCCGCGCAGCAGCAGGGCCTCGACGGAGCCGGGCGGCAGCGGTTCCCGCGCGTGCTCGATCCACAGCAGCTCGGGGTCGGGTTCGTGCGGGAGGGCGAGGACGGCGAGCGGGACCCTCGGGCGGTGCGTGCCGTGGCGGCGCAGCAGCCGCAGCAGTTCCTCGGCGCTCAGGGGCCCGTCGGCGGGGTCGCGGCCCAGCTCGGCGGCGAGCACGGGCAGGAGTTCGGGCGGGGTCCGGCGCCGGGCGTAGCGGGCGGGCCCGGGCAGGCCGGGCAGCGGCCGGCCGACGACGCGGGGGTTGCGGGCGATGTAGCCGCGGTCCTCCGCGCTGCCGTGGCGCAGCAGGAGGGTGACGGCCGAGGCGGGCAGCCATTCGTCGCGGCACAGGTACTTGCGGGTCGGCCGGTCGAGCCGGTCGAGCAGGCCGGCGGCGATGTGGTCCGGTGCGTGGCGCAGCACGTGCGCCACGCACCAGGCCAGCCGTCGGCTGTTGCGGTCTTCCACGGCCGTCGACATCTCGGTCCGCCAGCTCTCGTACTCGTACTCGTACATCCGTCCTATGACTGCCGATGATCGCAGGTCAGCGGATGGGACGGTGCACGTTTTTCTGTGCGGAGGGGCCGGGGGCGGCGTCGGCGATCCACGGGCCGTCGCCCGAGGGGTCGAGGACGCCCTCCTCCAGCCAGGTGTAGGTGCCGGACAGGACGCCCGCGACGACCTTGCGGTCCAGGTCGTCGGTGTTGTCCCAGAGCCGGCCGAAGAGCTCCTCGACGCGGAGCCGGGACTGCCGGCAGAAGGCGTCGGCGAGCTGGTACGCCTCGCGGCCGTGGTCGTCGGTCGCGCGCAGGTGCTCGGCGCGGACGCAGGCCGCGCTCATGGCGAACAGTTCGGCGCCGATGTCGACGATGCGGCCGAGGAAGCCCTGTTTGGTCTCCATGCGGCCCTGCCAGCGCGACATGGCGTAGAAGGTCGAGCGGGCGAGTTTGCGGGCGCCGCGCTCGACGTAGCGCAGGTGGGTGGCGAGGTCGGGGTAGCCGCCGGGGTGGAAGGCGCGGTAGGTGCCGGGGACCTGGCCCGCGCCGGTGGCGAGCTTGGGCAGCCAGCGGGCGTAGAAACCGGCCGCCCTCGCACCCGCCCTGGCCTTGTCGCCGAGCGCCTTGTCGGGGTCGATGAGGTCGCCGGCGACCGACAGGTGGGCGTCGACGGCCTCGCGGGCGATCAGCAGGTGCATGATCTCCGTCGAGCCCTCGAAGATCCGGTTGATGCGCAGGTCGCGGAGCATCTGCTCGGCGGGGACGGCCCGTTCGCCGCGGGCGGCCAGGGACTCGGCGGTCTCGAACCCGCGCCCGCCGCGGATCTGGACCAGTTCGTCGGCCATCAGGCAGGCCATCTCGGAGCCGTACAGCTTGGCGAGGGCGGCCTCGATGCGGATGTCGTTGCGGTCCTCGTCGGCCATCTGGGAGGCGAGGTCCACGACCGCTTCGAGGGCGAAGGTGGTGGCCGCGATGAAGGAGATCTTCGCTCCGACGGCCTCGTGCCGGGCGACGGGGCGGCCCCACTGCTCCCGCACTCCGGACCATTCGCGGGCGATCTTCAGGCACCACTTCCCGGCGCCGACGCACATGGCGGGCAGCGACAGCCGGCCGGTGTTGAGCGTGGTCAGCGCGATCTTGAGCCCGGCGCCCTCGGCTCCGATGCGCTGGCCGGCGGGGACCCGCACCCCGTGGAATCGGGTGACGCCGTTCTCCAGGCCGCGCAGGCCCATGAAGGCGTTGCGGTGCTCGACGGTGATGCCGGGCGAGTCGGCCTCGACGACGAAGGCCGTGATGCCGCCCCGGTGGTTCTCGGCCTTCGGCACGCGGGCCATCACCACGAGGAGGTCCGCGACCACCCCGTTGGTGGTCCACAGCTTCACGCCGTCGAGGACGTACGCGTCCTCGCCGTCCGGGACCGCCGTGGTGGCCAGGCGCGCCGGGTCGGAGCCCACGTCCGGCTCGGTGAGCAGGAAGGCGCTGATGGCGGTGGTGGCGCAGCGCGGCAGGTAGGCGTCCTTCTGCTCCTTCGTGCCGAACATCTTCAGGGGCTGCGGTACGCCGATCGACTGGTGGGCGGAGAGCAGCGCCCCGATCGCCGGGCTGACCGAGCCGACCAGGGCGAGCGCCTTGTTGTAGTACACCTGGGTCAGGCCGAGGCCGCCGTACTCGGTACCGATCTTCATGCCGAGCGCGCCGAGCTCTTTCAGCCCGCGCACGGTCTCGTCGGGGATCTTGGCCTCGCGCTCGATGCGGGCCCCGTCGATCGAGGTCTCGCAGAATTCCCGCAGCCGGGCCAGGAAGGCCTCGCCGCGCCGGACGTCCTCGTCGGCGGGCAGCGGATGGGGGTGGATCAGGTCCAGGCGGAAGCGCCCGAGGAACAGTTCCTTGGCGAAGCTGGGCTTGCGCCAGTCCTGCTCCCGGGCCGCCTCCGCGACCTGCCGTGCCTCGCGCTCGGTCACCTTGGGCTGTACGGGCTGTGTTGCGGACATGCGGGGACTCACCTCGCCGCCGGAGTCGGTCGTACCGGCCTACTGGCCGGTGCTACCTGTGAGTCGTACCCGTTTCCGGCAGTCCGGAAAAGGGGGACGGCCGGAGCCCCCGCACAGTGGGCTCCGGCCGTCGGCTTCTGGCCGTCCGAGTCGGTCAGATGTCGAGGCCCGTGAGGACCAGGACCCGCTCGTACGTGTAGTCGTCCATCGCGTAGCGCACGCCCTCGCGGCCCACGCCGGACTGCTTGACGCCGCCGTACGGCATCTGGTCGGCGCGGTAGGACGGCGCGTCGCCGACGATCACACCGCCGACCTCGAGCTCGCGGTGGGCGCGGAACGCGGTCTGGATGTTCCGCGTGAAGACGCCGGTCTGCAGGCCGAACTTCGAGTCGTTGACGGCGGCGAAGGCCTCGTCGGTGTTCTCGACCCGCTTCAGCGTCAGGACCGGGCCGAAGACCTCTTCGGTCGCGAGCTTGACGCCGTCCGGGACCTCGGCGAGGACGGTGGGCTCGTACGAGGCACCCTCGCGCTTGCCGCCGCTGAGCAGCTTGGCTCCGGCGGAGACCGCCTCGTCCACCCAGGACTCGACGCGCTTGGCGGCGTCCTCGGAGACGAGGGGGCCGACGTCGGTGGCGGAGTCGGACGGGTCGCCCGTGACCTGGGCCTGGACCTTCGCGACGACCTTCTCGACGAGGCGGTCGTAGACGGTGGCGTCGGCGATCACGCGCTGCACGGAGATGCAGGACTGGCCGGCCTGGTAGTTCGAGAAGGTCGCGATGCGGGTCGCGGCCCAGTCGAGGTCGGCCTCGGAGGACCAGTCGTCCAGGACGACGGCCGCGGCGTTGCCGCCGAGCTCCAGGGTGCAGTGCTTGTGGGGCACCGACTGCTGGATGGCGTAGCCGACGGTGTCGGAGCCGGTGAAGGAGATGACGGGCAGGCGCTCGTCCTTCACCAGGGCCGGCATCTTGTCGTTGGCGACCGGCAGGACCGACCAGGAGCCCGCGGGCAGGTCGGTCTCGGCGAGCAGCTCACCGAGGATCAGGCCGGAGAGCGGGGTGGCCGGGGCCGGCTTCAGGATGATCGGCGCGCCGACGGCGATGGCCGGGGCCACCTTGTGGGCGCACAGGTTCAGCGGGAAGTTGAACGGCGCGATGCCGAGGACCGGGCCCTTGACGAAGCGGCGGGTCAGCGCGAGCCGGCCGACGCCGCCGGCGTCGGTGTCCAGGCGCTGGGCCTCTCCGCCGTTGAAGCGGCGGGCCTCTTCGGCGGCGAAGCGGAACACGGACACCGCACGGCCGACCTCACCGCGGGCCCACTTGATGGGCTTGCCGTTCTCCGCGGAGATCAGCAGGGCGATCTCCTCGGTGCGCTCGGCGAGGCGCCGGGAGACGTGGTCCAGGGCGGCGGCGCGTACGTGGGCCGGGGTCGCGGAGAACTCCGCCGTCGCGGCGTGCGCCGCGGCCACGGCCTCTTCGACCTGCGCGTCGGTGGGCACGCTGACGGTGCCGACCAGCCGGCCGTCCCACGGGGAGTGGACGTCGAAGCTGTCCTCGCCGGTGGCCTGGCGGCCGGCGAGCCAGAAGGCGTGGGTGGAAGTCATGCGAATCCCGGCCCTTCGGAGTTGTGCGGTGGGTCCTGTCCCCTCCACCGTAGGACTCCGGCGGCGTTTCGGCGTTTGTCCGGCATGGAGCGCCGGCGGCCGGTCGTTCGCCGCTTTGTCACTGTCGTCGCACGCCCCTCACGTGCGGTCCGCGGACCGCGACGGGGCTACGACGGGGCCGAGGTGGCCTTGAGGGCCAGCCAGAGCTCCATGCGGACGTCCGGGTCGTCCAGGGAGCGGCCCAGGATTTCCTCCACCCGGCGCATCCGGTAGCGCAGCGTGTGCCGGTGTACGCCCAGGTCGGCCGCGGCGGCGTCCCACTGGCCGTGGCGCGAGAGCCAGGCGTGCAGCGAGGCGACCAGGTCCCCGCGCCCCTTCTCGTCGTGCTCCCGAAGGGCCCGCAGGGTGCCGTCCGCGAAGGCCCGTACGGCGTCGTCCGCCAGCAGGGGGAGCACCGATCCCACGGCCAGGTCCTCGTGCTCCACCATGGGCCGCCCGCGCCGCCTGGCCACGGCGAGCGCCTGGTCGGCCTGTTTGAAGGCGGCCGCCACGTTCGACGGCCCCGCGGGCGCCGACAGCCCGATCACCAGTTCGTCCGGCTCGGGCCCGCCCGCGTCCAGTGCGCGCCGCGATTCCATCGCCTCCGCGTGGTCGGCGCACGCCTGCACCGCGGAGCTGCCGTCGGCCGCCAGGACCACCAGCCGGCCGGGCTCCGGCACGACCAGCAGCGCCTCGCCGGTACGGGCGGCCGCCGACTCCACCGCGTCGGCGAGCAGCGCCAGGCCCTGCGGCTGCGCGGTCCCCGCGAGCGCCGGCTCCGCCACGAGCAGCCGGAACGGGGCCTCCAGCAGGGCCCCGTACAGGTCCCCGGCCACGGCTCGCGCGTGGTCCGCCTCGCCGGCCAGCAGGAGCCGCAGCACGGCGGCGCCGAGCCGGGACTCCGCGTCGTGGAGCGAGCGGGAACGTTCCGTCGTGAGGGTGAGGAGGGCCACCGCGGAATGGACGGCGTACCGCTCGGCCGTGCCCAGCGGGGCCCCGGTGCCGACCGCGAGGGCGCCGCGCGCCCGCCGCCCCGTGCCCAGGGACTGGAGCTCGACCCGGTCCTCCGACCCGCCGACCACGGCGCTGGCCGGCGCTGGCCGCTCCCGCAGCCGCTCCACGTCGGGCGTGAGCCGGGCCGCGCGGCGGGCCGCCCAGTCCGGCGCGGCCGCGACGACGGCGCCCGAGGTGTCGTACAGCGCGGCCCAGCCGTGCACGTGCGCGGCGAGCCTGGTGAGCAGCTCGGCGGGGCCGTCGGCGGACAGCGCGGCCCGGGTCAGCTCCCGCTGCGCCTCGAAGCCGGCCGTGACGGCCCGGTACTGGTCGGCCGCGAGGGCTGCGGAGACGGCCTTGCTGATCGCCAGGAACGGGGTCCGGCGGGGCACCTCCAGCAGCGGCAGATCCTCCGCCCGCGCGGCCTCGACCAGCGCTTCCGGTACGGCTTCGTAGTTGACGCCGACGGCGAAGCCGATGCCGACGACCCCCGCCGCCGCGAGCCGGCGTACGTAGCGCCGCATCTCCTGCGGGTCCTCCGCGTCCAGCTTCATGGCGGTGATCAGGAGCAGTTCCCCGCCCTCCATGTAGGGGACGGGGTCGGCGAGCTCGCTGACGTGGGCCCAGCGCACGGGGGTGTCGAGTCGGCCCTCCCCCGCCCGGACGCTGAGTTTGAGCGCCGAGTGCTGGACGAGCGAGGCGAGGGTGAGCGGCATCGGTTACCAGGCGCCTTAGCAGGAGGGAGAGCGAGGGGGAATTTCGCCGTGCCGTACGAACGGCTCCCCTCGATTCTGCCACCTCGTACGGGTCCGCTCAGCTGGTTCCGGCGAGCCGGACCAGCAGCGGGGCCGCCCGTTCCCCGCGCACCGTGGTCAGCGACAGGACCGCGTGCCCCGGCGGCACCGCGTGCGCCAGGTCGGAGGGGGACCAGCGCTCGCGCTCCTCCTGCCGTACGGTCACCGCGTCCGTGGTGACGGCGCTGCCGGTGACGAGCTTGCGGAAGGCGTGGATGGCCCGGGTCAGCGGCTGGTCGGCGAAGACCGTCCGGTGCGTGACGGTACGGGTCTCCACCCACTCGGTGCCCCAGGCCTCGGCGAACCGCTTCCCGTCCCAGGTGGTGACCCCGGAGAAGGCCATCCGGCAGCCGACCGCGCCGAGCAGCGGCGTGCGCAGCGCCTCGGGTACGTCGTCCAGCGTGCGCAGCGTGAGCAGCACTCCGGCGTTCGCCGAGCGCAGCCGCTGTACGCCGCGGACGGTCCCGGGGGTGAGGGTGTACGAGGCGTCGTCGAAGGCGAGGAAGGCGAAGAGCGAGCGGTCGGCGCGGGCGGCGGCCGCGGCGTTGAACTGGGCGAGCAGCAGCCGGGCCAGCATCCGGGAGGCGTCGGCGTGCCCGCGCTCGGGCAGGTCGATGCGCACCCGCAGCGGGTGTTCGAGGGCCCGCAGCGAGAACGGCCTGCCCTGCCCGGTGGTGTCGAAGAAGCCCGCGAAGGCGGGCCGGTCCAGCAGGGCCACGCGCCCGGCGAGCGCCGGTCCGGGGTCGCCGTGGGCGCCGTGCTGGCGCTCCCGCGCGTCGAGCTCGCGGAGCATCGCGTGCGCTCCGGCGGCTTCGAGGCGCTCGCGCAGGGCGGCGAGGGGCCCGGGCACCTGGTCCAGCAGCTCGCGCAGCTCGGGCACCGGAGGGAAGCGGCCGTGGACCGTCCGGTACGGCCCGAGCAGCTGGGCGAGGGCCGTCGCGGCTCGGCGTACGTCGGTTCCGGGGACGTCGCCTACGAAGGCCTCGGCGAGCAGGGTGGCGGCCTCGTCCGGGTCGGTGGTGCCGCCGTAGAGGTCGAGGTCGTAGACGGAGTCGGGGTCCCCGACGCGGACGACGACGTCGAAGGCGGCGTCCGGTCCGAGCTGGGCTCCGGCAGAGGCGACGGCGACGACGGCGGCCTGGCCGGCCAGCGCCTGCAGGGCGAGGGACTCGACGACGGGCCGGACGAGGTGGCGGGTCTTGCCGGCGCCGGAGGGGCCCACCGCGAGCAGGGAGGTCCCGAGCACCGCGGGGTCGAGCGCGAGGCCGACGCCGCGCCGGGCGTAGGGGTTGCGCGCGCCGTCGTCGGCCGTGCCGAGCAGTACCTGGCGGGCGAGCAGGTCGTGCCGGGAGGTGCGCACGGGCAGGTCGCGGGCCCCGGAGGGGTGCACGCAGGCCCCGGCGCCCTTGGCGCGCACGGCTTCGGCGAAGGCCCGCGCGCGGGAGGGCTCGGCCCGTACGGTCTCCCAGGCCCGCCGGATCCGGGCGTAGTCGACGTCGTTCATCCGCCCGGCCGCGACCTCGGCCCCGAGCACCTCGGCCACCTCCGCCATCCCGGCCTCCCGCACCTCGGGCCATGCCGCCGGGTCCTCGGGGCCTCCCGCCTCGGGCGGGCGGGGGGCCGGGACGGCCGCCTTCGCGGCGCGCAGGGCGCGGCTGCCGAGCAGGCGGCCGCCCAGCTCGGGCCAGCGGCCCAGGCGCCCGAAGCCGATCAGGAGCGTGAGCGCGACGATGGCGTACCAGATGTACGCGGCCACGACGGACGGGAGCGTCCCGGCCCAGGAGTCGGGGGTGAACATGTACAGCGGCCAGAGCCAGAACCCGCCGAGGTAGCCGTTCCACAGCAGCGACCACAGCAGCAGCCCGGCCAGCAGCGCGATGAAGGCCCCGCTGACCAGCTGGCGGGTCGGGGTGCGCTCGGGCTCCTCGGCCGCGCGCGGCACGTGTCCGTACGACCACACGCCCGGCCCGTCGCCGGTGCGCGGGGTCCGCAGCCAGTCGGCGAGGGTCGGGCCGGCGTTCGGGGCGCGGGAGGGCTTCGGGGGGAGGCCGGGCGGCGGTCCGGCCGGCCGGGGGACGTGCCCGGCGCCCGGCGCCCGCCTCGCGTCGGTGCCGTGCGTGCCGTCGGTGTCCATGAAACCCCTGCCCCCTGCCCGTAACTGCACTGCGCTGCGGGCTCAATCTAGTGGCCGGGGGCGCCGGCGGCCCGTACCCCCGCATGATCCACGAAGGCACGTGCCGCGTCCTTCCTATGGCCGTCACGGACAAGGACACGCGGGCACCACTCCCGAACGGAGCATGCCTTCCCCCCTCCCCCGGGCCTAGCCTGCGGACAAAGACACAAGTGCGTCCGAAAACACCCCCCAGGAGCCCTCTATGACCGCTGTCCCGCAGGAGCGCCGTATCGTCACCGCGATCCCCGGCCCCAAGTCGCAGGAGCTGCAGGCCCGCCGCCTCGGCGTGGTGGCCGGCGGCGTGGGCTCCGTGCTCCCCGTCTTCACGGCCCGCGCGGGCGGCGGCATCATCGAGGACGTCGACGGCAACCGCCTGATCGACTTCGGCTCCGGCATCGCCGTGACCTCGGTCGGCGCCTCCGCCGAGGCCGTGGTGCGCCGTGCGTCCGCGCAGCTCGCCGACTTCACCCACACCTGTTTCATGGTCACGCCGTACGAGGGCTACGTCGAGGTGTGCGAGGCCCTCGCCGAGCTGACCCCGGGTGACCACGCGAAGAAGTCGGCGCTGTTCAACTCCGGCGCCGAGGCCGTCGAGAACGCCGTCAAGATCGCCCGTTCGTACACCAAGCGCCAGGCCGTCGTCGTCTTCGACCACGGCTACCACGGCCGTACGAACCTCACGATGGCGCTGACCTCGAAGAACATGCCGTACAAGCAGGGCTTCGGGCCGTTCGCCCCCGAGGTCTACCGCGTCCCGGTCGCCTACGGCTACCGCTGGCCCACCGGCGCCGAGAACTGCGGCCCCGAGGCCGCCGCCCAGGCGATCGACCAGATCACCAAGCAGATCGGCGCCGACAACGTCGCCGCGATCATCATCGAGCCGGTCCTCGGCGAGGGCGGCTTCATCGAGCCCGCCAAGGGCTTCCTGCCGGCGATCGTGAAGTTCGCCAACGAGAACGGCATCGTCTTCGTCGCCGACGAGATCCAGTCCGGCTTCTGCCGCACCGGCCAGTGGTTCGCGTGCGAGGACGAGGGCATCGTCCCGGACCTGATCACCACCGCCAAGGGCATCGCGGGCGGCCTGCCGCTCGCCGCCGTGACCGGCCGCGCCGAGATCATGGACTCCGCCCACGCGGGCGGCCTGGGCGGCACCTACGGCGGCAACCCGGTGGCGTGCGCCGGTGCGCTCGGCTCCATCGAGACCATGAAGGAGCTCGACCTCAACGCCAAGGCGAAGAAGATCGAGTCCCTGATGAAGGCCCGCCTGACGGCCATGCAGGAGAAGTACGAGATCATCGGCGACATCCGCGGCCGCGGCGCCATGATCGCGATCGAGCTCGTCAAGGACCCGGTGTCCAAGACCCCGTTCCCGGAGGCGGCCGGCGCGCTGGCCAAGGCCTGCCACGCCGAGGGCCTGCTCGTCCTCACCTGCGGCACCTACGGCAACGTGCTCCGCTTCCTCCCCCCGATCGTCATCGGCGAGGACCTGCTGAACGAGGGCCTGGACCTCATCGAGGCCGCGTTCGCGGCCATCGGCACGGACATCTGAGCGAGCGAT
Organism: Streptomyces sp. NPDC037242; assembly: GCF_055604165.1. Classification (NCBI taxonomy): domain Bacteria; kingdom Bacillati; phylum Actinomycetota; class Actinomycetes; order Kitasatosporales; family Streptomycetaceae; genus Streptomyces; species Streptomyces sp. NPDC037242. The sequence continues at coordinate 59,611 of NZ_JBVJUY010000017.1, forward strand.
TGAACACAGGACCCTATCGGTACCGCCGGTAACGGTCGGGCACTGTGAAGAAGATGTGGGGGGCCGATGGCAGGACCGCATTCCTGCTGTCGGTCCCCTTTTCGCTGCCGTACGGTTTCTGCAGATGAGTGAGACACCGCGCTCCCGGGAGACCGGGGGCGACACCAGTACCGGGCTTCCCCAGCGCCGCACTGGGCATGCGTTCGCGCACACTCCTCACCGATCGGACAGCCGTCCGCCCCAAACCCCCCGGGGCGCACGGCAACCCGATCCGGGCGGCCGTCCCGGAACCATCCCCCCTGTTCCGGGACGGCCGGCCACTCTCCTCCTTCTCGCCGCCCTGTGTGCGGCCCTCTTCGCCCTGATCACCTGGCAGGTCCTCGTGTCGGGGCCGCTGCTGACGCCGGACCACGAGCTGAGCCGCGCCCTCGTGCGCACCGTCCCCGACGCGGTCACCGAGCGCCTCGCGGACCTCGGCAACATCCCCGTCGCACTGCCCGTCCTGCTGCTGGCCATGGCCTACGCCGCGTGGCGCGGGGCCCGCCGGGGCGTGCTCGCGGCAGCCGTGGCCATGGCCCTGGTGCCCGCGCTGGTCGTCCCGTTCAAGGAGTGGACGGCCCGTCCGGGGCCCCTGGAGCCCTGGGCCGCCGGGTACTTCCCCTCGGGCCACACCGCGACCGCCTTCGTCGCGTACGGGTGCGCGGCCCTGCTCGTACGGCCGCACGCGCGCCGGAAGTGGCGCACGGCCGCGACGGCCGCCGCCCTCGTCCTCACGGGGGCCACGGCCGTCGGGCTGGTCCTGCGGGGCTTCCACTGGCCGCTGGACGTGGTGGCCAGCCTCCTGATGTGCACGCCCCTGCTGCTCGCGGTCAGGTCGTCCTGCCGTAGTAGCCGTCGAAGTTCTTCGAGAACTCCCAGGAGCCGAACCGGTCCCAGTTGATCGACCAGGTCATCAGGCCGCGCAGGGCGGGCCAGGTGCCGTGGGTCTGGTAGCTGCCGCAGTTCGCCTTCTTGGTCAGGCAGTCCAGCGCCTTGTTCACCTCGGCGGGCGTGGTGTGGCCGTTGCCCGCGTTGGTCGTCGCCGGCAGGCCGATGGCCACCTGGTCCGGGCGCAGCGGCGGGAAGACGCGGGAGGTGTTGCCCGCGACCGGGAAGCCGGTGAGCAGCATGTCGGTCATGGCGATGTGGAAGTCGGCGCCGCCCATGGAGTGGTACTGGTTGTCGAGGCCCATGATCGAGCCCGAGTTGTAGTCCTGGACGTGCAGCAGGGTGAGGTCGTCGCGCAGGGCGTGGATGACCGGGAGGTACGCTCCCGCGCGCGGGTCCTGGCCGCCCCAGGGGCCGGAGCCGTAGTACTGGTAGCCCAGTTGCACGAAGAAGGTCTCCGGGGCCATGGTCAGGACGAAGCCGGCGCCGTACTTGGCCTTGAGGGTCTTCACGGCCGAGATCAGATGGACGATTCCGGGCGTGGTGGGCGCCCGGAAGTCGGTGTCGCCGGTGGCCAGGGAGAGGGAGTGGCCCTCGAAGTCGATGTCGAGGCCGTCGAGACCGTACTCGTCGATGATCCTGCTGACGGAGGAGACGAAGGTGTCGCGGGCGGCCGTGGTCGCGAGCTGCACCTGGCCGTTCTGGCCGCCGATCGATATCAGGACCTTCTTGCCCGCCGCCTGCTTGGCCTTGATCGCCGCCTTGAACTCGGCGGCGCTCTCCACGTTCGGGCACTGCGCGACCGGGCAGAGCTGGAAGCGGATGTCGCCCGAGGTGACGGAGGTGGGCTCGCCGAAGGCGAGGTTGATGACGTCCCAGGAGGCGGGCACGTCAGCCATCCGGACGTAGCCCGAACCGTTGGCGAAGCTCGCGTGGAGGTATCCGACCAGGGCGTGGGCGGGCAGGCCGCCGCCGGTGCCTCCGCCGCTCGTGGTGGTCACGGTGACGGGCGCGCTCCTGGGCGATTGACCTGCCGCGTTCACGGCGCTGACCTGGAAGGCGTACGCGGTGGAGGCGGTCAGGCCGGAGACCGTCGCGGAGGTCGCGGTGACGGACAGGGGCGCGGCGCCGTCCCGGTGCACGGTGTAGGAGGTGGCCCCGGACACCGCCGACCAGGACAGGGACACCGAGGTCGATGAGGCGGCGTGGCCCGTCAGGCCGGTGGGGGCGGCCGGGGGTTGGGGCTGGCCGGGGCCGCCGGGGTCGGGGCCGACCAGGGTGAGGTCGTCGGTGAGGTGGGCCGGCTGGCCGTACCAGCCGTGCGTGTAGACCGAGACGGAGGTCGTGGAGGGGCCGGTGCGGAAGCTGGTGGTGAGCTGCTTCCAGGCCCCGGGGCTCTGGGTCCAGGCCGAGACGTCGGTGGTTCCGGTACCGGAGGCGCCGAGGTAGACGTACGCGCCCTGCACCCAGGCGGTGAGCGTGTAGGCGGAGTCGGGCTTGACGGTGACGCTCTGGGAGCAGCGGGCGTTGTCCTGGCCCGCCGGGGTGGCCCTGAGCGCGGAAGTCCCGCCGTGGACGGGTGCGGTGACGGGGGCTCCGCTGCCGGCGGAGCAGTTCCAGCCGTCGAGGCCGGACTCGAAGCCGCCGTTGCGGATCAGGTCGGCGTCCGCCGCCGCGGCGGGTGGTCCTGCGGCGAGGAAGCCGGCCACCGCGAGCGCGGCGGCCGTGAGGAGTGACGTGGCTCTGCGCACAACTGCCTCCGGTGCATGGGGGGATGGAGCCAGGCGGCTGGGGAAGGAGCAGCGGCGCCCAAGATGGTCCAGACCAATGCTCCTGTCAAGACCTGCGGTCCTCCCGTGCCACCACGCGCGCCGCGGCCTCGTGCATCGCGAGCTCCAGCACCACCGGGTCGGTCAGCGTGCCCTGCCCGTCCGGGAGCACCAGCCAGCGGACCCCGCCGGTCGCCCGGCCGGGGTACGGGACGACGATCCAGGTCCCGCGCCCGGCTCCCCGTACGCCCGTGCCGATCCAGCGCGAGGACGTGCCCGGGGGCACGAAGAAGCCCACCCGGCCGAACACCGTGCCGCTGTGCCGCGGGGCCCCGAAGTCGGCGAGCACCGGGCCGGGCCGGTCGAGGAGCAGGTTCAGTACGTCGAGGGTGGCCTGCCCCAACTCCCCCGGCAGGATCAGCACGTCCCATTGCCGGCCGGCGGGCAGGAGCACGACCCCCAGGGGGTTGCGCTCCCACTCCCACCGGCACGCATCGGGGTCCGGCGCCACCGATACCAGCCATTCCACCGCCGTTTTGGCCCCCGGGATCGCCATCGCCCGGCCTCCGTTCCCTGTCCGTAGGTGAGGGGTTCTCACCTGGAGAGAGCGGGGCCGGGCGCGGCTATGACGCGGGTTCCGTTACTCCATGGTAGTGAAGCGGGTCACACGGTGATCAAGGGTGTGCGCCGGGGGCGCGCACGCATCGGGCGGGTCAGCTGTCGAATCCGAGCCCGAAGCGGTCCAGCGTCTTGAGCCACAGGTTCCGGTGCCCGCCGCGCGCGTCCGCGCGGGCCAGCGACCACTTCGTCAGCGCGATCCCGGTCCAGGCGAAGGGCTCGGGCGGGAACGGCATCGGCTTGGACTTCACCATCTCCAGCCGGGTGCGCTCGGTGTCGAGGCCGTCCAGCAGGTCCAGCATCACGTCCGCACCGAAGCGGGTGGCGCCCACCCCGAGCCCGGTGTACCCGGCCGCGTAGGCGACCTTCCCGGAGTGCGCGGTGCCGAAGAAGGCGGAGAAGCGCGAGCACGTGTCGATCGCGCCGCCCCAGGCGTGGCTGAACTTCAGGCCCTCCAGCTGCGGGAAGGCGGTGAAGAAGTGCTCCGCGAGCTTGAGGTAGGTCTCGGGGCGGTGGTCGTACTCGGAGTCGAGCTTCCCGCGGTACGGGTAGATCGCGTCGTAGCCGCCCCACAGGATCCGGTTGTCCTGGGTGATCCGGAAGTAGTGGAACTGGTTGGCACTGTCGCCCAGCCCCTGCCGGTTCTTCCAGCCGATGGCGGCCAGCTGCGCCTCGTCCAGCGGCTCGCTCATCAGGGCGTAGTCGTAGACGGGGACGGTGAAGGGGCGGATCCGGCGGACCAGCGACGGGAAGATGTTGGTACCCAGGGCGACCCGGCGCGCGAGGATCGTGCCGTACGGGGTCTGCACGGTCATCCCGCGGCCGGCCGCGGCCAGCTTCAGGCCGCGCGTGTTCTCGTAGATCCGCACGCCCAGGTCCAGGCAGGCCCGCTTGAGGCCCCAGGCCAGCTTCGCCGGGTTGAGCATGGCGACGCCGTCGCGGTCCCACAGGCCGGCGAGGAAGGTCGGGGAGTCCACCTCGGCGCGCAGCGCCTCGCCCTCCAGCCACTCGGATCCGCCCGCGAGGCCGAGGCGCTGCGCCTCCTCGTGGAGTTCGCGCAGCTCCTCGACCTGGTGCGGTTCGGTGGCCACGTCGATCTCGCCGGTGCGCTCGAACTCGCAGTCGATGCCGTAGCGGGCGACCACCTCCTCGATGGCGTCGAGGTTGCGGGCGCCCAGCTCCTCCAGCCTGGCGAGCTCGTCGGGCCAGCGGGCCAGACCGTTGGACAGGCCATGGGTGAGGGAGGCGGCGCAGAAGCCGCCGTTGCGGCCGGAGGCGGCCCAGCCCGCCTCCTTGCTCTCGATCAGCACGACGTCCCGGTCCGGGTCGCGCTCCTTGGCCAGCAGCGCGGTCCACAGCCCGCTGTAGCCGCCGCCGATGACCAGCAGGTCGCACCGCTCGTCGGTGGTGAGCGCCGGCTGCGCGGCGGGCTTGCCGGGGTCGTCCAGCCAGTACGAGACCGGCTTCGCATCGGAAAGGGATTTCGCAACACTACGCATGGCGACTGGGGCCATGGCTTCCAACTCCCTACAGGGGTCTACTTCGGTTGTGCCTTCTTGCGGCGGTTGCCGACCATCTGGCCGGCCAGGACCACCAGCACCGCGATGACGAACATCGCCGTGCCGATGACGTTGATCTGCACGGGCGTACCGCGCTGGGCCGATCCCCACACGAACATGGGGAAGGTGACGGTGTTGCCCGAGTTGAAGTTGGTGATGATGAAGTCGTCGAACGAGAGCGCGAAGGAGAGCAGCGCGCCCGCCGCGATTCCGGGGGCCGCGATCGGCAGGGTGACCCGTACGAAAGTCTGCACCGGTCCGGCGTAGAGGTCGCGCGCGGCCTCCTCCAGCCGGGGGTCCATGGACAGCACACGGGCCTTGACGGCGGCGACGACGAAGCTGAGGCAGAACATGATGTGGGCGATCAGGATCGTCCAGAAGCCCAGCTGGATGCCCATGTTGAGGAAGAGCGCGAGCAGCGAGGCCGCCATCACGATCTCGGGCATGGCCATCGGCAGGAAGATCAGCGAGTTGACCGCGCCGCGCCCCCGGAACCGGTAGCGCACCATCGCGAACGCTATGGCGGTGCCGAGCACGGTCGCGCCGAGGGTGGCCCAGAGCGCGATCTGGAGGGAGAGCGAGAGGGAGCCGCACATGTCGGCGACCCCGCACGGGTCCTTCCAGGCGTCGAGCGAGAACTCCTGCCAGGCGTAGTTGAACCGCCCGGTGGGGTTGTTGAAGGAGAAGACGGTGACGACGACGTTCGGCAGGATCATGTAGGCGAGCGTGCCGAGACCGGCGATCACCACGAGGTTGCGGCGGAGCCAACGCATCAGACCAGGTCCTCCGTCCCCGCTCGGCGGATGTAGATGGTGACCATGATCAGCACGATGGCCATGAGGATGAACGACAGCGCGGCCGCCGTCGGGTAATCGAGGATCCGCAGGTACTGCGACTGGATGACGTTGCCGATCATCCTGGTGTCCGTGGAGCCGAGCAGCTCGGCGTTGACGTAGTCGCCGCTCGCCGGGATGAAGGTGAGCAGGGTCCCGGAGACCACGCCCGGCATGGACAGCGGGAAGGTCACCTTGCGGAAGACCGTGGCGGGGTGGGCGTACAGGTCCCCGGCCGCCTCGTGGAGACGGGTGTCGATGCGCTCCAGCGAGGTGTAGAGCGGAAGGATCATGAAGGGGAGGAAGTTGTACGTCAGACCGCAGACGACCGCGAGCGGCGTGGCGAGCACGCGGTCCCCCTCGGTCATGCCGAGCCAGCTGGTGACGTCCAGGAAGCCGATGTTGTTGAGGACGCCGACCACCGGGCCGCCGTCGGCGAGGATCGTCTTCCAGGCCAGGGTGCGGATCAGGAAGCTGGTGAAGAACGGTGCGATGACCAGCACCAGCAGCAGGTTGCGCCAGCGGCCCGCCTTGAAGGCGATCAGGTAGGCCAGCGGGTAGCCCAGCAGCAGGCACAGCGCGGTCGCGGTGCCCGCGTAGAGCAGGGAGCGCAGGAACTGCGGGAGGTAGTCGGTGAGGGCGTCCCAGTAGGTCTGGAAGTGCCAGGTGACCTTGAAGCCCTCTTCGAGGGAGCCGGTCTGCACCGAGGTGGAGGCTTGGTAGACCATCGGCAGCACGAAGAAGACCAGCAGCCACAGGATGCCCGGGAGCAGCAGCCAGTACGGGATCAGGCGCTTCTTCAGGGACGGCTTGTGGACCGGGGGTTCGGCCGCCACGGCGACCTCGGGCAGTGCGGCGGGGGCGGTCATGCGCCCTCCTCGACCGTCTCGATCCCCGCGTCGATGTCCTGGGCCGCGTCCAGTCCGAAACTGTGCTCCGGGTTCCAGTGCAGGATCACCTCGGCGCCGGGCACCAGGCGGGAGTCCCGCTCGATGTTCTGGACGTACACCTCCAGCTCGGGGCACACCTGGCTGTCGATGACGAACTGAGTGGAGACGCCGATGAAGGAGGAGTCCGCGATGCGGCCGGCCACCTTGTTGCGGCCCGCCGCGATGGAGTCCTCCTCGTCCGCGTGGACCAGGGAGATCTTCTCGGGACGCACCCCGACCAGCAGCTTTCCGCCGGTGCGGGGTGTCGTCGCACAGCGCGCGGCGGGCAGCCGGAGCTTGGTGCCGGCCGAGCTGACGATGACGTCCGCGGAGCCGGCCTCCAGGACCTCCGCCTCGATGAGGTTGGAGGTCCCGAGGAAGTTCGCGACGAAGGTGGTGCCCGGGTTCTCGTACAGCTCCGCGGGGGCGCCCAGCTGCTCGACGCGGCCGCCGTTCATCACGGCGACCGTGTCGGCCATGGTCATGGCCTCCTCCTGATCGTGCGTGACGTGCACGAAGGTGATGCCGACCTCGGTCTGGATCCGCTTGAGCTCCAGCTGCATCTGGCGGCGCAGCTTGAGGTCGAGGGCGCCGAGCGGCTCGTCGAGGAGCAGTACCTGCGGGTGGTTGATGAGCGCGCGGGCGACGGCGACGCGCTGCTGCTGGCCGCCCGAGAGCTGGTGCGGCTTGCGCTGGGCGAACTGGCCGAGCTGGACCAGGTCCAGCATCTCGTCCACCTGCTTCTTGACGGACTTGATCCCGCGGCGGCGCAGCCCGAAGGCGACGTTCTCGTAGATGTTCAGGTGCGGGAACAGCGCGTAGCTCTGGAAGACCGTGTTGACCGGGCGCTTGTACGGAGGCAGGTGGGTGACGGCCCGGTCGCCGAGGTGCACCGTACCGGTGGACGGCTCCTCAAGACCGGCGATCATGCGCAGGGTGGTGGTCTTCCCACAGCCCGAGGCGCCGAGCAGGGCGAAGAAGGAGCCCTGGGGGATGGTGAGATCGAGCGGGTGCACTGCGGTGAAGGAGCCGTAGTGCTTGCTGATCCCGGCGAGGCGGACGTCGCCGCCCGCGGTCTTGTCAGTCATGGGCCTGGGCCTTCGGTGGTGGTGTCGTCGGAAGGGGGCGGGTGCGGGTGCGGGCCCGGTACGGGGTCCGTCAGGCTCCGATGAGCTTGGCGAACTTCTCTTCGTACGCGGTCTCTTCCTCGCTGGTGAGGGAGCGGAAGGAGTGGGCCTTGGCGGCCATCGCCTTGTCCGGGACGATCAGGGGGTTCTCCGCGAGGGCGGGGTCGATCTTGGCCAGCTCTTCCTGGACGCCCTCGACCGGGCAGACGTAACTGATGAAGGCGGCCAGCTGGGCGGCGATCGGCGGCTCGTAGTAGAAGTCGATGAGCTTCTCGGCGTTGGCCTTGTGCCGGGCGTGGACGGGGACCAGCAGGTTGTCGCTGGAGGTGATGTAACCGGGGGCGGGGATCGCGTACTTGATGTCCGGGTTGCCGGCCTGAAGCTGGATGACGTCGCCCGCCCAGGCGAGACAGGCCGCGAGGTCGCCCTTGTCCAGGTCCGCCGTGTAGTCGTTGCCGGTGAAGCGGCGGATCTGCTTGGTGTCCACGCCCTTCTGGAGCCGGCCGATCGCCCCGTCGAAGTCCGCGGTGGTGAAGTTGGCCGGGTCCTTGCCCTGGTCGAGCAGGGTCATGCCGACGCTGTCGCGCATCTCCGTGAGGAAGCCGACCCGGCCCTTGAGGGAGGGGTCGTCGAGCAGCTGGGTGACGGAGTCGACCTTCTTGCCGTCGGTGGCCTTGGAGTTGTAGGCGATGACGGTGTCGATGCCGGTCCACGGGTAGCTGTGGGCGCGGCCCGGGTCCCAGTCGGGGTTGCGGAACTGCGGGATCAGGTTGGTGTAGGCGTGCGGCAGGTTCGAGGGGTCCAGCTTCTGCGCCCAGCCGAGGCGGATGATGCGGGCCGCGAGCCAGTCGGTGACGACGATCAGGTCGCGGCCGGTGTCCTGGCCAGCCGCGAGCTGCGGGCGGATCTTGCCGAAGAACTCGACGTTGTCGTTGATGTCCTCGGTGTACTTGACCTTGATCCCGGTCCGCTTGGCGAACTCCTCCAGCGTCGGACGGGTCTTCTCGTCGTCGCTGGTGTCCATGTACTCGGTCCAGTTGGAGAAGTTGATCTCCTTCTCCTGGGCCGAGTGGTCGTCGGAGGCCACCGCCGTGTCACCCGGCCGCTTGGCCGCCGGGATGCCACAGGCGCTGAGGGTGGAAAGGCCGCCGAGGGTGAGCGCTCCGACTCCGGAGGCGCGCAGCAGCGAGCGGCGCGTGAGGGCGCCGCGCCCGCTGGTGAGGCTGCGCCGCATCGCGGCGTACTGCGCCGCCGAGAGGCGGTCGGGCTCGAACTGCTCCATGCGCTGTGCCCTTTCGGGAGGTGTACCGCTGGTCGGGCGGTGGTCTCTATCGGTCCCCGAAGATCGTGCGGTGCCAGTCCTTCGCGGCGACCGCGGTGTTGTCGTACATCACGTGCTTGACCTGCGTGTACTCCTCGAAGGAGTACGAGCTCATGTCCTTTCCGAAGCCACTGGCCTTGTAGCCCCCGTGCGGCATCTCGCTGATGATCGGGATGTGGTCGTTGACCCAGACGCAGCCCGCCTTGAGCTCGCGGGTGGCGCGGTTCGCCCGGTACAGGTCGCGGCTCCAGGCGGAGGCGGCCAGTCCGTACGGGGTGTCATTGGCCAGCTCGATGCCCTCGTCGTCGGTGTCGAAGGGCAGGACGACGAGGACCGGGCCGAAGATCTCGGACTGGACCACCTCGCTGTCCTGGGCGGCGCCGGCGATGAGGGTGGGCCGGTAGTACGCGCCTTCGGCCAGGTCCCCGCCGGGAACCTCGCCGCCGGTGACCACCGTGGCGTACGCGCGGGCGCGCTCGACGAAACCGGCGACGCGGTCGCGGTGGGCGTGCGACACCAGCGGGCCGAGGTCGGTGGTGGGCGCGAAGGGGTCGCCGACCCGGACGCCGTCCATCAGTTCGGCCACGCGGGTGACGAAGGCGTCGTGCAGGGGGCGCTGGACGTAGGCGCGGGTGGCCGCGGTGCAGTCCTGGCCGGTGTTGATCAGGGAGGCGGCGACGGCGCCGTGCGCGGCGGCCTCCAGGTCGGCGTCGTCGAAGACGAGGAAGGGCGCCTTGCCGCCGAGTTCCAGGTGGAGGCGCTTGACGGTGGCGGTCGCGATCTCGGCGACGCGCTTGCCGACGGCCGTGGAGCCGGTGAAGGAGGTCATGACCACGTCGGGGTGGCCGACCAGGTGTTCGCCCGCGTCCCGGCCGGCGCCGGTGACGATGTTGACCACGCCGTCGGGCAGGCCCGCGTCCTTGGCCGCCTGGGCGAACATCAGGGAGGTCAGCGGAGTGAGCTCGGCGGGCTTGAGGACGATGGTGTTGCCCGCCGCGATGGCCGGGAGGATCTTCCAGGCAGCCATCTGGAGCGGGTAGTTCCAGGGTGCGATGGAGCCGACGACGCCGATGGCCTCGCGGCGCACGTAGGAGGTGTGGTCGCCGGAGTACTCGGCGGCCGCCTGCCCCTGGAGGTGGCGCGCGGCGCCCGCGAAGAAGGCGGTGTTGTCGATGGTCCCCGGTACGTCGAACTCCGTCGACAGCTTGATCGGCTTGCCGCACTGGAGTGACTCGGCGTAGGCGAAGTCCTCCGCCTGCTCCGCCAGTACGGCCGCCAGCCGGTGCAGCGCGTCGGAGCGCTCGCCGGGGGTGGCCCCGGACCAGGCGGGGAAGGCCCGCTTGGCGGCGGCGACGGCCGCGTCGACGTCCGCCGTGCTCGCGAGTTCGTAGGTGAGGACCTCGTCCCCGGTGGCGGGATCGATCACGGTGTGTGACTGCCCAGAGGTCCCGGCCCTGAGCTGCCCGTCGATGTACTGCGCGCCGTCCGCGAAGCGGTCTTTGACCTGGAAGCGGTTGCCCATCACGCTCTCACGCTCTCCGTAGCTACAGTTCGAGCTACAGCTCGAATTGAGTGCCGATCCTGACAGAGGTGGTGCCCTCGGCCAAGTGATTCCGTTGTTGCCTTTTGATTACGCGACGGAATCGGTCGACCATGTGTCGAGGCACACCGAAAATCCCGTACGAAGTGTCAGTGGCGACTGCCAGACTCGCGTGCATGGAGATGATCGACAAGCTGATCAAGCAGGTCAACCGTGGTGAGCGGGTGAAGTTCCTGCCCTTCTGGGGACACCGGCCGAGGCCCGACGGGACACTCGGACCGAGCTGCCTCAGCCAGTGGTGGCCGTCCGCTTTCACTGTGGGTGATGTCCGATACGCCACCGCCGAGCACTGGATGATGGCCGGTAAGGCTCGGCTGTTCGAAGACGCCGAGGCGGAGCGGGCCGCGCTGGAGGCCGAGAGTCCGGCGGCCGCGAAGAAGGCCGGGCGGCTGGTGCGCGGCTTCGACGACGCGATATGGGAGCGGGAGCGGTTCGCCCTGGTGGTGGAGGGCAGCGTGCACAAGTTCGCGTCCGACCCGGCGCTGCGCTCGTACCTGCTGTCCACGGGGAGCCGGGTACTGGTGGAGGCCAGCCCGATGGACCGGATCTGGGGCATCGGCCTGGCCGCCGACGACGAGCGGGCCCTGGACCCGGCACGCTGGCGCGGGCTGAACCTGCTGGGCTTCGCACTGATGGAGGCCCGGGAGCAGCTGCGCGAGGGCGCCGCATGACGGAGCGGCGCCGGGTGGCGGCCGTGATCCTCCGGGACGGCTGTGTGCTCATGGTCCGCGAGCGCGGCCAGGGGCCCACCGGCCGGCACGACGGTCCGGAGTACTGGACCCTGCCCGGCGGCGGGCTGGAGGAGGGCGAGCTGCCCGAGGACGGGGTCCGGCGCGAGGTGGCGGAGGAGACCGGCCTGCGGGCCCTGGGGGTGCGGTATGCGTACGAGGCGCCGTACCCCTCGGGCTGGACCTCCTGCTACCGCGTGGAGGTGGAGGAGGGCGAGCCGCGGCTGGGAGTCGATCCCGACCTGGAGTGCGACTGCCCGCGCATGGTGGGGCTGATCTGGGTCCCGCTGTCGCGCGGCACCGACGGCGAATCGGTGATGGTGCCCACGCTGCTGTCGGCGGCCTCCGTTTAATTGCTTGGCGGTTGCCGAAAGCGGCCGCCTAAGGTGGGACTTGTCCAGGTGCGAAGGCGAGACCTACTTCCACTGTCAATGGGGCGGCCGCGGGTTCGAGTCCCGTCATCGGCTTCGGGCCGATGTAGCTCAGTTGGTAGAGCACCTGGTCGGTTTCGCCGGCTTCGACCTCTGGACACCTGTTTCACGCACCTCCCGGTGCGCAGGCTGCGGCTCCTTCTCCCAAAAAGAAACCCAGGCCGCCGCCAACTTGATCTCGGGAGGCCGCGTGCGGGGCGCCCGGTGCGCAGGCGACGGTTACTTCTCCGGATCAGCGGGTCGCGGGTTCGAATCCCGCCCGGCCACGGCCGGTAGCTCAGTCCGGTAGAGCAGCTGACACAAGTCCGTCACCGACTTCCGATCTCGGGCGATCCCGCACGTCCCGCCTCCCCCGCTCTTCCTTGAATTCGGGGGGATTCACATGGCTCGTTTCAACCTGCGCCGGTTCAAGGCCGCGCCCGCACCGGTCGCGACCGCCATTTCCGCGGCGACCGCCACGTCCGCCGCGACCGCCTCGCCCGTACGGTCCACCGGCGGCCGGGCCGCCAACCACCACGGCAGCAGCGGCTTCGTGCGCGACGCGCGCTCGGAACTCTTCCTGCTGGCCGTCGCCAACTTCGTGTCCCAGCGCACCGCGTACGAGAGCGGCGAGGCCCGCGACGACCGGTTCGCCGCCCTCGTGCGCAAGCTCGCCGTCGAGGACCCGCAGTGGACCGCGGGGCTGCTGGGCTGGCTGCGGGGCGACGGCAACATGCGTACCGCCTCGCTCGTCGGCGCGGCCGAGTACGTCAAGGCCCGGCTCGACGCGGGCGCCACCGACGGGCCCTCCAACCGGCAGGTCGTGGACTCCGTACTGCGGCGCGCGGACGAGCCCGGCGAGCTGCTCGCGTACTGGACGGCCGCCTACGGGCGCAACGTGCCCAAGCCGGTCAAGCGCGGGATCGCGGACGCCGTGCGCCGCCTCTACTCCGGCACCTCGCTGCTGAAGTACGACACGGCCTCCGCTCGACGGGGGTACCGCTTCGGCGACGTCCTCAACCTCGTGCACGCCTCCCCCGACCCCGCCAAGGCCTGGCAGGGCGAGCTGTTCCGCTACGCCCTCGACCGCCGGCACAACCCGGAGAGCGCCGAGCCTCCGGCCGGCAGCCGCACCCTCGTCGCCCACCGGGCGCTGATGGAGCTGCCGGTGGCGCAGCGCCGGGCCGTGGTCACCGCCCCGGACGGCGCCGAGCGGCTCGCCGAGGCGGGGATGACCTGGGAGGCGCTGGCCGGCTGGCTCCAGGGCCCGATGGACGCGGCCGCCTGGGAGGCGGTCATCCCGTCCATGGGCTCGATGGCGCTGCTGCGCAACCTGCGCAACTTCGACCAGGCCGGGGTCTCGGACGAGGTGGCCGCGCAGGTGGCGGCCAAGGTCAGTGATCCCGGGTTCGTCGCGCGGTCCCGGCAGTTCCCCTTCCGCTACCTGGCTGCCTACCAGCACGCGCCCTCGCTGCGCTGGGCGTACCCGCTGGAGCAGGCACTCGGCCACTCGCTGGCCAACGTGCCCGCGCTGCCCGGTCGCACGCTCGTGCTCGTGGACCGGTCGGGGTCGATGTGGTCCCCGCTGTCGGAGCGCTCCCAGCTCAACCGCGCGGACGCGGCGGCCGTCTTCGGCACGGCGCTCGCGCTGCGCGCCGAGAACGCGGACCTGGTGCAGTTCGGCACCGGCAGCAAGGCCGTGCCCTACCGCCGGGGCGAGTCCGTGCTGAAGGTGCTGGAGCGTTTCGAGAGCCTCGGGGGTACCGACACGTCGGAGGCCATGCGCAAGCACTACAGGCAGCACGACCGGGTCCTGATCGTCACCGACGAGCAGGCCAGCTACTACGCCGGAGACGACCCGACGGCCCTGGTACCGGAAACGGTCCCGGTGTACACCTGGAACCTGGCCGGCTACCGGGTGGGACACGCGCCCGCCGGCACCGGCTTCCGCCACACCTTCGGCGGCCTGACGGACGCCGCGTTCCGCATGGTGTCCCTGATCGAGAACGGTCAGGACGCCGACTGGCCCTGGACGGACCGGGGCTGACGGGTGCCCGGGGTCAGACCTTCTCCTGGAACTGCGAGCTGGAGGGCGGGTCGTACCCCGGGTCCTCGTCCGAGTGCGCCTCCGAGCCCAGGAAGCCGAATATCGCTATCACCAGCATGAGACCGCCCATGACGATGCCGACGGCGCCCAGGATGATGCCGGCCAGCGCCGTCCCGCCGTTGGTGGACTCCCCGCGGTTGGCCTTGCCCCGGCCCAGCGCGCCGAAGACGACCGCGGCGATGCCGAGCGCGATCGCGAGGAAGCTGGTGATGCACGCGACCACCGAGATGATGCCGAGGACGAGCGCGGCGGTGCCGAAGCCGTTGCTCGGCTGTGGGCCGTAGGGCCCGTACGGAGCCTGGCCCGGGTACGCCGCGTAACCGGGCTGGCCCTGGTACCCGTACCCCTGAGGGGCGGGCGGCGGTCCGGGGTACGCGTACGCCGCCGGGTCCGGCTGGGCCGGGTACCCGTACGCGGGCGGCGTCATGGGCTGGGTGACCGGGGCGGGTCCGGATCCAGGCGGCGGCGTCTGCGCCCCCGGCATTCCGGCCATTGTCTGCTGGTCGTGCACGGACGGCGCGGGCCGGTCCTCCGGCGCGCCCGGCGCGGCACGGTTCTTACCCAGGTCCACGGCCGCCTGCTCCGGCGGCGCCCACGGGTCCCTCGGCTCAGGGCTCTGATCGGTCATGCGGCGCCCCCCTCTCGTACAGCCATGCTAAGGCGTGCCGCCGACAGCCGAGCTCCTGCCTACGATGATTGCCGACCTGCCCGCACCAGCGTCCCCCGGAGGCAATTCCATGACCGACCTGCACCCCTTCATCGCGGGGCTGCCCAAGGCCGAACTGCACGTCCACCACGTCGGCTCCGCCTCCCCCCGCATCGTGGCCGAACTCGCCTCCCGCCACCCGGACTCGAAGGTCCCCACCGACCCCGAGGCCATCGCCGACTACTTCACCTTCACCGACTTCGCGCACTTCATCGAGGTCTACCTCTCCGTCGTCGACCTGATCCGCACCCCGGACGACGTGCGCACCCTGACCTTCGAGGTCGCCCGTGACATGGCCCGGCAGAACATCCGCTACGCCGAACTGACCATCACCCCGTACTCCTCCACCCGCCGCGGCATCGACGAGCACGCCTTCATGGAGGCCATCGAGGACGCCCGCAAGGCCGCCGAGGCCGAACTGGGCGTCATCCTGCGCTGGTGCTTCGACATTCCCGGCGAGGCCGGCCTGGAAGCCGCCGCCGAGACCACCCGCCTCGCCGTGGACCTGCGCCCCGAGGGCCTGGTCTCCTTCGGCCTCGGCGGTCCCGAGATCGGCGTACCGCGGCCGCAGTTCAAGCCGTACTTCGACGCCGCGCGCGCCGCGGGCCTGCACAGCGTGCCGCACGCCGGCGAGACCACCGGCCCCGAGACCATCTGGGACGCGGTCCGCGAGCTGGGCGCCGTCCGCATCGGCCACGGCACCAGCGCCACCCGGGACCCGGAGCTCCTCGCGTACCTCGCGGAGCACCGCATCGTGCTGGAGGTCTGCCCGACCTCGAACGTCGCCACCCGCGCGGTGAGCGACCTCGACCTGCACCCCGTCAAGGAGATGGTGCAGGCCGGCGTGCTCGTCACCATCAACAGCGACGACCCGCCGATGTTCGGCACGGACCTGAACAACGAGTACGCGGTGGCCTCCCGCCTCCTCGACCTCGACGAGCGCGGTCTCGCCGCGCTCGCGAAGAACGCCGTCGAGGCCTCCTTCCTGGACCCGGCGGGCAAGGCGAAGCTCACCGAGGAGATCGACGCGTACACCGACCAGTGGCTCGCGCGCTGACCTCCCCCTGATCGCCGCTGCCCCTGAGAATGGGGCGCATGCGCACTCTGACTGCCGTCGGCCACCGCGGCGATCCCTACCGTGTCCGTGAGAACACCCTGGCCTCGATCCGCTCCGCCTTCGCCCGCGGGGCGGACGCGGTCGAGATCGACGTACGGCTGACCCGCGACGGGACGGCCGTCCTGCTCCACGACGACACGCTGCAGCGGCTGTGGGGCCATGACGTGCGGATCGACGCCGTCACGGCCCCGCAGCTCAAGGAGCTGACGGAGGGCGGGGTGCCGACCCTGCGCGAGGCCCTCATGGCCGCCGGCGCGGGCCGGGTGATGATCGACCTGCCGGGCGCGACGCACGAGGCCGTACGTACGGTCGTCGGCCAGGTCCGCGAGTGCGGGGCGCGCGAGCGCGCGTACTACTGCGCGGGGCCGAACAGCATGCTGGCGGTGCGCGCCGCCGATCCGGGCGCGGAGATCGCCCTGACCTGGACCACGCTGTCGCCGCCCCGCCGGGTGCTCATCGACGCGGTCGCCCCGACCTGGCTGAACTACCGCTTCGGGCTGGTCAGCCGCGAGCTGGTGGACGCGGTCCACCGCGACGGGCTGCGCGTGTCGGCCTGGACGCCCGACACCAAGCGCGCGATGCGCGCGCTCGTCGCGGCCGGGGTCGACTCCGTGACCACGAACCGGGTGGACGCGCTGACCGCCGTGCGGGCCGAGTACGGCCGGTGATACGCACCTTCGGCGAGCGGATCCGCCGCGCCGGTGCGCGGTGGCAGGACCTGGGGCTGACGCTGCTGGTGCAACTGGCCGTCACCATGCCCTTCGTGGTGCCCCGTTCGGCCGAGCTGCCGCCCGCGGACTGGGCCTCGTACGGGATGACCACGCTCGGAGTGCTGCCGCTGGTCTGGCGGCGCCGGGCTCCGGTGGCGGTGCTGGTCGCCGTCCTGGCCGTCGGCGGCGCGTACAAGATGACGCTGGAGGGGCCGGGGCAGCCGCTGCCGTATGCGGGCCTCATCGCCTTCTACACCGTGGCACTGCAGTGCACGGCACGGGTCCGGGCGGGCGTGGGGCTGCTGTCGGCCGCGGTGGTGGCCCTGTCGGTGGGCTGGAACACGGGGACGGCGCGCGAACTGCTCTTCACTCTCTTCGTCTCCGCCGCGGCCTACGCGCTGGGCCGGCTGCAGTACACCCGGCAGGCGTACACCTCGGCCGCGCTGGACCGGGCGGCGCAGTTGGAGCGGGCCAACCGGATCGAGGCGGAGCAGGCCGCCGCGCGGGAACGGGCGCGGATCGCGCGGGAGATGCACGACATCCTCTCGCATGCGGTCAGCATCATGATCGTGCAGGCGGAGGCCGGTCCGGTGGCGGTTCGGCGGGCCCCGGAGCGGGCCGAGGCCGCCTTCGACGCGATCGCGGACACGGGCCGGGAGGCGATGGCGCAGCTGCGGAGCATGCTGGGCGTGCTGCGGGAGGACGGTCCCGCACCGCGCGAGCCGCAGCCGGGGGTCGCGGGGCTGCCGGCGCTGCTGGACAGGGTGCGGCTGGGCGGGCCGGAGATCTCCTACGAGGAGACGGGCCGGGTGCGGGCGCTGTCGCCGGCGGTGGACACGACCGCGTACCGGATCGTGCAGGAGGCGCTGACGAACGTGGTGAAGCATGCCGAGGCCCGGCGCGTGGCGGTGCGCCTGCACCACACGGAGCGGGACCTGACGATCACGGTGACCGACGACGGGCGGGGTCCGGCGGCCCGGGGCGGGCAGGGCGGGCACGGGTTGATCGGGATCCGGGAGCGGGCCGCGGCGCACGGGGGCACGGCGGTCTGCGGGCCCGGGCCGGGTGGCGGCTTCGAGGTGCGCGCCGTCCTTGTAGCCTCGCCGCTGGAGGTGGGGAGTTGACGATCCGTGTGGTGGTGGCCGATGACCAGGAGCTGGTGCGCAGCGGCTTCGCGATGATCCTGGACGTCCAGGACGACATCGAGGTCGTGGCCGAGGTCGGGGACGGGGCGGCGGCCGTCGAGGCGGTCCGCGCGCTGCGGCCGGACGTGGCGCTGCTGGACATCCGGATGCCGGTGCTGGACGGGATCGAGGCCTGCCGCACGATCTCGGCGCAGAGCGCCTGCCGGACGGTGATGCTGACGACCTTCGACTCGGACGAGTATGTGTACGAGGCGCTGCACGCGGGGGCGAGCGGGTTCCTGCTCAAGGACGTGCGGCGGGACGATCTGGTGCATGCGGTACGGGTCGTGGCGGCGGGCGAGTCCCTGCTGGCGCCTTCGGTGGCGCGGCGGGTGATCGAGGAGTACACGGCGGCGACGGCGCGGCCGGCGGCCGGGCAGGCGCTGTCGGCGGAGCGGCTGGCCGTGCTGACGGCGCGGGAGCGGGAAACGCTGCTGCACCTGGGGCGGGGGCTGTCGAACGCGGAGATCGCGGCCGCGCTCGTGGTGAGCGAGCACACGGTGAAGTCGCACGTGGGGAACGTGCTGGCGAAGCTGGGGCTGCGGGACCGGATCCAGGCGGTGATCTGCGCGTACGAGACGGGCCTGATCGCTGCGGGTACTCCCTCTGGGGAGTGAGGAGGGGCGTGTCGGCTCCCTCTGGGTAGTGAGTTGTCGTACCGGTGAAGACCACTCTTGATGGTGATCCGCGACTACCCGTCTGACCAGGAGCATTGAGGTCATCGGGGCAGCAGGGCCCCGGGGTCTCACAGGGGGAACACCATGAAGGCACGTACGCGCACACTGATCGCCGCGGCTCTGGTCCTGGGCGTCGTCGCAGGACCGGCGGTCACCGCCCAGGCCGCCCCGATCGCCGAAGCGTCCGCTGCGGCTTCGTCCGGAGCCGAGGCACCCGCCGTCGCCACGCCGCCGAACTCCGCGGCGCTGGAGGGGGCGATCGCCGGCCTCGGCGCGGGGAACAAGGACGCGACGGCCGCCCTGGTCCGCGTGGGGGGTACGAGCGGCTCCTGGCGGGGCAGTTCGGGCGTCGCGGACGTCCGCAGCGGGCGGGAGGCCTTCGAGCAGGGCCGGTTCCGGGCCGGGTCGGTGACCAAGACCTTCACCGCTGCGGTGGTGCTGCAACTCGCGGCCGAGGGCCGGGTGGACCTGAACAGGCCGGTCCGGCAGTACCTGCCGGGGACCGTGCCCGAGACCTACGGCGCCGTCACCGTCCGGCAACTGCTCAACTACACCAGCGGCATACCGGCGGCCGACGGCCCGGGCGAGTCGTTCGAGGCGCAGTGGGAGCACCGCTTCGATGTGACCGATCCGCACGGCCAGCTGGCCAACGCCTTCGCGAAGCGGCCGGAGTTCGAGCCGGGGGCCGCGCAGCACTACCTGAACATCAATTACACGGTCCTGGGCGTGCTGATCGAGAAGGTGACGGGCACGGCCTACGAGGAGGCGGTGGGCCGGCGGATCCTGGCGCCGCTGGGGCTGCGCCACACCTCGTTCCCCGGCCGGACGCAGACGAAGATCCACGGGCCGCACAACCGCGGCTACCAGGCGGTGATGACGGCCGACGGCTCGACGGAGCTGCGCGATGTGACCGAGTGGAACTCCTCGGACCGGTGGGCGGCCGGCGACATCATCTCGACGACCGCCGATCTGGAGCGCTTCACGATAGCCCTGTTCGGCGGGCGGATCGTGCCGGAGGCGCAGTTGGAGGAGATGTTCACGGTGCCCGATGTGAAGAACTTCGCGGGTGGCAAGGCCGCGACGCTGACGGCGGGACTGTCCCGGCTCGTCCTGCCGGACGGCACTGTCGCCTGGGGGAAGACGGGTGGCCGGCACGGTTACAACACCGCGATAGGCGCGACCCGCGATCTCTCGCGCACCCTCGTCTACTCGGTCAACTCGACCAACGCCAAGGGGGAGGACATGAACCCGGTGGCCCTGGGCATCGTGATGGCGGCCTTCGCGAAGTAGCCCTCAGGCGGGCAACGCCTCCAGGCGTTTGATCATGCGGCGCAGGACCAGGAGGGGGATCACTCCGAAGACGCCGAAGGACATGTCGATGACGCTCCACCAGACGGGTATGCCGCGGATGGGCCCGCATATCAGGGCCAGCGGGATCACTCCGGCGCAGGCGATCATGCCCGCTTCGACGATCCAGATGTTGCGTACGGGGTCGCGGTGGACGCCGTAGAAGAAGACGGCGATCACCAGGTGGGCGAAGGCGAGCCAGTCGGTGCCGTACAGCAGGAAGGGGTACTCCGCATCGGCCCTGTCCAGCCCGTCGCCCACGCGCCGCAGCCACTCGTTGTCCACCAGGGCGTTGGCCCAGTGGAGTTCACTGACCAGGGGGAAGGCGGTGAGTCCGCTGAGGACCAGGCAGATGAGGAACAGGGTCAGCCAGGCACGGATCCGCCGCTCAAGGGCGCTTCTCTCGCTCATGGAAGGAAGCGTACGCGGATTCTTGAACACGTTCAGCCTAATCCCTGAACATGTTCAACTCTGCGGCCGGACCGTGATCATCACGGATATCCGTGTCCGCGCCCGTCAGAGGCCGACGATGGCGTTCCAGCGCTTGGCGAAGGAGGGCCGCTCGGCCGTGGAGATGTCCCGTGAGACGACGAGGCGCTTGCGCATCTCGCCGTCGGGGAAGATCAGCGGGTTCTCGGCGAGGGCGGCGGTGTCCTTGTCGTCGGATGCGGCCAGGACCTCGCGGGCGGCCGGGACCGGGCAGACGTAGTTGACGGAGGCGGCGAGCTCCGCGGCCACCTCCGGTGCGTAGTAGTGGTCGATCAGGCTCTCGGCATTGGCCTTGTGCCGGGCGAGGTTGGGGACGAGCAGGCTCTCCGCCCACAGTTCGGCCCCCTCCTCGGGGACGACGAACTCGATGTCGGGGTTGTCGGCCTGGAGTTGGATCGCGTCGCCGGAGTAGGCCTGGCAGGCCAGGACGTCGCCCTTGCTGAGATCGGAGGTGTAGTCGTTGCCGGTGAAGCGGCGGATGTGCTTCTTCTTCACCATGCTCTCCACCCGGTCGCACATCCGGTGGAAGTCGGACTCGGTCCACCGCGTCACGTCCACCCCGTCACCCTGCATGAGCAGGGAGAAGGACTCGTCGAGACCGGAGAAGAGGGTGACCTTGCCGGCCAGGTCCGGGTGCCACAAGTCGCCCACGGACCTGATCTCCCGGCCGAGCGCCTTGCGGTTGTAGGCGATGCCGGTGATCCCCGACTGCCAGGGCACGGTGTGCAGCCGGCCCTCGTCGAAGGCGGGGGAACGCAGCTGGGGGTCGAGGTACTTGGCCACGTTGGGCTGCGCCGGCCGGTTCATCTTCTGGGCCCAGCCCAGATGGACGAAGCGGGCGGCCATCCAGTCGCTGACCACGAACAGGTCGTGGCCGGTCTCCTGGCGGTTCATCAGGGCCGGGCTGACCTTGCCGAAGAACTCGTCGTTGTCGTTGATGTCCTCGGTGTACCGGATCTCGATGCCGGTCTTCTCCGAGAAGGCGTCCAGCGTCGGCCGGCGGCTCTCGTCCTCGTCGTCGGTGTCGATGTAGAGCGGCCAGTTGGAGAAGGAGATGCTCTGGTCCCGCTCGGAGCGGTCCGGACCCTCCCGCCGATCCTCGGGAACGTAGGCGGCGGGCACTCCGCAGCCGGCGAGGGCGGTCAGCAGGCCCGCGGCGCCGAGGCCGCGGATCGCCGAGCGGCGGGAAAAGGCGAGTTCAGGCATGGCCAAAGCCTCGGCGAACGCGAAGGGGCGGGCAATAGACATGTTGTCTACTGCCCGCCCCGTTCAGGCGGATCAGCCGTCGAGCGAGGTCATCACGTGCTTGATGCGGGTGTAGTCCTCGAAGCCGTAGGCGGAGAGGTCCTTGCCGTAGCCGGACTTCTTGAAGCCGCCGTGGGGCATCTCGGCGACGAGCGGGATGTGGGTGTTGATCCACACGCAGCCGAAGTCGAGGTTCCTGGACATCCGCATCGCGCGGCCGTGGTCCTTGGTCCACACGGAGGAGGCGAGGGCGAACTCGACGCCGTTCGCGTACTCCAGGGCCTGGGCCTCGTCCGTGAAGGACTGGACGGTGATGACGGGCCCGAAGACCTCGTTCTGGATGATCTCGTCGTCCTGCTTGAGGCCGGAGACGACGGTCGGGGCGTAGAAGTAGCCCTTCTCACCGACCCGGTGGCCGCCCGCCTCGACCTTGGCGTGGGCGGGGAGGCGCTCGATGAAGCCCGCGACCTGCTTGAGCTGGTTCGGGTTGTTCAGCGGGCCGTACAGCACGTCCTCGTCGTCCGGCTGGCCGGTCTTGGTGTCGGCGGCCGCCTTGGCGAGCGCGGTCACGAACTCGTCGTGGATGGACTCGTGCACGAGCACGCGCGTGGCAGCGGTGCAGTCCTGGCCGGCGTTGAAGTAGCCCGCGACCGCGATGTCCTCGACGGCCTTGGCGATGTCGGCGTCCTCGAAGACCACGACCGGGGCCTTGCCGCCGAGCTCCAGGTGGACGCGCTTGACGTCCTTCGAGGCGCTCTCGGCGACCTGCATGCCCGCGCGCACCGAGCCGGTGATGGAGGCCATCGCCGGGGTGGAGTGCTCGACCATGGCCTTGCCGGTCTCGCGGTCACCGCAGATGACGTTGAAGACACCCTTGGGCAGGACCGAGTCGATGATCTCCGCCATCAGGACGGTGGAGGCCGGGGTGGTGTCCGAGGGCTTGAGGACCACGGTGTTGCCCGCGGCGATGGCCGGGGCGAACTTCCACACGGCCATCATCATCGGGTAGTTCCACGGCGCGACCTGCGCGCAGACGCCGACCGGCTCACGGCGGATGATCGAGGTCATCCCCTCCATGTACTCGCCGGCCGAGCGGCCCTCCAGCAGGCGCGCGGCGCCGGCGAAGAAGCGGATCTGGTCCACCATCGGCGGCAGCTCCTCGCTGGCCGTGAGGCCCAGCGGCTTGCCGGTGTTCTCCGACTCCGCGGCGACGAGCTCGTCCGCGCGCGCCTCGAAGGCGTCCGCGATCTTGAGCAGGGCCTTCTGGCGCTCGGAGGGGGTGGTGTCGCGCCAGCCCGGGAAGGCGGCCGCAGCGGCGGCCATGGCCGCGTCCACATCGGCCTGGCCGGAGAGCGGGGCGGTGGCGTACGCCTCGCCGGTCGCGGGGTTGACCACCTCGGTGGTCCGCCCGTCGGCGGCGTCCTTGAACTCCCCGCCGATGTAGTTACGCAGACGACGCAGTTCGCTGGTCACTCCAGCCACACTCCTGATCACATGTCCAATGGTTGAGACAACAACCCAGCCTAGCCCCTTGTGCGCCGTTTTCGACAGGGCCACGCACCACGAACTACGAAATCAGTGTCATCCGAGTCGCCAAACAACGGATTTCATCGATTCCGCCTTGCGGAACTGTCGACTCCTCGTGCACAGTGAGGTCGTGGTCAGTCGAAGCGCAGATTCCAGGAACAGACAACCGTCCCCTTCGGTCGATGCTGTGTCCCTGGCGATCATCGAGCAACTGCAGGAGGACGGTCGCCGTCCCTACGCGGCCATCGGCAAGGCCGTGGGCCTTTCCGAGGCGGCCGTGCGACAGCGCGTCCAGAAGCTGCTCGACCAGGGCGTCATGCAGATCGTCGCCGTCACCGACCCGCTCACCGTGGGGCTGCGGCGCCAGGCAATGGTCGGCATCAACGTCGAGGGAGACCTCGACCCGGTGGCCGACGCCCTGACCGCGATGGCCGAGTGCGAGTACGTGGTGATGACCGCGGGCTCGTTCGACCTGATGGTGGAGATCGTCTGCGAGGACGACGACCACCTGCTCGACACGATCAACAAGAAGATCCGCGCGCTCCCCGGCGTGCGATCAACCGAAAGCTTCGTTTACCTGAAGCTGAAGAAGCAGACCTACATGTGGGGAACGAGATAGCCCGTGAGCCAGGACCTCTCCAAGACCGCGTACGACCACCTGTGGATGCACTTCACCCGCATGTCGTCGTACGAGAACTCTCCCGTCCCCACCATCGTGCGGGGTGAGGGCACCTACATCTTCGACGACAAGGGCAAGCGCTACCTGGACGGTCTCGCCGGACTGTTCGTGGTCAACGCCGGTCACGGCCGCAAGGAACTGGCCGAGGTCGCGTACAAGCAGGCCCAGGAACTCGCGTTCTTCCCCATCTGGTCGTACGCGCACCCCAAGGCCGTCGAGCTCGCCGAGCGCCTCGCGCACTACGCCCCGGGCGACCTGAACAAGGTCTTCTTCACCACCGGCGGCGGCGAGGCCGTCGAGACCGCCTGGAAGCTCGCCAAGCAGTACTACAAGCTTCAGGGCAAGCACACCAAGTACAAGGTCATCTCGCGTGCGGTGGCCTACCACGGCACCCCGCAGGGCGCCCTGTCCATCACCGGCCTGCCGGCCCTCAAGGCCCCCTTCGAGCCGCTGGTGCCCGGCGCGCACAAGGTACCGAACACCAACATCTACCGCGCCCCGATCTACGGCGACGACCCCGAGGCCTTCGGCCGCTGGTGCGCCGACCAGATCGAGCAGGAGATCCTGTTCGAGGGCGCCGACACCGTCGCCGCCGTCTTCCTGGAGCCGGTGCAGAACGCCGGCGGCTGCTTCCCGCCGCCGCCCGGGTACTTCCAGCGGGTCCGCGAGATCTGCGACGAGTACGACGTCCTGCTCGTCTCCGACGAGACGATCTGCGCCTTCGGCCGCCTCGGCACGATGTTCGCCTGTGACAAGTTCGGCTACGTCCCGGACATGATCACCTGCGCCAAGGGCATGACCTCGGGCTACTCCCCGATCGGCGCCTGCATCATCTCGGACAAGCTCGCCGAGCCGTTCTACAAGGGCGACAACACCTTCCTGCACGGCTACACCTTCGGCGGCCACCCGGTGTCCTCCGCGGTGGCGCTCGCCAACCTCGACATCTTCGACAAGGAAGGCCTCAACCAGCACGTGCTGGACAACGAGGACGCCTTCTTCTCGACGCTGAAGAAGCTGCACGACCTGCCGATCGTCGGCGACGTCCGCGGCAACGGCTACTTCTACGGCATCGAGCTCGTCAAGGACAAGGACACCAAGGAGTCCTTCTCCGACGAGGAGACCGAGCGCGTGCTCTACGGCTTCCTCTCCAAGGCGCTCTTCGAGAACGGCCTGTACTGCCGGGCCGACGACCGTGGCGACCCGGTCATCCAGCTGGCCCCGCCGCTGACCGCCGACCAGGGCACCTTCGACGAGATCGAAGGCATCCTGCGCTCGGTGCTCACCGAGGCGTGGACCAAGCTGTAAATAGTCCGACCACACGGCCCGGATCGCCCGTTCGAGTGAGAACGAGGGGGTCCGGGCCGTGTGCTGTCACCATCCAAGACGTTCATCTCTTTACATCTCCTTGCGGCGCCAGTGACCAAGCAGGCTCCGCTTCGTTCCCCCGGACGGAGGTGTACGCCATGGTGGCTCCCCCGGACAGCGCCCCGCCAGACAACGACGTCCTCTGGGCACGGTCCCTTCACTACTCCCACAGGGGGTCCCCCCGGACGAAGTCCGGGGGAGGTTCGCCCGGCCTCATCGGGGTCTCGCTCGGTGTCCGCGAGGGCGAGATCCTCGCCGTCACCGGCCCGCGCGGCAGCGGCAAGACCACGCTGCTGCACTGCCTCTCCGGGCAGCTGGCGCCCGAACAGGGCGAGGTCTGGTTCAACAGCGTGCCCGTGCACACCATGGGAGCCATGGCCCGCGAGCGGCTGCGCCGCGACCGCTTCGGCTGGATCGGCCCCACGCCCCAGCTCCTGCCCGAACTGCGGGTCTGGGAGAACGCGGCTCTGCCGCTCCTGATCGCCGGCGTCCCGCACCGCACCGCCAAGGACGCGGCCTTCGAATGGCTGGAGCGCCTCGACATCGGCGGTTTCGCCCGCAAGCGCCCCGGCGCCCTCAACCGGGCCGAGTCGCAGCGCGTCGCCCTGGCCCGCGCCCTGGTCAACCAGCCGGCCGTGATCTTCGCCGACGAGCCGACGGCCCCGCTGCACCGCGCCGAGCGCGCCCTGCTGCTCCGCACGCTGACCACCGCGGCCCGCTCGCACGACATCACCGTGCTGCTGGCCACCCACGACGAGGAGACCGCGGCCGTCGCCGACCGGCGGGTCGCCCTGCTCGACGGCCGGCCGGCCGGAGCGGCGGCCGCCGCCTCCCCGCAGACCCCGGAGGACCAGGCCGCGTGCTCGCTCTCCGCCTAGCCCGCGGCTCCCGGCCGCTCGTTCAGCTGCGCCGGCTGCTGGTGGCCGCCGCCTCGGCCGGTACCGGGTTCCTGCTGCTGTACGTGCTCGCGCAGGCCGTCGCCCGGCCTGCCGGATCGTTCCCCCGGCTGCTGTGGGCCCTGGTCCCGCTCGCCGTCACCGTGCAGTTCGCCGTCGCCGTGGCCCGTACCGACCCGGCCACCCGGCCCCGGGAGGGGCTGGACGCGGCCGGGCTGGGGCCCGTTCGGCTCACCCTGGTCGCGGCGATCTCCACCGCCGTCGCCTGCACCCTGGGCAGCGCCGTGGCCCTGGCCGCCTTCCTCCACCTGCGCGGGGACGTCGCCGGGCTGCCCTTCGACGGGGCGGGGGCCGGGCTGCTGCACGCCGACCGGCCGCTGCCCGTGGCCGCCGCCCTCACCCTGCTGTCCCTGCTCCCCCTGGCCGCCTCGGCCGCCACCGCCCTCGCGCTGCGGCCGCACGCGCCGACCGCCCCGCAGACCGGGCTGCCCTGGGGCATCGCCCTCACCGCCAGCGGGCTGGCCGTGGAGGCCTACGCCGGCCGCGGCGGCGCCGGCATGGCCACCGGCTGGGCGCTGACCGCCCTCGGGCTCGCCCTCGCCGGGCCGGGCGTGGCCTACGCGTGCGGGGCGCTGGTGCAGGCCGTCCGCCCGGGCGCGCTCCGGCTGCTCGCCGGGCGGACCCTGCAGGAGGAGGCGCCCCGGCTGGGCCCGCCCCTCGGGGTGCTGTGCGCCGTCGGCGCGGGCGCCCTCACCGCCCTGGCCCTGCGCGACCGGGGCGGGCTCGACGTCCCGCTCGGCCCGCTGACCGGGCCGGCCGTCGCGCTGGTGGCCCTGTGCGCGGCCGCGACGCTGCTCACCTCGGCGGTGGAGGTCCACCAGGCCCGCGCCGCCGCCCGCGAGACCCTCGCCGGCCTCGGCGCCCCGGGCGCGGTGCTGCGCAGCGCCGCGACCTTGCGGGCGACCGCGCTGGTGGCCGTGTGCGTACCGCTCAGCTGGGGTGTGGCACAGCTGACGTCGCTGGCATTGACCCGCTGAGGCGGGCAGCCCTTAGGGTGGGCCGAATGGTCAACGGATACATCGACACCGAGATCGAGACGCTCGCCGAATTCGACCGGGTCGTGGCCCACGGCTCGCTCAGCGGATACCGGATCCAGTCGGTCAACCTGCTGCAGCGCACCTTCGCGCTGCTGTCGGCGGACACCTCCTCGGCCGTGTTCCTCGGCTGCCCCATGGAGCCCGACGCCTCGGTCAAGGTCCGCGCGGACGGCGCGCTGGTCTTCCCGCCGGTTCCCGACCTGCCGTTCGACCCGTACCGCAGTCTGCTGTACACGGCGGACGAGCTGTTCGCCGGGCTGGCGGAGGGCTACGAGGCCACCCCGGACGCCCAGGCGTACGCCTGGTTCCAGGAGACCAAGGCCGACGGCGACATATTCTCCTCGATGCTCCGCTCCATCCACGACGACGCCATCTCCGACGCCCTCGACGAGCACCTCGTGGGCGCGCGCGTCGTCGGCGTGATGGGCGGCCACGCGATGGCCCGCGGCGCTGCGGACTACCGGGGCGCGGCGGAACTGGGCCGGGCGCTGAGCCGGTCCGGGCTGACGGTGGCCACGGGCGGCGGACCGGGCGCGATGGAGGCGGCCAACCTGGGCGCCTACCTGGCGACGTCCCCGGACGAGGCGCTCGCGGAGGCGCTGGACATGCTGGCGAAGGCCCCGTCCTTCGCCCCCTCGGTCTCCGAGTGGGCGCAGGCGGCCTTCACCGTACGCGGCCGCTGGCCCGGCGGCGGCGACTCGGTGGGCATCCCGACCTGGTTCTACGGGCACGAGCCGCCGAACGCCTTCGCGGGCCACATCGCCAAGTACTTCGCGAACGCCACCCGTGAGGACGGGCTGCTCGCCCGGTCCAACGCGGGCGTGGTCTTCCTGCCGGGCGCGGCGGGCACCGTGCAGGAGATCTTCGACAACGCGACCCCGAACTACTACGAGTCCCGGGGCGAGCCGACCCCGATGATCCTGGTCGGCCGCGCCCACTGGACGGAGCGGCTCCCGGCCTGGCCGCTGCTCCAGGCGCTGGCGGCGGGCCGTCCGCTTGAGTCCCGGATCGCGCTGGTCGACTCGGTCGACGAGGTTCCGGCGGTACTCGCCTCGATGACCTGAGGCCGGGAGGCAACTTCCGGCGCCTTTCTTACGTCTGGCATAGGTACACAAGACCTGCCAGAAGTGAACGGAGCCTTCGGTGCTCATAGGCCTGCTGACCGCAATCGCGGCGTCCATCTGCTACGGCACGGGATCCGTCCTGCAAGCCGTCGGCTCGCGCCGGGCGGCCCGGATGTCCCCGGCCGCCGCCGGAGTGACGGCGCACGGCGGGCCGAACCTGTCGTCGACCGCGAAGGCCGCGATGACGTGGGAGTTCATCGTCGGCACGATCCTGGACTTCGTGGGCTTCGGCCTCGGTGCCCTCGCCGCCCGGCTGCTGCCGCTGTTCCTCTCCCAGACCGTGATCAGTGCCAACCTGGTGATCACGGCGGTGCTCAGCGTGAAGATGCTGGGCATCCGGCTGACCCGGAAGGAATGGGCCTCGATCGGGGTCGTGTGCACGGCGCTCGTGCTGCTGGCGACGGCGGCCGGCCACGAGGGCGGCCACCACGCCCCGATGTCCACCCACTGGTGGCTGCTCGGCGTGACGCTCCTGATCATCGTCGGCGGCACCGTGGCCGTACGGTTCCTCGGCGGCCGGGCGGCGATCCTCGCGGGCCTGCTGTCGGGTCTGGCCTTCGGCGCGCTCGGCGTGGGCGTGCGCATCCTGAACGGCGTGGACCCCTTCGACCTGGCCTCGCTGCTGTCCGACCCGGCGCTCTACGCGATCCTGGTGGCGGGCTTCGGCGGCATGTACCTGCACACGGTGGCCCTGCAGATCGGCTCGGTGAACGGCGCGACGGCGGCGCTGGTGGTGGGCGAGACGGTGCTGCCCGGCGCGATCGGCGTGCTCTGGCTGGGCGACGCCTCCCGGCCGGGCCTGGCCTGGCTGGCGGTCCTCGGCTTCGTCCTGGCCGTCACCGGCGCGGTGGCGGTGGCCTGGTACGGCAACCACGAGGGCGCCGAGGAACAGGCCGAGGCCTCGGAGCCGGTCCCGGTCCCGGTTCCGTAGCCGCCGCTTCCCGGGGGAGACGTCCTCACCCTCTCGGCCCGCCCCCGATGGCGTCCGCGCGGCGGCTGCCGCTAGCTGGACGGGGGCGGGAGAGAGCGAGGCGTCCGTGGAGCCCACGAGCGCGCGGCTGCGCACCCCCCGGGCCGCCGGGACGGCCGGGATCGTCTTCGCGGTGCTGCTGGCGGCGGCGATCGTCCTGATGCGGATCGCCATCCCGTCGGATGACGGCGCCGATGCGGTGGTGGACCCCGGGGACCACTGGGCGGTGCGCCTCGCCCTGGAGATCGTGCCCTTCGCCGGGATCTCCTTCCTCTGGTTCATGGGCGCGTTGCGCGCGCATGCGGGCGAGGCCGAGGACCGGTTCGTCTCCACCGTCTTCCTCGGCAGCGGCTTCGTGTTCGTCGCCACCCTGTTCGTCGCGGCCGCCGCGGCGGGCACCGTGCTCCAGGACGGCGCGGACGCCGCCTTCGGGCGCCACTACGCGTACACGGTCCTGACGACGTACGCGATGCGGATGGCCGCCGTGTTCGTCTTCGCGACCTCCTCCATCGGGCGCCGCCTCGGGATCTTCCCGCGCCCGCTCGCCCTGCTGGGCTATCTGACGGGGCTGGTCCTGGTCGTCGTGGGGTCCGGGGTCCCCTGGTCCGAGCTGATCCTGCCGGCCTGGGCGCTGGTCGTGGGCGTGCACATCCTGCGGACGGCCCTGCGGTAGCGGCCGCCGTGCGCCGCGCACCCCCCGCGCGCATGCTGGTGAGGGGGAGGGACGGGGCGGGTCGGGGGGACTCGGGGCACGGGGAGCATTCCGGCCACCGAAAGGCTGATCCCTCATGAGGCTTGTCGTGGACCTCAACCGCTGCCAGGGATACGCGCAGTGCGCGTTCCTCGCTCCCGGAGTCTTCGCCATGCACGGGGACGAAGGACTGCTCTACAACCCGGAGACGGACGAGGGGCAGCGCGAGCACGTCGCGCGTGCCGTCGCCGCCTGCCCGGTCGGGGCGATCCTCGTCGAGTACGGCGCGGCGGACGAACCCGTACTCACCGCGGAGGTGCGCGGTGAGCGGTGACGGCGCCCTGGAGCGCCTCAAGCGTGAGGGCCGCATCGTCGTCGTCGGCGCCTCGCTGGCCGGACTGCGGGCCGCGGAGACCATGCGCGAGAAGGGCTTCACCGGTTCGCTGACGATGATCGGCGACGAACCGTACGAGCCGTACGACCGGCCTCCGCTGTCCAAGCAGGTCCTGCTGGGCAAGGCGACCGCGGAGCATACCGCGCTCCCGCGCCGCCGGGACATCGACGCCAAGTGGCGCCTCGGCGTCCCCGCCTCCGGCCTGGACATGGCGGGCCGCCGGGTGCTCCTCGCCGACGGTGACGCGGTGGAGTACGACCGGCTGCTGATCGCCACCGGAGTACGGGCCCGGCCGTGGCCGAACGAGGAGGAGGGCGCGCTCGACGGCGTCTTCGTCCTGCGCACCCGGGACGACGGCGCCGCTCTGGAACGCAGTCTCGCCGCCGGCCCGCGCCGGGTGCTCGTCATCGGGGCGGGCTTCACCGGGTCGGAGATCGCGTCCGCCTGCCGGGAGCGCGATCTGCCCGTCACGGTCGCAGAACGGGGCGACGCGCCCCTGGTCGGCGCGCTCGGCGGGGTCATCGGGGAGGTCGCGGCCGGCATGCACCGCGAGGCCGGAGTGGACTTGCGTACCGGTGTCATGGTGACCGGGCTGGAGGGCGATCCCTCCGGGCGGTTCCGCGCCGCGCACCTGTCCGACGGTGCCACCGTCGAGGCCGACGTGGTGGTCGTCTCGCTCGGCGCGCAGCGCAACACCGAGTGGCTCGCCGGGTCGGGTCTGGGTGCGGGTCCACGCGGCATCGCCTGCGACGCGGGCTGCCGGGCCTTCGACATCTGGGGGATCGTCACCGACGACATCTATGTGGCGGGTGACGTGGCACGTTCCCCGCACGCACTCTTCGGGTACCAGTTCCTGTCCCTGGAGCACTGGGGCAACGCCGTCGCCCAGGCCGAGACGGCGGCGCACAACATGCTCAGCGAGGGCATGGACCGCCGCCCCCACGTGTGGGTCCCGGCCTTCTGGTCGTCCCAGTTCGGCGTGAACATCAAGTCCGTCGGGGTGCCCTCGATGGGGACGGAGATCCTCATCGCGCAGGGCTCGCGCGACGAGCGCAGGTTCACCGGCGTGTACGGGTACCAGGGGCGCGTCATCGGCGCGGTCACCTTCGACCATTCGCGCTGGCTGCCCTTCTACCAGCACCTGATCGAGACCACCTCGCCGTTCCCGCCGCCGTTCGCCACCGTGGACCGCAGGCCGGAGGGCCACAAGCCGATGCCGGCGGACTTCCCCGACCCGTCAGTGCCCACGCACGGACCGACGATCACCCTCAGCGGCTACTCGCCGGCCGACCGGCGGATGACGTTCACCCCCGCGCACCACTGATCGAGGACCTGCCATGACACAAGCCATCCTGCGCGAGATCATCGACTACGCGAACCGTGCCGATCCGTATCCGCTGTACGAGGAGCTCCGCAAGACGCCGGTGTCCCACGAGGGCGACGGACCGTACGTCGTCAGCACCTACTACGAGATCCAGAGCCTCCTCCACGACCCGCGGATCAGCTCCGACCGCCGCAATCTGACGCCGACGGCGGCCGACCCGCTGGCCCAGGCCGAGGAGGAGGACACGGCGCTGCCGCCCGCCTTCCTGAACCTCGACCCGCCGGAGCACGACCGGCTGCGCCGGATGACCAACCGCCCGTTCGGCCCGCCGCACACCCCGCACCGGGTCCACGACATGCGCGGCGAGCTCGGGGGCATCGTCTCGGGGCTGATCGACGGCATCGGCTCCGCGGACGGTCTGGACCGGATCGACCTGGTCGACCAGTTCTCCTACCCGTTCCCCGTCTCGGTCATCTGCCGGCTGCTGGGCGTGCCGCCCGAGGACGAGCCGCGTTTCCACGTGTGGGCGGACGCCCTCGCCGCGAGCCTGGACCCCGACCCGGACGCCGACCCCTCGCAGCGCCACAAGGGTTCCACCGATGTGCGGATGGAGCTCGGCATGTACCTGGCCGGGCTGATCGAGGAGCGCCGCAAGAGCCCCGGTGACGACATGCTGTCCCATCTGGCGACGGCGGACGGGCCGGACGGCGCGATGACGACGATGGAGGTGCTCAGCACCTCGGCGCTCCTGCTGATCGCGGGCCACGAGACCACGGTCAACCTCATCACCAACGGGATGCTGACCCTGCTGCGCCACCCGGACGTGCTGCGGCGGCTGCGCGAGGACCCGGGCCTGTCCGTCACCCTGGTCGAGGAGCTGCTGCGCTACGAGCCTCCGGTCCAGCTGCTGCCCCAGCGCAGCACGCTGGCCGACATCGAGGTCGCCGGGGTCTCCATCCCCAAGGGCGCGTCCCTGTGGCTGATCCTGGCCTCCGGTAACCGCGACCCGAAGCGGTTCGAGGACCCGGACCGCTTCGACCCGGACCGTACGGACATCCAGCACCTCGGCCTCGGCAGCGGCATCCACAGCTGCTTCGGGGCGCCGCTGGCCCGGCTGGAGGCCCAGCTGGCGCTGAGCGAGCTCGCCCGCCGACTGGACAACCCCCGCCTCCTGGAGGACCCGCCCCCCTACCGGCAGAACGCCGTCCTGCGCGGCCCGCGCCACCTGCCGATCGCCTGCGACCGCATCCTCGACTAGTGACGCGGCACTAGTTCGCGGCCGGGAGTACGACCACCTCGGACGGGGTGAAGGTCACCGCGACGCGGTCCCCCACCGACGGCGCCCCCGCCAGGCCGCACTCGGCCTCCAGCACGGGACCCGCCTCCGGGCGCAGCAGCAGCGCGACGTGCGTGCCGCGGAAGGTGCGGGACTCCACCACGCACGCGAGGCCCTCCGGCCCCAGGACGACCCCGGCGGGCCGGATCAGCAGCCGCTGCTCCCCCTCCGGGGACCCGGCCGGGACGGGGACCTTGCCCCACGCGGTGCCCGCGGCGGCGCCGGACACCACGGCCGGAACCACGTTCTCGAAGCCCAGGAACCGCGCCACGAACTCCGAGGCCGGCCGCTGCCACACCTCCAGCGGGGTGCCGGCCTGCGCGATCCGCCCGTCCCGCATCACGATCACCCGGTCGGCCAGCGCGAAGGCCTCCCCCTGGTCGTGCGTGACGGCCAGCACGGTGGTCCCCAGCCGGGAGAACAGCCCCTGGAGCTCCACGACCAGCCGCTCCCGCAGCCCCCGGTCCAGTTGTCCCAGCGGCTCGTCCAGCATCAGCAGCCGCGGCGACGGGGCCAGCGCCCGCGCCAGCGCGACCCGCTGCTGCTCTCCCCCGGACAGCGAGGCCACGGCCCGGCCCTGGGCTCCGGGGAGCCCGACCAGCTCCAGCAGCTCCGCGACCTGGGCCTCGTACGCCCCCTTCGAGGAACCCCGCATCCGCAGGCCGAAGGCGACGTTCCCGCCCACGTCCCGGTGCGGGAACAGCTGGTGGTCCTGGAACATCAGGCCGACCCCGCGCCGGTGCACCGGTACGCCGGCCTGGTCGGCCCCGCCGAGCAGGACCCGGCCCCCGGACACCTGCTGGAGCCCGGCGACGACCCGCAGCAGCGTCGACTTCCCGCTGCCGCTCGGGCCCAGCACGCACACGATCTCGTGCTCGGCGACCTCCAGGTCGACGCGGTCCACGACGGCGCGCTCGCCGAAGCGGACCGACACCCCTTCCAGCCGGAGCAGCGTCATTCAGAACTCTCCCGAGGTCTTGTCGGGTCGCAGTCGCTCCAGCACCAGCAGGGACACCGCGCACACCAGCATCAGAATCGTGCTCAGGGCCATCGCCTGCCCGTAGTTCATCTCTCCCGCCCGCCCCAGCAGCCGCGCCACCGCCACGGGCAGTGTCGGCTGGTCCGGCCGGGCGATGAAGACGGTCGCCCCGAACTCGCCCAGCGACACCGCGAAGGCGAACCCGGCGGCGATCAGCAGCGCCCGCCGCACCAGCGGCAGGTCCACCTCCCGCCACGCCCGCAGCGGGGACGCGCCGAGCACGGCCGCGGCCTCCCGCAGCCGCCCGTCCACGGCGCGCAGCACCGGCAGCATGGTCCGTACGACGAACGGGACCCCCACCAGCGCCTGCGCCAGCGGCACCAGGATCCACGAGGTCCGCAGGTCCAGCGGCGGCTTGTCCAGGGTGATCAGGAAGCCGAAGCCCACCGTCACCGCCGACACCCCCAGCGGCAGCATCAGCAGCGCGTCGAACCCGCGCACGAACCGGCCCCCGCGCCGGGTCAGCGCCGCGGCCGCGAGCCCCCCGATCACCAGGGCGATCGCGGTGGCGGCGAGCGCGTACCGCAGGGAGTTCCAGATCGCCTCCAGCGGCGGCACCAGGAACGTTCCGCCGCCCGCGCCCACCTCCTGGAGCGCCCGGTAGAAGCCGAACCCGTACCCGCCGGGCGCGTCGAAGGACCGTTCCACCAGCACGCCCAGCGGCAGCACGATCAGCAGCGCCACCGTCAGGAGCACCGCGCCGAGCAGCCCGCGCTGCGCGAGCCCGCGCGGCCGGTGCGTCGTGCGCCCCGGATCCACGAGCCGCAGCGCGGTCTCGCGCTTGCGCACGGTCCAGGCGTGCACCCCGAGGACGGCTCCGACCGCCGCGAACTGAACCATCGTCAGGACCGCCGCCGTCGGCAGGTCCAGGAGCTGCGCGGTCTGCCGGTAGACCTCCACTTCCAGGGTGGAGTACGAGGGCCCGCCCAGGATCTGCACGACCCCGAAGGAGGTGAAGGTGAACAGGAAGACCATCAGCGAGGCGGCCGCCACCGCCGGGGCCAGCGCGGGCAGCGTCACCCGCCGCCAGGCCGCGAACCGCCCGGCCCCCAGCACCCGGGCGGCCTCCTCCTGGCGCGGGTCGAGCTGCGCCCAGAGCCCGCCGACGGTGCGTACGACCACGGCGTAGTTGAAGAAGACGTGCGCGAGCAGGATCGCCCAGACGGTGGTGTCCAGCCGGATCCCCCACACCTCGTCCAGCAGCCCGCGCCGCCCGACCAGCGCCAGGAAGGCGGTGCCGACCACCACGGTCGGCAGCACGAACGGCACGGTCACCAGCGCCCGCAGCAACTGCTTGCCGGGGAACTCGAAGCGCGCGAAGACGTACGCGCCGGGGAGCGCGATCAGGAGCGTGAGCGCGGTGGACGCGAGCGCCTGCCAGGTGGTGAACCAGAGCACGTCGGAAATGTCCGGCCGGGCCAGCACCTCGCCGATCCGGCCGAACTGCCAGCCGGTGTCGGTCTTGAGCCCGCGCCCGACGATCGCGGCGACGGGATACGCGAAGAACAGCCCGAAGAAGGCGAGCGGGACGGCCATCAGGCCCAGCCTGACGGCCGTGGCCCGGACGCTCTCCTTCGGGCTCTCCCGTACTACCTCACGACGAGCGAGGACCATGCCTTGACCCACTGCTCACGGTTCTTGGCGATGCTGTCCGGCGCGACGGTCTCCGGCTTCTCGACCACCACTCCGTGCTTCGTGAACAGCTCCGGCAGCTTCGCGTCCTTGACCACCGGGTTCACGAACATCTGCAGCGGCATGTCCTCCTGGAACTTCTTGCCGATCAGGAAGTCGAGGAGCGCCTTGCCGCCCTCCTCGTTCTTGGCTCCCTTGAGCAGACCCGCGAACTCGACCTGGCGGAAGCAGGTGCCGGTGGCGACGCCCGTGGGGGCCTCGGCCGGCTGCGGCTCGCCGTACAGCACCTCGACCGGCGGGCTGGAGGCGTAGGAGACGACCAGCGGCCGGTCTCCCTTGGCCTTCTTGCCGCCCGCGGAACCGGAGAAGCGCTCGTTGTAGGCCTGCTCCCAGCCGTCGACGACCTCGACGCCGTTGGCCTTGAGCTTGCTCCAGTAGTCCTTCCAGCCGTCGTCGCCGTACTTGCCGACGGAGGCGAGGAGGAAGCCGAGGCCCGGCGAGGAGGTCGCGGCGTTCTCGGTGACCAGCAGGTTCTTGTACTCCGGCTTGATCAGGTCGTCCAGCGTCTGCGGCGGGGCGATCTTCTTCTCGGCGAAGTAGGCCTTGTCGTAGTTGACGCAGATGTCACCGGAGTCGATCGGGGTGACCCGGTGCTCCTTGTCGAGCACGTACTCCGCCTTGACCTCGCCCAGGCCCTTGGCCTCGTACGGAGTGAAGATGCCGTTGTCGAGGGCGCGCGAGAGGAGCGTGTTGTCGACACCGAAGAAGACGTCGCCGCGCGGGGAGCCCTTGGTGAGGATCTCCTGGTTCAGCGCCGCGCCCGCGTCCCCGGACTTCAGCACCTTGACGGTGTAGCCGCTCTGCTGCTCGAACTCCTTGAGGACCGTGTCGGTCACGTTGAAGGAGTCGTGGGAGACGAGGGTGACCGTCTTGGACTTGGGGGCGTCGCTCGCGCCCGCGGACTTGTCCTTGGCGTCGCCGCCGCAGGCGCTGAGCGTGGTGACGCCCAGCGCGGCCGCGAGCGCGGCGCCCGCGATCTTCTTGGTGGTGCTCACTGGTGATTCCTCCTGGGATGACCAGGAGAAGACGCGGCCCTGCCCGGCGCTCTGTCGGAGCGGACGCCGGGCAGGGCGCAACAGCTTGAGTGGTGACCGAACTTCCTACCCCGAATGACCGGGGCGAGGTTCAGAGGGTCTGCGGATGACGGATACCGCACTCTCAGCGCTGTGGCGCTCCCCTGTCGGAATATGAAATTGGTTCGGCCACAGGGTACCCCGTGGCCGAATACGAGCGTCGTTGACCGAAACCTAGCGCTCGGAGGCGGCGAGCTGTCCGCACGCGCCGTCGATCTCCTGGCCGCGGGTGTCCCGTACGGTCACCGGCACGCCGTGGCGGGCGATGGCCTCGACGAACGCCTTCTCGTCCTCGGGCCGCGAAGCGGTCCACTTCGAGCCCGGGGTCGGGTTCAGCGGGATCAGGTTGACGTGTACGCGCTTGCCCTTGAGCAGCTTGCCGAGCAGGTCGCCCCGCCAGGCCTGGTCGTTGATGTCGCGGATCAGGGCGTACTCGATGGAGATCCGGCGGCCGGACTTCTCCGCGTACTCCCAGGCCGCGCCGAGCACCTCGCGGACGTTCCAGCGGGTGTTCACGGGGACCAGCGTGTCGCGCAGCTCGTCGTCCGGCGCGTGCAGCGAGACGGCGAGGCGGCACTTGAAGCCCTCGTCGGCGAAGCGCAGCATGGCCGGGACCAGGCCGACGGTGGAGACGGTGATGCCGCGCTGGGACAGGCCCAGGCCGTCGGGCTCCGGGTCGGTGAGGCGGCGGATGGCGCCGACGACGCGGTTGTAGTTGGCGAGCGGCTCGCCCATGCCCATGAAGACGATGTTCGACAGCCGGGCCGGTCCGCCGGGGACCTCGCCGTCGCGCAGGGCGCGCATGCCGTCGACGATCTGGTGCACGATCTCGGCCGTGGAGAGGTTGCGGTCGAGGCCCGCCTGGCCGGTGGCGCAGAACGGGCAGTTCATGCCGCAGCCGGCCTGGGAGGAGATGCACATGGTCACCCGGTCGGGGTAGCGCATCAGTACGGACTCGACGAGCGTGCCGTCGTGCAGCTTCCACAGGGTCTTGCGGGTGGTGTCGTCGTCGCACGAGATGTGCCGGATCACCGACATCAGGTCCGGCAGCAGCTCCTGCTGGAGCTTCTCGCGGGAGCCCGCCGGGATGTCGGTCCACTCGGCCGGGTCGTGCGCGTACCGGGCGAAGTAGTGCTGGGAGAGCTGCTTGGCCCGGAACGGCTTCTCACCGATCGCGGCGACCGCCTCGCGGCGCTCCTCGGGAGTGAGGTCGGCGAGGTGCCGGGGCGGCTTCTTGGCTCCG
The DNA here is from genome assembly GCF_055604165.1 of Streptomyces sp. NPDC037242. Taxonomy (NCBI): domain Bacteria; kingdom Bacillati; phylum Actinomycetota; class Actinomycetes; order Kitasatosporales; family Streptomycetaceae; genus Streptomyces; species Streptomyces sp. NPDC037242. The sequence goes on from NZ_JBVJUY010000017.1 coordinate 97,464, forward strand.
CGCGGTGCGACGAAGGTGAGCTCTCCCGGAACAGGGCGGGCCATGGCAGGTACTCCTTGTAAGACGAAAGGCGCGCCGCAGAAGCAGCGCGCCTTCCAAGAGTAACCGCCCGGCCTGTACGGACGCCTTTCCGCAGGTCAGCCGGTGCCGACGAACGCCGCCAGCAGCAGCCACACCACGGGTGCGGTCGGCAGCAGCGAGTCGAGCCGGTCCATGATCCCGCCGTGGCCCGGCAGCAGCGTGCCCATGTCCTTGATGCCCAGGTCGCGCTTGATCATCGACTCGCCGAGGTCTCCCAGCGTGGCGCTGACCGCGACCGCGAGGCCCAGCAGCAGGCCCTGCCACCAGGAGCCGCCGTCGATCAGGAACTCCATGCACAGCGCGCCGGCGACCATGGCGAAGGCCACCGCACCGAACAGGCCCTCGCGGGTCTTGCCGGGGCTGATGCGCGGAGCGAGCTTGGTCTTGCCGAAGCGCCAGCCCACCGCGTACGCCCCGGTGTCGCTGACCACGGTCAGGACCAGGAAGGTCACGACGCGCTGCGGCCCGTCGTCGGCGGTGAGCAGCATCGCGACGAACGTGGCCAGGAAGGGCACGTAGAACGCCGCGAAGACGCCCGCCGTGACGTCCTTGAGGTAGTCCTCGGGCGGTTCGGTCATCCGCCAGACCAGGACCGCCAGGGCGGTCAGGGCCATGGCCACCCAGGCGCCCTCGGCCCCCCGGACGTACCCGGCGATGACCATCGCCGCGCCGCCGACCGCGAGCGGTACCAGCGGCGCCTTGACACCCTTCTTCTCCTGGAGCCGGGAGGTCAGCTCCCACAGGCCCACGACGACCGCGACGACGATGACGCCGACGAAGACCGCCTTGACGATGAACAGCGAAGCGAAGATCACCGCGCCGAGGCCGACACCGACCCCTATGGCGGCACGCAGGTCCCGCCCGGCGCGCTTCTTCTGCGGCGGGGGCGAGGCGTCCTGCGGTGCCTGCGAGGGCGGAGGCGGGGGGCTGGGCATGGGCTCCTGCGGCGGCGTCTCGGCGCGGAACGGGGGGCCGCCGGCAGCGGCGGCCCCCCGATCGCGTGCTTCCCGGTCGTCGAAGTCACGGCCGGCGGCATCGGGCACGATGGGCATGGGCCGAGTCTGCGGGCCCACCAGCGCATCGTATGCGGGACCCGCCGGAACCGGCTCCGTGGCCCAGGGAGAGTCGTTCATCAGACCTCGAGGAGCTCGGCTTCCTTGTGCTTGAGGAGCTCGTCCACCTGCGCGACGTACTTCGCGGTGGTGTCGTCGAGCTCCTTCTCGGCGCGGCGCACCTCGTCCTCGCCGGCTTCCTTGTCCTTGACGAGCTTGTCGAGGGCGTCCTTGGCCTTGCGGCGGACGGCGCGGATCGAGACCTTGGAGTCCTCGGCCTTGGTGCGCGCGACCTTGACGTACTCCTTGCGGCGCTCCTGCGTCAGCTCGGGGAAGGTCACCCGGATGATGCTGCCGTCGTTGCTGGGGTTGACGCCCAGGTCGGAGTCGCGGATGGCCTGCTCGATGTTGCGCAGGGCGCTCTTGTCGAACGGGGTCACGACGGCCATGCGCGGCTCGGGCACCGAGAACGAGGCGAGCTGGTTGATGGGCGTGATGGCGCCGTAGTACTCCGCCACGATCTTGTTGAACATCGCCGGGTGCGCACGGCCGGTGCGAATCGCGGCGAAGTCTTCCTTGGCGACGACGACGGCCTTTTCCATCTTCTCCTCGGCCTCGAGGAGGATCTCTTCGGTCACCACGTGCTCCTGCATGTCAGATACGGATGGTTCAGGCGGGCGGTACGGGCTCGGCCCTGCGGGCCGCGGCCCGGCAGCGAGGGGCTCAGGCCCGGGTGCCCTGGTCGCTCACGAGCGTGCCGATCTTCTCACCCTTGACGGCGCGGGCGATATTGCCCTCGGCGAGCAGCTCGAAGACCAGGATCGGCAGCTTGTTGTCGCGGCACAGGGTGATGGCGGTGGCGTCGGCGACCTTGAGGTCGCGGGAGAGCACCTCGCCGTACTCCAGGGCGTCGAACTTCACCGCTTCCGGGTTCTTCTTGGGGTCGGAGTCGTAGACCCCGTCGACCCCGTTCTTACCCATGAGCAGGGCCTCGGCGTCGATTTCCAGGGCGCGCTGGGCGGCCGTGGTGTCGGTGGAGAAGTAGGGCATGCCCATGCCCGCGCCGAAGATCACGACGCGGCCCTTCTCCAGGTGGCGCACGGCGCGCAGCGGGATGTACGGCTCCGCGACCTGGCCCATGGTGATGGCCGTCTGGACGCGCGAGTCGATGCCCTCCTTCTCCAGGAAGTCCTGGAGGGCGAGGCAGTTCATGACGGTGCCGAGCATGCCCATGTAGTCGGACCGGGCCCGGTCCATGCCGCGCTGCTGGAGCTCGGCGCCGCGGAAGAAGTTGCCGCCGCCGATCACGACGGCGATCTCCGCGCCGTCGCGGACCACCGCGGCGATCTCACGCGCGATGGCGTGGACGACGTCGGGGTCGACGCCGAGTCCTCCGCCACCGGAGAAGGCCTCGCCCGACAGCTTCAGCATGAAGCGGCGGCCCTTCTTGTCCTGGTCGCTCTTGTCGTCGGATGCGGTGTGGGGGTCCACGCCCTGATTCATGGAGATCTCCTCGTGCACATACGAAGAAGGCCATTGCCGGTGGGTCCTTGCGGTTCCCTCTACGGCAATGGCCTCCTCGTCAGATCTGCGGTCGCCTCGCGCGAGCGCGGACGACTGCCTCAGACCCTACCGGGGTCCGGTGTCCGTCGCGTACGGACGGACTCAGATGCCGACCTTGATGCGCGAGAAGCGCACCAGGGTGACGCCGGCCTCGTCCAGGACCTTCTGGACGGACTTCTTGGCGTCCAGGGCGTACGCCTGGCCAAGGAGCGTGTTGTCCTTGAAGAAACCGTTGACGCGACCCTCGACGATCTTCGGGAGCGCGGCCTCGGGCTTGCCCTCGGCGCGGGTGACCTCTTCGGCGACGCGACGCTCGGACTCGACGACGTCGGCCGGGACGTCTTCCTTGGAGAGCCAGCGCGGGGAGAACGCGGCGATGTGCTGCGCGATGCCGCGGGCGACCTCGGCGTTCTCCTTGTCGAGCTCGACCAGGACGCCGATCTGGAACGGCAGGTCGGGCATGGTGCGGTGCATGTAGGCCGCGACGTAACCGCCGGTGAACTGCGCGAAGCGGTCCAGGACGATCTTCTCGCCGAGGTTGGCGTTGGCCTCGTCGACGAAAGCGGTGACGGTCTTGCCGGGCTCGATCTCGGACGCGAGCAGCGCCTCGAGGTCGGCCGGGGAGGTGGCGGCGACGTGCGCGGCCAGCTGGTTGGCGACGGCCAGGAACTTCTCGCCCTTGGCGACGAAGTCCGTCTCGCACTTCAGCTCGACGATGACACCGGAGGTGTTGTCGTCGGCGAGCAGGGAGACGACGGCACCGTTCTCGGCAGAACGGCCCTCGCGCTTGGCGACGCCCTTCTGACCCTTGATACGGAGCGCCTCGACGGCCTTGTCGACGTCGCCGTCGGACTCGACCAGCGCGTTCTTGCAGTCCAGCATGCCGGCGCCGGTGAGCTCGCGGAGCTTCTTGACGTCAGCGGCGGTGTAGTTCGCCATGAGTCTGTGATTCTCTCTCGAAGTCGTAGATCTACGGGTGCGACGGGGGGCCGCGCTCGTGGCGCGGCGCCCCCGCCGTCATCGTCCGTGCTGTGAGTGCCCGGCGCGTGAACGCCGGGCGCTCTCAGTGGGTCAGGCCTGCTCGGCGTCAGCGGCCGGAGCGTCGGCGGCCGGAGCCTCGGCGACGACCTCGGCCTCGGCGGCCGGGGCCTCGGCCGGAGCGGCCTCGGCGTCGTCAGCCTTCTTGTCGCCCTCGAGCAGGTCGCGCTCCCACTCGGCGAGCGGCTCGGCAGCGGCCTTCTCGCCCGGCTTCGAGTCGCCGGTCGCAGCGCCGGAGCGGGCGATGAGGCCCTCGGCGACGGCGTCGGCGATCACGCGGGTGAGCAGGGTGACGGAGCGGATCGCGTCGTCGTTGCCCGGGATCTTGTAGTCGACCTCGTCGGGGTCGCAGTTGGTGTCGAGGATCGCGACGACCGGGATGTGGAGCTTGCGCGCCTCACCGACGGCGATGTGCTCCTTCTTGGTGTCGACGATCCAGACGGCGCTGGGGACCTTCGACATCTCGCGGATACCACCGAGGGTCTTCTCCAGCTTGGCCTTCTCGCGGGAGAGGACCAGGAGCTCCTTCTTGGTGAGACCCGAGGCGGCGACGTCCTCGAAGTCGATCGCCTCAAGCTCCTTCAGACGCTGAAGGCGCTTGTAGACGGTGGAGAAGTTGGTGAGCATGCCACCCAGCCAGCGCTGGTTGACGTACGGCATACCAACGCGCGTCGCCTGCTCGGCGATGGCCTCCTGGGCCTGCTTCTTGGTGCCGACGAACATGATGGAGCCACCGTGCGCGACGGTCTCCTTCACGAACTCGTAGGCGCGGTCGATGTACGACAGCGACTGCAGCAGGTCGATGATGTAGATGCCGTTGCGCTCCGTGAAGATGAAGCGCTTCATCTTCGGGTTCCAGCGGCGGGTCTGGTGACCGAAGTGGACGCCGCTTTCCAGCAGCTCCCGCATCGTTACGACGGCCATGGCCATCTCCTTGGTTTCTCGGTTTGGTTCCTGACGCCCCGCCGCGCCCTGCCCCGCTGAGGGACCGAGAGACGCTGTCACCAGGCCTTTTCGGGCCGGTGCTGGGGCGTGCGAAGTCGACCCGGTGACCCGGATCGCCACAAGAAGTGTACGGGACCCGGCGGTATGCCGGGTGACGCCGTTGTCCACAGCCCCGGCCCTGTCCACAGGAGCCGTCGGCCGCGGCCCGGCCGCGGGACGCTGAGGGCCATGACGACACTGCTGATCAGCCTGCTGCTGACCCTGCTCCAGGCCGCCGCGCCCGGGGCCCGGCCGCTGCCCGCGCCCCTGTCGGTGGCGCGCTGGTGGGATCCGCCGCCGGGCCCGTACGCGGCGGGCCACCGCGGGGTGGACCTGTTCGCGCCGGTGGGCGCGGAGCTCCGCGCGGTCGGCCCGGGCCACGTGCACCACGCCGGGCAGGTCGCGGGGCGCGGGGTGCTCTCGCTCACGCTCCCGAACGGCCTGCGCACGACGTACGAGCCGGTCCGCCCGCTGGTCGCGGAGGGTGAGCGGGTCAGCACCGGCCAGGTCGTCGCGGTGCTGGCGGAGGGCTCCCACTGTGCGGCCCCGTGCCTGCACTGGGGGCTCCTGGCGGGCGAGGTCTACCTGAACCCGCTGACGCTCGTCCCCCGCCCGACCCCGCGCCTGTTGCCGGACCCCGGTCCGCTCTGAGGGCCTCAGCCCCGGACGCCCCGCAGCGCCATGGCGACGGCGGCCTCGGTGACCACGGCCGGGTCCTCGGCCGCCCCGAGCTCGATCCGCCGGACAGCCGCGTCGACCACTCCCTGGAGCAGCATCGCGGCGAGCTTCGGCTGCTGCTGCCCGAGGGCGGCCAGGGCCTCCACGATCATCGCGACGAGCCCGCCGTGCGCCGCGCGGATCTTCTCGCGCGCCCCGGCGTCCAGCTCGCTGGCGGAGATCGCCACCACCGCGCGGTGCCGGCGGTCCCCCACCAGCCCCAGCTGGCTGCGCACGTACGCCTCGATCTTGGCCTCCGGCGTCTCGGCCTCGGACATCGCCGCCTCGATCTCGGCCGCCCACACGGGGAAGTCCACCGCGCACAGCTCTTCGACGACGGCCGCGCGGGACCGGAAGTACTCGTACACGGAGGACCGGGCGAGGCCGGTCCGCTCCGCGAGGGCGGGGAAGGTCAGCGCTTCCGTCCCGCCTTCGGACAGCAGGGAACGCGCGGCGTCCAACAGGGCGCCGCGCTGCATCGACCGGTGCTCGGCCACGGAGGCCGCTCGAATCCTGGGCACGCATCCACTCTACGGAGGTACCGCAAGGCCGGTGCGCGTCAGCGCCCGACATCCGCCAGCTTCGCCCGCAGTTGCAGCACCGACTTGGTGTGGATCTGGCTGACGCGGCTCTCGGTGACGCCCAGCACGTTGCCGATCTCCGCCAGCGTGAGGCCCTCGTAGTAGTAGAGGGTCACCACCGTCTTCTCCCGCTCGGGCAGGGTGTTGATCGCCCGGGCCAGGAGCCTGCGCAGTTCGCGGTCCTCGGCCACCGCCACCGGGTTGTCCGCGGCGGTGTCCTCCAGGGTGTCCATCAGCGAGAGGCGGTCGCCGCCCTCCCCGCCGACGTGCAGCAGCTCCTCCAGCGCGACCACGTTCGCCAGCGACAACTGGCTGAAGACCGTGTGGAGTTCCTCCACCCCGATCCCCATCTCACGGGCGACCTCGCTCTCGGACGGGGTGCGGCGCAGCTGGGCCTCCAGCGTGGCGTAGGCCCGCTCCACGGCCCGCGCCTTCTGCCGGACCGAGCGCGGGATCCAGTCCAGCGCCCGCAGCTCGTCGATCATCGCGCCCCGGATGCGGGTGATCGCGTAGGTCTCGAACTTGATGGACCGTTCGATGTCGAACTTCTCGATCGCGTCGATCAGTCCGAACACCCCGGAGGAGACGAAGTCGGCCTGTTCGACATTGGGCGGCAGACCGACGCTGACCCGGCCGGCCACGTACTTCACCAGCGGCGAGTAGTGCAGGATCAGCTGTTCCCGCAGCCGCTCGTCACCCGAGTCCTTGTACGAGCGCCACAGCACCTCGAGGGACGAGGGCGCGGTCGACCGCACGCTGCCGCGGGCAGCGGGGGGCACCGCAGCGCGGTCAGACCCTGAGGTGTGCTGGGGCATGCTTCGCCTTTGCCGGAGCGGGATTCCTTGGGAGCGTAGCGTGACGGAAGTGTCGCGGTGCGCGAAGAGTACGGGATCGCGCAGGGCCGCAAGGGCGCCCGGACTCGCGCGGGCCACCCGGGACCGGCGCCTGGCGCACGGTCCCGGCGGGTGCCACCGGGAAGGCCGCGTCTCTCATCGGCTTCACTCTTTCACCGGAACGCCCCAGGTCAATGACCGCCTCGCCGGGTGACACCGGTTTGTGTGCCTCCTCCAGGTGATTGTCGGGTCAACTGCCAGCCGTCGCCCTGCCGTTCGACGAACCCCAGAGAGTGAAGTTCGTACAGTCTGCCGATGACTTCATCGGTGCCGGTGCCCGCGGCGAGGGCCACCTCCTCCAGGTTCGCGAGGCGGCCCGCCGGGAGGGCTTCGAGGACCCGGGCGGTGTCGCGGCCCAGGAGGTCCCGGGCGAGCACCGGGCCGTGGCGCGCCGGTGCCAGCTCCCCCATGGTGCCGACGAGTTCGATGACCTCGGCCGCGTCAGTGACGAGCACCGCTTCGCCGCGCAGCAGTTCGTGCACCCCGGCGGAGAGTCCGCTGGTGGCGGGTCCCGGGACGCCCATGGTGAACCGTCCCAGTTCCCGGGCCCGGCGGGCGGTGACCAGGGACCCGCTGCGGTGGGCGGCCTCCACCACGACCGTGCCGCGGGTGAGGGCCGCGATGACGCGGTTGCGCAGGACGAACCGACTGGGCGTGGGGTGGCTGCCCGGCGGCAGTTCCCCGATGACCAGCCCCTGGGCGGCGATCCGGCCGAGCAGCTCGGAGTGCCCCCGGGGGTACGCCACATCGACCCCGCAGGCGAGCACCGCGGCCGTGGCCCCGCCCGACGCGATGGCCCCGCGATGGGCGGCGGCGTCGATCCCGTAGGCCGCGCCGGAGACGACCACCCAGCCCCGCTCGGTGAGCCCGGCGGCCAGGGTCTGGGCCATGTGCGCCCCGTACGGTGTGCAGGCGCGGGCCCCGACCAGGGCGACGGAGCGCAGCGCCCAGGTCCGCAGGTCGGGCCGGCCCCGCAGCCACAGCCCCACGGGCCGGGCGTCGCCGAGGTCGTCCAGCTGGGTCGGCCACTCCGCGCAGCCCGGGCGGACGAACCGGCAGCCCGCCTCGGCGGCGGCCTCCAGGTCGCGCCGGGGGTCGGCCAGGGCGGCCCGCCTGCGGTACCCGGCGAGCCGCTCCGGCGCCACCCCGGCCAGCGCCCCCGCCCCGGCCTGCGCCTCGGGCCCGGTCAGGAGCCGTATCAGCCCGACGGCCCCGTGCTCCCGCAGCCAGCGCCCTCCGAGCTCCTCCCCGGGCTCCAGCACCCGGGTCAGCGCGACCCGCGCGAGCACCTCCCGGTCGTCGGCCCGGGCCCCCGCCACGGCCTGCGGGTCGGGCGCCCCGGCCCCGGTCATGACCCGGCCCCCGCCGCCAGCACGGCCCCGCGGGCGATGCCGGTCCGCAGTTCCAGGCCGACGGCCACGTCCAGCGCGTCGGGGCGGTCCCTGCCCCGCAGGTCGGCCACGGTCCAGGCGACCCGCAGCACCCGGTCGAGGCCGCGGGCGGTGAGCAGCCCCCGCTCCAGGTCGCGCTCGGCCTGGGCCAGGGCGCCGGGGGCGGGCTGCCAGCGCGTGCGCAGCTCGCGCCCCGGGACCTCGCTGTTGATCCTCCAGGGGGTGTCGCCGAGGCGGTGGGCCGCGCGGGACCGTGCCTCGACGACCCGCGCGGCGACGGTGGCACTGCTCTCGCCCCGCCCCCGCTCGGCGAGGAGGTCGGACCTGCTGACCGGCTCGACCTCGATGCGCAGGTCCACCCGGTCCAGCAGGGGACCGGACAGCCGGGCCTGGTAGCGCCTGACCGACGAGGGCGCGCAGTCGCATCCCGCACCGTGCAGGGTGTGCCGCCCGCACGGGCACGGGTTGGCCGCCAGGACCATGAGGAAGCGGGCGGGCAGACACACCACCCCGGCCGCGCGGGCCACCACGATCTGCCCCGACTCAAGGGGTTGGCGCAGCGCGTCCAGCACCTGGGGACGGAACTCCGGCGCTTCGTCGAGGAACAGCACCCCTCTGTGCGCGAGCGAGACCGCGCCGGGCCGGGGCAGTCCGCTGCCACCGCCCACCAGGGCCTGCATCGTCGCCGAATGGTGGGGCGCGCAGTACGGCGCGGTCGTCACGAGCGGCTCGCCCGGCGGCAGGATTCCCGCGACCGAGTGCACGGCCGTGACCTCCAGGGACTCCGGCTGTGTGAGCGGGGGCATGATTCCGGGGAGCCGCTCGGCGAGGAGTGTCTTGCCCGCTCCGGGAGGGCCGCTCAGGAGGATGTGGTGGCCCCCGGCCGCGGCCACCTCCAGGGCCCGGCGGGCGAGGTGCTGCCCCGCCACGTCCGCCAGGTCCAGCCCCTCCCCGCCCCCGGCCGCGCTCACGGCGCCGGAGCCGCGGCCCGCCCCCGGGAGGATCAGGCCCGCCAGTATCGGATCGGGACGGCCCGGCGGGTCCGGCTCCTCCTCCGGGACCACGCCGTCGGTCAGGACCGCGATGAGCTGGCGCAGGCTGCGGACGCCGAGCACCGAGACGTCCGGGACGAGAGCGGCCTCGGCGGCGCACTGCTGCGGCACCACCACTTGCCGGTAGCCCGCCTCGGCGGCGGCGAGGACCGCCGGCAGGATCCCCCGGACGGGCCGCACCCGGCCGTCCAGGCCCAGCTCCCCGATGAGCACGAGGTCGGCGATGGCCGCGGGATCGACCACCTCGGCCGCGCCCAGGACCGCCGCGGCCACGGCCAGATCGAAGCCGGCGCCGGATTTCGGCACCGAGGCCGGGCTGAGCCCGACCGTGAGCTTCTTCTGCGGCCAGGCGGCGCCCGAGTTCACCACGGCGGCCCGCACCCGGTCGCGGCTCTCGATCAGGGTCTTGTCGGGCAGTCCCACCAGGGTGAAGGCGGCGACGCCCGGTTCCAGATCGGCCTGTACCTCCACCACCACGCCGTCGACGCCCACCAGCGCGACCGAGCAGGCCCGCGCGAACCCCATCAGGCCGCCCCCCTGACGTGCTCCACCACGGGCGCACCGCGCCGCGGCAGCAGGACCCCGACGAGGTCGATGCGCACCCCGCCGGAGGGCGGTCCGCCGTGGTCGGCGAGCCAGCGCCCGGCGAGCCGGCGCAGCCGCTCGGCCTTGCCCGGCCGGACGGCGGCCATGGGATGCTCGAACTCCCCCTCCCGCCGGGTCTTGACCTCGCACACGACGAGGGCGTCCCCGTCCCGCGCGACGATGTCGATCTCCCCGCTACGGCACCGCCAGTTCCGTGCGATGACGGTCATCCCGGCCTCGGTCAGCCGCCGGACCGCGATTTCCTCGCCGTACCGCCCCAATGCCTGCTGTGCCACGCCCTTCGCGTTCATCCGGCACCACCTCCGGCACCGACGATCCCGCGTCCCCTCCCACCTTGTGGATCTTGGTGGACAACCGGGGCGTTGTGGACAACGCCATCACCCTTGCGGGGGAATGTGAGGGAATCGACCGCTCGGCCGCCGCCCTGCCGTCGCTCAGCTGCCCGGCAGTTCGAGATCGCTCTTGTTGAGCTCCTCGATGTTCACGTCCTTGAAGGTCAGCACCCGTACCTGCTTCACGAAGCGGGCGGGCCGGTACATGTCCCAGACCCAGGCATCGGCCATCGAGACCTCGAAGAACACCTCCCCCTGGACCGAGTGCACCTGCATCTCGTAGTCGTTGGTGAGGTAGAAACGACGTTCGGTCTCGATCACATACTTGAACAGCCCGACGACGTCGCGGTACTCGCGATAGAGCTTCAGCTCCATCTCGGTCTCGTACTTCTCGAGGTCCTCGGCACTCATGGCATGTTCCCCTTCAGCCGTGCGTCCCCCTATTGTGCGCCAGGCACTCTCGCCCCTAAACGATTTCCGGGGCCAGGATCACCGGCGCACCCGGAGGCCCGTCGACGAGCAGCGTACGGAGCAGCTCGGCGAGTCTGGTCGGGTACACCGTCTCATGTGCTGTGAGAAGTTCCTCGGAGGTCCACCACCTGGCTCCGGTGACGCTGCGCCGTTCCAGCTCGGTGAGCCCGAGCGGCTCGGTCACCGTCTGCGCGGTACGGGCCAGGAAGTACCACTCGTCCTGCTCCCAGCGCCGCCCGTCGAAGGGGAAGGAGCAGTAGCGGTGCCACAGCACCGGCCCCAGCTCCACCTCGGTGATGCCGGTCTCCTCGGCCAGCTCCCGCAGGGCGGCCTGTTCCCGGCTCTCGTCGCCCTCCAGGCCGCCGCCGGGGGTGAACCACCAGTCGTCCGCCGGGTCCGCCGGCTCGAAGCCGTGCAGCAGCAGGATCCGGTCGGCCGGGTCCAGCAGGATCACCCGCGCCACCTTCCGCGGGCCCTGACCGCCCTCCGGGTGCTCCGGGTGCCCCGCGCGCTCCGAGTCAGCCGACATCGGCCCGCTCCCGTCGCCGCGCGCGCCCCAGGACCCGTACGACCGGCCCGTAGGCGGCCCCGAGCACCACCAGGGCGGCTCCGACCACGGCGGCGGCCAGCTGGAGCCGCAGCGGGCCCGGGCCCGAGATCCCGCCCGGCAGCGCGGCGTACGTCTTGGGCCGCTCCACCATCGAGAAGGAGGGCCAGGCGAGGGCGTCGACGCGGGCGCTGACCGCCGTCCGGGCGACCGTCCCCTGCCCGGCCTCCTGCAGATGCGCCCGGGAGTCCAGCGAGGCGCCCCGCCGGTCGCCCATCAGGAAGACGTTGCCCTCGGGCACGGTCACCTCGAACGCCGTCCGCGAAGCACCGCCGCTCGGCGCGCCCGCCACGTCGAGCCTGTCCTGCTCGATGTACGGCTCGTCCAGCTCCTTGCCGTTCACCGTGAGCCGGCCGCCGTCGCCGCAGCACTTGACGGTGTCCCCGCCGACGCCGACGACCCGCTTGACCATGGGCGAATCGCTCCACGCGGTGTCCGTGAAGATCACCACGTCGCCCCGGCGCACCTCGCCGCCGTCGATCCGCTGCGCCAGCACCCGGTCCCCGGGCTTGACCGTCGGCATCATCGAGTCGGTCGGCACGGTGTACGGCTGGTAGACGAGCGCTCCCCACACGAAGCCGCCGAGGAAGAGCACGAAGCCGATGGCCACGGCGATCCCCGACAACACGTTGCCGAGACCGCCGCGGCCACCGTCGCCACGTATCGCTCGTCCTGCTTCTGTTCCGCCCATTGCAGCAACCCCAACTCGGAGATCGTCGACCTGGGCGGCACCCTACCCGGCGGTACGCCCGCTGGTCAGCCTCCGTCGGCGCCACAGTACGACGGGCACCGCGCCGGTGAGCCCCAGAGCGGCCGGAGCGAGGCCGACCGGCCCCAGCCCGGAGGCGCCGAGGCCGACCGCGGTGGCCTTGGCCTGGTTGCCGATGCCCGGCTGGTCGAAGGTGTCCGGGACCGGGAGCGTGGACCAGCGGGTGACCGGCCAGGCGACGACGATGGCCCGGCCGACGACCTTGTCGACCGGCACGAAGCCCTGGGTGGAGTCCTGCATGTGGTAGCGGGAGTCCTGGGAGTTCTGGCGGTGGTCGCCCATCACCCAGATCTTGCCCTTGGGCACGGTGATCGGCCCGAACGGGGCGTCGTCGCACGCAGTGTTGCCGGGGAAGATGTACGGCTCGTCGAGCTCCTTGCCATTGACGACGACCGGCCCCCCCTTCTTGCACTCGACCGTGTCACCGCCGATGGCGATGGTCCGCTTGATCAGGTCCTTCTCGGCGGCGTCCGGCATCAGGCCGATCTTGCTGAGGATCTGCTGGGCGAGGTTCGGCTCGGGGGTGGGCTCTCCGGACAGCCAGTTCGCCGGGTCGTGGAAGACGACGACCTCGCCCCGCTCGGGCTCGGAGCCGAACCACGGGGTCAGCTTGTCCACCAGCACCCGGTCCCCGCGCTGCAGCGTGTTCTGCATCGAGTCGGACGGGATCGAGAACGCCTGCACGAGGAAGGTCTTGATCAGCAGGGCCAGCAGCAGCGCGATACCGACCAGGAGCGGAAGCTCCTTCCAGAACGAGCGGTGCGGACGCGCGGCCTTCTCGCCGTCCGCCTCGTCCCCGTCCTTGACCTCGCCCTCGGCGGCCTTGCGCTCGAAGGCATCGTCCGGCCGCTCATCACCCTCGTCGCGTCCGGATCGCGCGCCTACCGCCACATCCCCCACATCCACTCCTCACTCGGATTCGCCGCCCGCACCGGATCAGACACGGGCCCTCCCCTCCCATAACGAGCGGGAGTTCCCGAAGGCGCGGGAGCCGAGGACACACTATGCGAACGACGTGCCCCCGCGGCGCCGACGGGGCGCGCGCCGTCCGCTCCGTGCCTGATCGGGCACCATGCGGAAGGTGGCGGGCTGTTCCAGCCGGCTCCAGTGGCCGAAGGGCCAGGCGATGACCACGGCCTCGCCCACCACTCCGCCCTCGTCGATGGTCCCCTGGAAGGCCTCGTCGAGGTGGTAGCGGGAGTCGGAGGAGTTCGCCCGGTGATCACCCATGACGAACAGCCGCCCCTTCGGCACCTGCACCTCGAAGCGGATGTCCGAGGGGGAGTTGCCGGGGTTCACGTACGGCTCGTCGAGCGGGGAGCCGTTGACGGTGACCCGGCCCCGCGCGTCGCAGCACTTGACGGTGTCCCCGCCGACCGCGATGACCCGTTTGATCAGGTCCTGCTCGTCGGCCGAGGGCAGCAGGCCGATGAAGGTCAGGGCCTGCTTGATCTGCTTGACCACGACCGGGTCCGGTGCGGGGCGCGCCGCCTCGCCCTTGAGCCAGCCCCCGGGGTCCTTGAACACGACGACGTCGCCGCGCTCGACCTTGGAGCCGAACCACGGCGTCAGCTTGTCCACGAGCACCCGGTCCCCGATCCGGATCGTCTGCTCCATGGAGCCCGACGGGATGAAGAAGGCCTGCACGAGGAACGTCTTGAGGAGCAGGGCGATGCACAGCGCGACCACCACCAGCAGGGGCACCTCCCCCGCCCGGCGGGTACGCCGGCGCCGCCGGACCCGGCGCGCCAGCCGGCGCCGCTCGGCCCGGCCACCGGTCTCCGCCGGTACGACGGGCTCCGGCTCCGGATCGGGCTCCCGTTCGGCTCTCGGCCTGCCCCGGCTACCCACGTCCGCCGCCCGCGGAGCCCCAGCGCGAGACCGGCCAGCCGATCCAGTCGGCCCGCCCGATCACCTTCTCCACCGGCACCATCCCCCCGCCCGGTTCCCCCAGGTGGTCCCGGGAGTCCCGGGACTGGGAACGATGATCACCCATGACCCACAGGGTCCCAAGGGGTACGACGATCCGGAACGGCACCTTCGAGGGCGCGTCGCCGGAGAACAGGTACGGCTCCTCCAGCGCGACCCCGTTGACCTTGATCCGGCCACCGGCGTCGCAGCACACCACGTCATCGCCCCCGACGCCCACGACCCGCTTCACGAAGTCGGTGTCGGACGGCTCCGCGAGCCCGAGCGCCGAGGCCGCGCCGTGCAGGGCCGTGCCGATCGGGTTGTCCGCGCCACCGTTCGCGCCCTCCCGCACGAAGGATCCGGTGCCGTCGAAGACCACCAGGTCGCCCCGCGCCGGCTGGTCGCCGAAACGGTACGCCAGCTTGTTGACCAGCACCCGGTCCCCGACCGCCAGCGTCGGCTCCATCGACCGGCTCGGGATCAGGAACGGCTGGACGACGAAATTGCTGAGCAGCAGCAGGAAGACGGTGCAGGCCACGCCGAGCAGCCCCGCCCGCCGCCAGGTCAGGAACGCACGGGCCCGGGGAAACGCAAAACGCGACCGCCCCTCCCCCTCGACGGGGGAAGAGTGGCCGCGCTGCGTGTGAGGTGCTTCGGTGTCCATCGGGAGCGAGCCTATCCGGCCAGCCCGGGACCCCGGAGGGGACCTCAGTTGTCGCGCTTCTCCTTGATCTTCGCGGCCTTGCCGCGGAGCTCACGGAGGTAGTACAGCTTCGCGCGACGCACGTCACCGCGGGTGACGAGCTCGATCTTCTCGAAGATCGGGGAGTGCACCGGGAAGGTACGCTCCACGCCGACGCTGAAGGAGACCTTGCGAACGGTGAAGGTCTCGGAGACGCCAGAGCCCTGGCGACGGATGACGACACCCTTGAACTGCTGGATACGGGAGCGGTTGCCCTCGATCACGCGGACGTGCACGTTGATCGTGTCACCCGGGCGGAAGGCCGGGACGTCCGAGCGGAGCGCGGCGGCGTTGACGCCATCGAGCAGGTGAGACATGTTCTTCGTCTGCTTTCTTCGCACGACGCCACAGGTCGCCGGTGCGGGTTTCCGT
This sequence comes from Streptomyces sp. NPDC037242, assembly GCF_055604165.1. NCBI lineage: Bacteria > Bacillati > Actinomycetota > Actinomycetes > Kitasatosporales > Streptomycetaceae > Streptomyces > Streptomyces sp. NPDC037242. The sequence continues at coordinate 112,626 of NZ_JBVJUY010000017.1, forward strand.
AGAGAATTCGGGAGCCGGGTCACTCGGCGGGCGACGTTCCCCCTGTGGCAGGGGCGCACGCGAGCACACAGCAGCCGCCTATTCTTCCACGGTCTGCGGTCTACGCCAAAATCGGCCGTCCGCGGTCGGCTTCCAGCCCAGGATGCTCAGCGCTTCCCGGTCCTTCTTGTCGAAGGCGGAGGCCTCGCAGCGCTCGATCAGGTCGGGCCGGTTCTGCGCGGTGCGGCGGAAGGCCTCGTCCCGGCGCCAGCGGGCGATCTTCCCGTGGTGGCCGCTGAGCAGCACGTCCGGGATGCCGCGGCCGCGCCACTGCGGGGGCTTGGTGTAGACGGGCCCCTCCAGCAGGTTGGCCATCTCGCCGGGCGCGAAGGAGTCGTCCCGGTGCGATTCGGCGTTGCCGAGCACCCCGGGCAGCAGCCGTGCGACGGCCTCGGTGACGACCAGGACGGCCGCCTCGCCGCCGGCCAGGACGTAGTCGCCGATGGAGACCTCGTAGACCGGCATGCGGGTGGCGTACTCGTCCATGACCCGGCGGTCGATGCCCTCGTACCGGGCCGGGGTGAAGATCAGCCAGGGGCGCTCGGAGAGCTCGACGGCGAGTTCCTGCGTGAACGGCCGGCCGCTGGGGGTGGGGACGACCATGACGGGGCCGTGCGCGCCGGACTCGTAGCCGTCGGCCAGCGCCGCGTCCAGGGCCTCGCCCCACGGCTCGGTCTTCATGACCATGCCGGGACCGCCGCCGTACGGGGTGTCGTCCACCGTGTTGTGCCGGTCGTACGTCCATTCCCGCAGGTCATGGACGTGTACGTCGAGCTGCCCGCGCGCCCGCGCCTTGCCGACCAGGGAGACGTTCAGCGGCTCCAGGTACTCGGGGAAGATCGTGACGACGTCGAGACGCATCAGGCTTCTTCCCCGGATCCGGAGTCCTCGCCACGGGTCGAGTCGATGATCGCCTCGCGCTCGTCGATCAGCCCGGGGGGCGGGGTGATGACGCAGCGCTGCTCTTCCAGGTCGATCTCGGCGACGATCTCCTCGACGAAGGGGATCATCACCTCGGAGCCGTCCGGCCGCTCGACGATGAACAGGTCCTGCGAGGGCAGGTGGGAGATCTCGGTGATCCGGCCGATCTCGGTGCCGTCGGCGAGGACCACGTCGAGGTCCATGAGCTGGTGGTCGTAGTACTCGTCGGGCTCCTCGGGCAGCTCCGCCGGGTCCACCTCCGCGATGAGCAGGATGTTGCGCAGCGCCTCGGCACCGGTGCGGTCCTTGACGCCGGCGAAGCGGAGCATCAGCCGCCCGCTGTGCACCCGGCCCGTCTCGATGGTCAGCGGTCCCGCCGTCGCGGGCTCCGTCTTGAGCACGGCGCCGGGACTGAGCCGCAGTTCCGGCTCGTCGGTGCGCACCTCGACGGTGACCTCACCCTTGATGCCGTGGGCGCGGCCGATCCGCGCGACTACCAACTCCACTGTGCTCTCCTGTTCAGACGACGACGGGCCGGGGCGGGCACGAATGCCCTCCCCGGCCCGTGCCGGTGTTTCACGCTTCTAGCAAACCGGGTCTCAGCGGACCTGGTCCACGTCGACGAGGTCGACGCGGATCCCCCGGCCGCCGATGGCGCCCACGACGGTACGCAGAGCACGTGCGGTGCGGCCGTTGCGGCCGATCACCTTGCCGAGGTCGTCGGGGTGAACCCGGACCTCGAGCACCTGTCCGCGGCGCAGGTTGCGCGAGGCGACCTGCACTTCGTCGGGGTTGTCCACAATGCCCTTCACGAGGTGCTCAAGAGCCTCCTCGAGCATGCTCAGGCCTCGGTCGACTCGGCGGTGGCCTCAGCCTCGTCCGCCTTCTTGTCGGCCTTCTTCTTCTGCGTGATGGCCTCGCCCTTGCCCTCGCCGATGCCCTCGAGGGCCTTGGCGAACTCGTCGAAGGAGCGACGCTTGCTCTCCTTCGTCGCCGGCTGCAGCAGCGGCGCGGGGGCCGGAAGGCCCTTGTGCGCCTGCCAGTCACCGGTCAGCTTCAGGATGGCGAGCACAGCCTCGGTGGGCTGGGCGCCAACGGACAGCCAGTACTGCGCACGCTCGGCGTTGACCTCGATGCGCGACGGGTTGTACGTCGGGTGGTAGATACCGATCTCTTCGATCGCGCGACCGTCACGGCGGGTGCGGGCGTCGGCGACGACGATGCGGTAGTGCGGCTGGCGAATCTTGCCGAGGCGCTTGAGCTTGATCTTGACTGCCACTGGAGTGGTGTCTCCTGAACTTGACGTGGTTGGGCACATGAGATGCCACGTGGGGTTGCGGTACTCGGGTGCCCGATGGACGCGTCAGCCGGAGGAGAGAGGGGTCCTATGCGACTGTCGAGTACAGCTAGCCATTGTGCCATACGCCCGCGGCGCGCTCAGCCGCGGGGGCCCGCTCCGGCCACCCCGCCGCGACGTCAGGACGCCACGGCGACGGCGACCTCCGGGATGCGGAAGGGCTTCATGCAGCCCCCGCACACGATCGGCGCCTGGGCCAGCACGGAGGGGACCACCCGCACATTGCGCCCGCAGTCGCACACCGCCTTGACGCGCACCCCGCCGCCGGAGGAGCCGTGCCGGGCGGCCGGCCCGCGGAAGCTGCGCTTGGTGTCGGCGGCCGTGGCGACGGTGTGCGCCTTCAGCGCGCGCTGAAGGCGCTCCATGGTGGGGCGGTAGCGCCGCTTGGCCTCGGGGTTGAGCGAGACCAGCGAGAAGCCGCTGCTCGCGTGCGGCTCGTCGGAGTGGTCCAGCCCCATCTCCTCGGCGATCGCGAGGAATCTGCGGTTGTGGTAGCGGCCGGCGCGCGAGGTGTCACGCACTCCGCGCGCTGCGGCGATGCCGTGGACTGCCTCATGCAGCAGTCGCTCGAAGGAGAGCTCGGCGCCGCAGGCGGACGAGGACTCTCCGATCAGGGACTCGGGCGCGGCAAGGTCAGGCAGCTCGGGGTGGTACCGCTGAATATCGGCCCACGCCTGTGCCAGCTCTGCGGCGAGAACAGGTGGTGTCGTGCTCACGTCGTGACAACGAGCCGGGGTGCCCCGGTGTTCCGATTCCGGGCCATTCCAAATTTTTTGCACGTACCAGTCAGTTCAGTCTCATGCGTCCCGACGAGGACGGGTGCGTCTATCCCAGGAGGAGTCGGTACGTAACGAGGACTAACGACAAAGCCGCCCCGGCGCGCGGCACGGGCCGCACGCCGGGGCGCAGGAGTCACTCAGTAGGAGCGCGCGACGATGGCGAGGGTACCGGGGGCGTCGTCCGCCTCCGGGACCGACCCGTCGGCCGCGATCAGGCAGCGCACGGAGACGGCCTGCTCGGCCAGCTTGGCCTCGCCCTCGGGACCGAGGTCGGCCCACGGGATCCGCGCCCAGCCGCCGGCGATGGCGGCCTCGGCGGCCTCCTCGATGGTGGAGACGTCGGAGGTACGGGACTCACGGCGCTCGCGGGACTCGCGCAGCAGCTGCGCCTGGTCCTCCTCCAGCACCTTGGGCAGCAGGTCGGCGAGCGCGTCGATCTGCACCGGGGTCTTGCCGCCCGGGATCCGGCGGGCCAGCATCGCGGTGCCGGCCTCCAGGTCGCGGGGGCCGATCTCGATGCGGACCGGTACGCCCTTGAGCTCCCAGTCCACGGCGCGGCGGCCGAAGGGGGTGTCGACGCGGTCGTCGACCTGGACGCGCAGGCCCGCGGCCTTCAGCTGGGCGCCGAGCTCGCGGACCTTGGTGACGGCCTCGTCGCCCTTGATCGCCATGACGACGACCTGGACGTGCGCGAGGCGCGGCGGGACCCGCAGGCCGTTGTCGTCGCCGTGGGACATGATCAGACCGCCGACCATGCGGGTCGAGACGCCCCAGGAGGTCTGCCAGACGAGCTCCTGCTTGCCTTCCTTCGACAGGTACTGCGTGTTGAAGGCCTTGGCGAAGTTGGTGCCGAGCTCGTGGCTCGTACCCAGCTGGAGGGCCTTGCCGTCGCCCATCATGCCCTCGAGGGTGAGGGTGTTGATGGCGCCGGCGAAGCGCTCCTTGGCGGTCTTGCGGCCGAGCACGACGTCGATGCCGAGGACGTTCGTCATGAAGTCGCCGTAGACGTCCGTGTGGATCCGGGAGGCGTAGTCGCGGGCGTCCTCGTACGTGGCGTGGGCCGTGTGGCCCTCCTGCCACAGGAACTCGCTCGTACGGAGGAACACGCGCGGGCGCATCTCCCAGCGGACCACGTTGGCCCACTGGTTGATCAGCAGGGGCAGGTCGCGGTAGCTCTGGACCCACTTGGAGAAGTAGTCGTTGATGATCGTCTCGGAGGTGGGCCGGACGACGACCGGCTCTTCCAGCTCCTTGCCGCCGCCGTGCGTGACGACCGCGAGCTCGGGGGCGAAGCCCTCGACGTGCTCCGCTTCCTTCGTCAGGTACGACTGGGGGATGAACAGCGGGAAGTACGCGTTCTGGGCGCCCGCGTCCTTGATGCGCGCGTCCATCTCCTGCTGCATCCGCTCCCACAGGCCGTAGCCGTACGGCCGGATGACCATCGTGCCGCGGACCGGACCGTTGTCGGCCAGCTCGGCCTTGTTGATCAGATCCTGGTACCAGCGGGGGAAATCCTCCGCCTGCGGGGTGAGAACGGGTGCCTTTGCCATGGCGCGAATGGTACGGCGCCGGGCGACCCGAGCGTGAATCGGGTGGCGCGCTCCTCTGGACGCGGGGGCGAATCGGGAGTTCTCTGGCAGCGGGGGCAAGGGGGCGACACGGAATCAGGAGCGCTCTTTCGATGACACCGACGCCGACGGCGACGCTCGTCGCCCGGGACTGGGCGGAGATCCAGGAACGGATGCTGGTACCGCTGTACGAGGCGGTCTACGACCGGCTGGAGGTCGGGCCGGGCAACCGGCTGCTCGGCCTGGACTGCGGGGCCGGACTGCCGCTGCTGCTGGCCGCGGGGCGGGGCGCCTCGGCCACCGGCGTGGAGCCGGACCCGGCCCGCCGGGCGCTGGCACGGGAGCGGCTGCTGGAGGTGGTGGCGACACCCCCGGTGCCCACGGCGCGGCCGTACGACGTCCTGCTGGCGTTCTCGCCCGGCCCGGGCACCCTGGCCGCGGCGCTGCCCGCGGTCCGGCGGGGCGGTGCGGTGGTGCTGGCCGACTGGGGCCCGCCGGAGCGGTGCACGGTGCCGGCGGTGCTGGGCGGCGGTCCGGCCCCGCGCGACCTGGACGCGGTGGTCGAGCGGGCGGGCCTGCGACCGGACGGCTCGGGGCGGGTGTTCTGCCCCTTCGGGTACGCGGACGTGGACAGCGCGGTACGGGGGCTGCTCTCGACGGGCCTGTACGACGGCGCCGCGGCGGCCGATCCCGCACTGGCGGAGAAGGAGCTGGCGGAGTCGCTTCACCCGTACGAGCGGCCGGACGGGGCCGTCTGGCTGCCGAACATCTTTCGCTACGTGGTGGCCCGTACGAGGTAGCGGCGGCCCGGCCCGGGGCCGCCGCTTCGCCGGGCGGTCCCGTGAGGCGGTCCCGTCAGGCGGGCTTCGTCAGGCGGGTGATGCCCGCGGCGGCGTAGGCCGCGGACTCCTCCAGCGTCTCGTTCGCCAGCAGCGCCTCCGCGAGGGCGTCGAGCTTGTGGCGGTTCTCGCGCAGCAGGCGGCAGGCCTCCGCGTAGCACTCGTCGACGATGCGGCGCATCTCGTGGTCCACCGCGTCGAGTGTGGCGGGGGCGGCGGTGAGGCCGTAGGGGCTCTGCGCGTCGGACGGGATGGCGGTCAGCTTGCCGATGCGGTCGCTCATCCCCCAGCGGCCGACCATCCCGCGCGCGAGGTTGGTGACCTGTTCGAGGTCGTTCTCCGCGCCCGTCGTGACGACGTCGTAGACGGTCTGCTCGGCGGCCATGCCGCCCAGCGCGCCGATGATGCGGCCGCGCAGGTACTCCTCCGTGTACGCGTAGCGGTCGGCGTCCGGGGTGGACAGGGTCACGCCCAGGGCCCGGCCGCGCGGCACGATGGTGATCTTGCGGACCGGGTCGGCGCCCGGCTGGAGCATGCCCAGCAGGGCGTGGCCGCTCTCGTGGTACGCCGTGCGCCGGCGCTCCTCCAGCGGCATGACCAGCGGCCGCTCGGCGCCCAGCTGGACCTTCTCCAGCGCGTCCGAGAGGTCCGACTGGGTCACCGCGCTCTGCTGGCGCTTGACCGCGAGCAGGGCCGCCTCGTTGGCCAGGTTGGCGAGCTCGGCCCCGGTCATGCCCGGTGTCGTGCGGGCCACCTGGGCGAGGTCCACGCCCTCGGCCAGCGGGATGTCCCGGGTGTGGATGCGCAGGATCGCTTCGCGGCCGGCGCGGTCCGGCGGTGAGACGGCCACCGTGCGGTCGAAGCGGCCGGGCCGGGTGAGCGCGGGGTCCAGGACGTCCGCGCGGTTGGTGGCGGCCAGTACGACCACGCCCTCGGAGCCGGAGAAGCCGTCCATCTCGGTGAGGATCTGGTTCAGGGTCTGTTCGCGCTCGTCGTGGCCGCCCATGGCGGAGCCGCCGCCGCGGGCCCGGCCGATCGTGTCGATCTCGTCGATGAACACGATCGCCGGGGCCACCTTTCGGGCCTCGGAGAAGAGTTCGCGGACCCGGGAGGCGCCCACGCCGACGATCATCTCGATGAACTCGGAGGCGGAGGCCGAGAAGAACGGCACCCCGGCCTCCCCCGCGACCGCGCGCGCCAGCAGGGTCTTGCCGGTCCCCGGCGGGCCGGCCAGCAGGACCCCGCCGGGCATCCGGGCACCCATCTTCCGGTACTGCTCCGGGTTCTTGAGGAAGTCCACGACGTCGTTGAGCTCGCCCTCGACCTCGTCGATTCCGGCCACGTCCTCGAAGGTGGTGCGCTTGGCGCCCTCCTCCAGTTCCACCGGCTTCGGCGGCGCCTTGCGGCCGAGCCCGCCCATGCCGCCCATCGCCGATCCCATCCGGCGGGCGATGAGCAGCCAGAGGCCGACCAGGAGCAGCATCGGGGCGAGCGAGATCAGCAGGTTGACCAGGAAGCTGCGCTGTACGACCACCGGGGAGGCGGTGACGTTGACGTTCTGCTTGGTGAGGTTGGCCCACAGCTGGTCGTCGGCGAAGGCGGGGCGCTGGGTGACGAACTTGGTGTAGTCGCCCTTGCCCCCGTCGGGCACCGGCTGTTTGGCCTTCAGCTGGCCCTGGATGGCGTCGCCCTTGGAGTAGATCTTCGAGACGTTGCCGTCGGTGACCTGCTTGCTGAACTCCGTGTAGGAGATGGTCGGCTCGTCGCCCTCGTTGAAGAAGGACAGCACGAGGTTGGTCACCAGGTAGACGATCAGGGCGGTGAGGATCAGCCCCCGCCAGCCGCCGGGCATCTTCTTCTTGGGCGGCGGGGTGGGCGGTGCGCCTTCCGAGCGCCAGGGGGTGTCGGCCCGGTCGCGCGGCGGTACGGGGGTGGGGCTGGGCACGTGGCCTCCTTATGCCGTCCTCCCGGCCGACGATAAGGGACAAACCTGACCATTGCCCCCGCAGCAGGGAAGGGCCCCGGCCGCTCGACCTGTCGGTCGGGAGCGCGGCCGGGGCCCTTCCCCGCGTGCTGGCGTGCGTACTACTTCATGAACTTCTTGAACTCGTCCGGAAGGTCGAAGTCCTGGCCGGGCTGGCCGCCGCCGGCCGGGAGGCCGAACGGGTTGCCGGCGGCCGCGGGCTCGGCGCCCTGCGGACCCTGTTCGCGGCGCAGGGCGGCCGCGGCCTCCTCTTCCTTGCGCTTCATCGGGTTGCCGCTCTTGCGCTTGCCCTTGGCCTGCTTGATCTGCTTCTTCTGCCGGCCGGGGCCGCCGCCCATGCCCGGCATGCCCGGCATCCCGGGCATGCCGCCGCCCTGGGCCATGCGGGACATCATCTTGCGGGCCTCGAAGAAGCGCTCGACGAGCGACTTCACGGCGCTGACCTCGACACCGGAGCCCTTGGCGATACGGGCACGGCGCGAGCCGTTGATGATGTGCGGGTCGTGGCGCTCGGCCGGGGTCATCGACTTGATGATCGCGGCGGTGCGGTCCACGTCGCGCTCGTCGATGTTGTTGATCTGGTCCTTGATCTGACCCATGCCGGGGAGCATGCCGAGCAGCTTGGAGATGGAGCCCATCTTGCGGACCTGCTCCATCTGGGCCAGGAAGTCGTCGAGCGTGAACTCCTTCGGCCCCTTCGCCAGCTTGGCCGCCATCTTCTCGGCCTCGGCCTGGCTGAAGGTCTTCTCGGCCTGCTCGATGAGGGTGAGCATGTCACCCATGTCGAGGATCCGGCCCGCCATGCGGTCGGGGTGGAACGCGTCGAACTCGTCGAGCTTCTCGCCGTTCGAGGCGAACATGATCTGCTTGCCGGTGACGTGCGCGATGGAGAGCGCGGCGCCACCGCGGGCGTCGCCGTCGAGCTTGGAGAGCACGACGCCGTCGAAGCCGACGCCGTCGCGGAAGGCCTCGGCGGTGTTGACCGCGTCCTGGCCGATCATGGCGTCGACGACGAAGAGGATCTCGTCCGGGCTGACGGCGTCGCGGATGTCCGCGGCCTGCTGCATCAGCTCCTGGTCGATGCCGAGGCGGCCCGCGGTGTCGACGATGACCACGTCGTACTGCTTGGTGCGCGCGTACTCGATGGAGTCCTTGGCGACCTGGACCGGGTCGCCGACGCCGTTGCCGGGCGCGGGGGCGTAGACCGCGACACCGGCGCGCTCCGCGACCACCGAGAGCTGGTTGACGGCGTTGGGGCGCTGGAGGTCGCACGCGACGAGGAGCGGGGTGTGCCCCTGGCCCTTGAGCCACAGGCCGAGCTTTCCGGCGAGGGTCGTCTTACCGGCACCCTGGAGACCGGCCAGCATGATCACGGTGGGGGCGGTCTTGGCGAACCGCAGCCGCCGGGTCTCGCCGCCGAGGATCGAGACCAGCTCGTCGTTGACGATCTTGAGGACCTGCTGGCCCGGGTTCAGGGCCTTGGAGACCTCTTCGCCGCGGGCGCGCTCCTTGACGTTCGCGATGAACGAGCGGACGACGGGAAGGGCGACGTCGGCCTCGAGGAGGGCGATACGGATTTCCCGCGCCGCAGCGTCGATGTCCTGCTCGGAGAGGCGGCCTTTGCCCCGCAGGGACTTGAAGGTCGCGCTGAGGCGGTCGGAAAGCGTATCGAACACGGTGGTCGCGATTCCTCGGGTCGGGGGCGGTGTGGTCGTCCCCCAGGGTATCGGCCCCCGCCAAGTGGTGGACCCGGCGGTCCGGGCTCCACCGCGCGGGGCCTTTCCGGGCTCTGCCCCGAACCCCGCGCCCCAAACGCCGGCGGGGCTGCACTCCACCCCGTCCGGCGTCTGGGGACCGGGCTACACCAGGGCCGACTCGACCGATGCGGCCAGGGCGGCCGCATCCGCCTGGTCCAGCGGTTTGCCCTCCGTGGTGGTCACGTACAGCGTGTCCACCGCATTCGCGCCGAGCGTCGACACGTGCGCGCTGCGGACCCGGACACCGGCCCCCTCCAGCGCCCGCCCGATCCGGTGCAGCAGTCCGACCGCGTCGGGGGCCCGCACCTCCAGGACCGTGGCCAGCGCGGAGACGTCGGGCACCACCGAGACCCGGGGCGGCGGCGGGACCACGCCCCGCCGGCGCGGGTACGCCGCCTCGCGGTCCGCGAGCTTCGCCGGGACGTCCAGCGAGCCGTCCAGCGCCCGGACCAGATCCGTACGCAGCCGGGCCGCCTCCGGCAGGGAGCCGTACTCGGCGGCCACCCGCCAGCGCAGTACGAGGACCTCGCCGAGCCGGTCGGGCAGTTCCAGGGAGCGCAGGTCGGCCGCCCGCACCGTGAGGCGGTGCAGTGCCAGCACCCCCGCCACCGCCGGCAGGACCCCCGGCTGGTCGGGGACGGCCACCACCAGCTCCACCCCGACGGCGTCCTCCTCGTGGCGCGCGTGCAGCGCCAGCACCGGCTCCCTGGTGCGCAGCGCCTCCACCGCGAGGCGTTCCTGCTCCGTGGTCGGGATCTCCAGCTCGGTGGCGGCCGGCGCCGTGCCCCGCAGGACCGCGGCGACCCGCGCGACGAGGTCCGCCACGAGAGAGCTGCGCCAGGCGCTCCACGCCGCCGGCCCGGTGGCCAGGGCGTCGGCCTCCGTCAGCGCGTGCAGCACCTCCAGCGTGCCGGGCGACCCCACGGCGTCGGCCACCGCCTTCACGGTCGCCGGGTCGTCCAGGTCCCGCCGCGTCGCGGTGTCGACCAGCAGCAGGTGGTGGCGTACCAGCGTGCCCAGCACCGCCGCGTCCTGCGCGTCGAAGCCGACGCGCACCGCCACGTCGCGCGCGATCGTCTCCCCCGCCACCGAGTGGTCCCCGGGCCAGCCCTTGCCGATGTCGTGCAGCAGCGCGGCCATCAGCAGCAGGTCGGGGCGGCCGACCCGGCGGGTCAGCGCCGAGGCGCGGACCGCGGTCTCCACCAGGTGCCGGTCCACGGTCCAGGTGTGCACCGGGTTGCGCTGGGGCCGGCAGCACACCCGCTCCCAGTCCGGGAGCAGCCGCGCGATCAGGCCCTCCGCCTCCAGCGCCTCCCAGACCGCCACCGTCGGCTCGCCCGCCCCCAGCAGGGTCAGCAGCTGCTCGCGCGCCTCGGCCGGCCAGGGCACCGGCAGGGGCTTCGCCTGCGCCGCGAGCCTGCGTACGGCGTGCAGGGAAACGGGCAGACCCGCCTGCGCGGCCGCGGCGCCGAAGCGCAGCGGGAGCACCGGGTCCCGGTCCGGGCGTGCAGCCAGGGCCAGTACGGCCTCGCCGTCGGACTCCACGACCCCTTCGGCCAGCGGCGCCCGCTCCACCGCCGCGCCCCCGCGGGTGCCCAGCAGTCCGCGCAGCCTCGGCCTGGCCGCCCGCGCCCGCAGCACGCGCCCGACCTCCCGCCAGGTCACGTCCTCGGCGTACGCGACGACCCGCGCGGCCTCGTACACCTCGCGCAGCAAGGCGTCCGCGTCGAGCAGCCCGAGCCGGGCGGCGACCTGCGGCTGCTCCTGCAGCGAGAGCCGGTCGGTGGCGCGGCCCGTCACCAGGTGCAGCGCGTCCCGTACGTCGAGCAGCCGCCGCCGGGCTTCGGCGAGGCCCTCGCGCGGGGCGTCGGCCAGCCAGGACGCCGCCACGGCCCGCAGCACGGTGACGTCCCGGAGCCCGCCGCGGGCCTCCTTGAGGTCGGGTTCCAGCAGGAAGCGGAGCTCCCCGGCCCGGTCGGCGCGCTCGCGGCAAAGGGAGTGCAGTTGGGGCAGGCGCTTGACCGCCTGGTTGCGCCAGTCGGCCAGTACGGAGGTGCGCAGCCCGGCGAGCAGCCCCACGTCGCCGGCGACGGGCCGGGCGTCCAGCAGGCCGAGGTGCACCTTGAGGTCCTCGGCGGCGGTCCTGCGGGCCTCGGCGGGGGTGCGCACGGAGTGGTCCAGGGCCAGACCCATGTCCCACACGGGGTACCAGAGCCGGTCGGCGAGCATGCTCAGCGCCCGGGCGTCGGCCTTGCCGTCGTGGAGCAGCACCAGGTCGAGGTCGCTGCGCGGGGAGAGCTCGGCCCGCCCGTAGCCGCCGACGGCGACCAGTGCGGCGCCCTGGACGCCCGTCTCCCGTACGGCGGTGGTGAACAGCTCCTTCAGCCAGTCGTCGGTCAGGCCGGCCAGGGCGGAACGCCGCGAAGGCCCGGACCGCGACTCCTCCTGGAGGAGTCGCAGCCGGGCCGCGGCGTAACCGCTGGGTCCCGAGTCGGCCGTGTGGTCCGTGGTCTCTTCGACACTCGTCAACCCAGGAGCTCCCGTCACCTAGAGCGCGTCAGCGCCGCGCTCGCCGGTGCGGACCCGGATGATCGAGTCCACGGGGATGCTCCACACCTTGCCGTCGCCGATCTTGCCGGTCTGGGCGGCCTCGACGATGACCCGCATGACGTCCTCGGCGTCGTCGTCCTCCACGACCACCTCGACGCGGATCTTCGGTACGAGGTCCACCGTGTACTCGGCGCCCCGGTAGACCTCGGTGTGGCCGCGCTGGCGGCCGTACCCGTTGGCCTCGGAGACGGTCAGGCCGTGGACCCCGAACCGGTGGAGGGCTTCCTTGATCTCGTCCAGCCGGTAGGGCTTGACGATCGCGGTGATGAGCTTCATGCGTCAACCTTCTTGCTCGCGGCGGCAACGGGGGTCGGTACGGCGGTGCTCCGGGAGGAGGAGCCGCCGCCGGCTCCGCTGAAGTCGTAGGCGGTCTCGGCGTGTTCGACCTGGTCGATGCCGGAGACCTCGTCGTCCTCGGTGACGCGCATCCCCATCGTCTTGTCGAGGAGGAGGGCGAGTACCGCGGACGCCACGAGAGAGTAGGCGAGGACGGCGAAGACGCCCACGGCCTGCTTGCCGAGCTGCTCCAGGCCGCCGCCGTAGAAGAGGCCGGCCGCCTCGGACTGGACCCCGCCGGTGGCGAAGAGGCCGACGAGCAGGGAGCCGAGGACACCGCCGACGAGGTGGACGCCGATGACGTCGAGGGAGTCGTCGTAGCCGAACTTGTACTTGAGGCCCACGGCCATCGCGCAGACGACACCGGCGATGGCGCCGATGGCGATCGCGCCGAGCGGGGAGCAGGAGCCGCCGGAGGGGGTGATGGCGACGAGGCCCGCGACCGCGCCGGAGGCGGCGCCGAGGGTGGTGAAGGAGCCGTGGCGCAGCTTCTCGTAGCCGAGCCAGGCGAGCATGGCGGCGGCGGTGGCGACCTGGGTGTTGACGAACATGACCGCGCCGACGCCGTCGTCGTTGCCGAGCCAGGAGCCGGCGTTGAAGCCGAACCAGCCGAACCACAGCAGACCGGCGCCGAGCATCACGAGCGGGAGGCTGTGCGGGCGCATCGGGTCCTTCTTGAAGCCGACGCGCTTGCCGATGACGAGGATCACGCCGAGGGCTGCGGCGCCCGCGTTGATGTGGACGGCGGTACCGCCGGCGAAGTCGATGACGCCGAGCTCGAAGAGCCAGCCGCCGGCGCCCCAGACCCAGTGGGCGACGGGGAAGTAGACGACGGTGACCCAGAGGGTGATGAACAGGGCCCACGCGCTGAACTTCACGCGGTCGGCCAGTGCACCGCTTATCAGGGCGGGGGTGATGATCGCGAACATCAGCTGGAAGACGGCGAAGACGTAGACCGGGATGGTGTAGCCGTCCCAGAGCTCGGTGATGCCGATCCCGCTGAGGCCCACGTAGTCGGAGGACCAGCCGATGAGGGAGCCGGAGTCGGTGCCGAAGGCGAGGCTGAAGCCGTAGAGGACCCAGAGGATCGTGACGATCCCGAGGCTGATGAAGCTCATCATGAGCATGTTGAGGCTGCTCTTGACGCGGACCATGCCTCCGTAGAAGAAGGCGAGGCCCGGGGTCATCAGCATGACCAGGGCGGAGCAGATGAGCATGAACCCGGTGTTCGCGGCAGACAGCGTCGGGGCGTCTGCAGCGAGGGTCGTGATGGCTGATGCCATCGGCGTCTCCTCGTCGTCGGTACGTTCGCGTGCGGGCGATCGTGAAAACCTGAGCGGCGGCGTTTGGAACTGGCCGGTTATTGGCCCTGAGATTCGCGCAGGCCGGTTTCCGGCGTTGCCGCTGGATGTTTCGCACCGATGACGAAGGCTTTCGGGGTGTTACGGGGTGATGAACACCGCAACCATCAATTGAGGAAGCACCGCGGCGAGCGACCACGTCCGCGAGAGCGGCGCCGGTTTAGGCGCAGAAAGCGGCCCGGCCGCGGCGGTACCCGGATGACCTGGCTGGGGGAGCCTGATCGGGCTTCACGGGGTGACTGCCGCGGCCGGGGCCTTGGGGGGCGGCCGCGTGGCCGTCAGACGGCCTCCGCGGCTTCGGGCAGCCGGGAGGCGAGGTGGTCGGTCAGCCGGACCACGTCGGCCACGTCGCCGTACTCACGTGCGGCGGTGTCGACGGTCTTGCGCAGCCGGGTGTTGACCCGTTCGGACCGTACCTTTCCCGCCACGTCGAGGGCGCGGCCGACGAGCACGGTGGCCTGCTCGGGCTCGCGCTGGAGCAGGTGGACGGTGGCCATGCCGATGAGGTTGAGGGCGTAGGAGCGCTGGTGCTCCTCGTCCTTCTCGAAGAGCTGGACGGCCCGCTCCATGACGGGCTCGGCGAGGGAGGCGTACATGGGGCTGCGCCCGGCGACGTAGGCCAGATCCCGGTAGGAGTGGGAGTTCTCGCCGTTGAGCTCGGCCTCGGAGAAGAAGCGGATCCAGTCGGGCTCGGGCTCGCCGCCGAGGCCCACGTCGCCGAAGGTGTCCTCGGCCATCCGCACGGCCCGCTTGCAGCGGCTGGGCTGGCCCATGTTGGCGTAGGCGCGGGCCTCCATCGCATACAGCATGGCCTGGGTGCGGGGTCCGGCGCAGTCGCGGCTGCCGTACTGGGCGAGGTGGATGAGTTCCAGGGCGTCCTCGGGGCGGCCGAGGTGGATCATCTGGCGGCTCATGCCGGAGAGGATGTACGAGCCGAGCGGCTTGTCGCCGCCCTCCTTCGCGGCGTGCAGCGCGAGGACGAAGTACTTCTGCGCGGTGGGGTGCAGGCCGATGTCGTAGCTCATCCAGCCGGCCAGTTCGGCGAGTTCCGCGGCGACCTTGAAGAGCCGCTTCATGACGGGGGCCGGGTGGTTCTCCTGGAGCAGGTCGGTGACCTCGTGGAGCTGCCCTACGACGGCCTTGCGGCGCAGGCCGCCGCCGCACTGCGCGTCCCACTGCCGGAACATCACGGTGGTCGCTTCGAGGAGGTCCAGCTCCGGTTCGGAGAGTCTGGGCGGCCGGTGGCCCCCGAGGGCGCCCGCCGGCCCCGCCTCGCGCGGTCCCGGGTCGGCGGCCGGGGCGGGGACGAGCCAGCGCTGCATGGGCTCGATGAGGGCGGGGCCGGCGGAGAGGGCGAGCGAGGTCCCGAGGAAGCCGCGGCGGGCGAGCATCAGGTCGCTGCGGGAGAACTCGCTGAGCAGCTCGACGGTCTGCGGGCCGGCCCAGGGCAGGTCGACGCCGGAGACGGAGGGGGTCTGGTGCGCGGTGCGCAGTCCGAGCTGTTCGATGGCGACGACGGAGCCGAAGCGTTCGGAGAACAGCTCGGACAGGATCCGCGGGACGGGCTCGCGGGGCTGTTCGCCGTCGAGCCAGCGGCGCACCCGGGAGGTGTCGGTGCTGATGTGGTGGGCGCCCATCTGGCGGGCCCGGCGGTTGACCTGGCGGGCGAGCTCGCCCTTGGACCAGCCGCTGCGGACGAACCACGACGTCAGCTGTTCGTTGCGGCCGGCCTCGGGCGGTGCTTCCGGTACGGACGGCATCCCGTACTCCGCGCTCGTTCCGCTTGCGCCGCTGCCGCTCACTGGAACGCCCCCATCCGTCAGCCTCTTCACCCGAAACCCTGGCGGGGGCGGCGAGCGCCGCCCCGGACCTTCACAGGTCCTCCACAACTTGCCTCCGGCATACCCACGGACGAGTCTGCCTTCGAGCTTCGCGTACCGAAAGTAATCCTACGATCACCCCTTCGGCGAGGCCGATTCCACAATCGCCACCATTCGCCACCCCTTCGAATGAACTCGCCACCCGCCAGGCGCGATTCACTTGACACGAAGGCGAAACGGAATGGTTGGACGGGAGTGCGCTCGGGGCGCGCGCGGCGAGGAGTGCGCCGGGCGACAAGATCGCAGCCGATCCCGCGTCCCGTCCCGATCCCGTCCCGCCGGCGTCGTAACCACCGGCGCGTCCGACCCGTTGGAGGGGGCATGGGCATGGGCTTCACGATCGGCGGCAGCCGCAGTACCAAGGAGTTCCGCACCGGCGCTCGGCGCCGCGGCCGGATGTCGGAGTGCACGGCGGTGGCGGAGTACACCGGACTGTGGGGCTGGGACGTGGTCCCCGGCGCCCGGGCCGCGGCGCCCGCCCGGGACTGCTCCTGCGGTCATACGAGTTGCAGTGCGCCGGGAGCGCATCCGCTGGCCCTCGCGCCGACGGTCCCGGCCGGCGCCACCCTCGACGAGGTCGCCGAGGCCTGGGGCGAGTACCCGGGAGCGGCGGTCCTGCTCCCCGTCGGCAGCGCCTTCGACGTCATCGAGGTCTCCGAGGAGGCCGGGCGCCGGGCCCTGGTCCGGCTGGAGCGGATGGGGCTGCCGCTCGGGCCCGTCACCGCGACCCCGGACGGCCGGGCGCAGTTCTTCGTGGCCCCGGGCGCGGCGGCCGGGCTGCCGCAGCTGCTGTACCGGATGGGCTGGGACGACGCGGACCTCGATCTGCGGGCGCTGGGCCAGGGGTCCTTCGTCACCGCCCCGCCGTCCGACTTCGCGGGGCTCGGCCCGGCGAGCTGGCTGCGGCCGCCGGCGCTGGACTGCGCCGGGGATCCCCCGCAGGCCCGGCTGCTGCTGGGCACCCTCGCCTACCTGTGCCACCGCTTGCGCGGCGCGTAGCCCGGGCCGGATCCGGCTCCGGCTCCGGCTCCGGCTCCGGACATGCCGGTGCCCCCGGGTCCGTGGGACCGCGGGGGCACTGGTCGGCGTAGCGGATCCTGCGGTCAGTCGCCGATCAGCGCGTCGACGAACGCCTCCGGCTCGAAGGGGGCCAGGTCGTCCGCGCCCTCGCCCAGGCCGACGAGCTTGACCGGGACGCCCAGCTCGCGCTGGACCGCGACGACGATGCCGCCCTTGGCCGTGCCGTCGAGCTTGGTCAGCACGATGCCGGTGATGTCCACGACCTCGGCGAAGACGCGGGCCTGGGTCAGGCCGTTCTGCCCGGTGGTGGCGTCCAGGACCAGCAGGACCTCGTCCAGCGGGCCGTGCTTCTCCACGACGCGCTTGACCTTGCCGAGCTCGTCCATGAGGCCGGTCTTGGTGTGCAGGCGGCCGGCCGTGTCGATGAGCACCACGTCGGCGCCCTCGGCGATGCCCTCCTTGACCGCGTCGTAGGCGATCGAGGCGGGGTCGCCGCCCTCGGGGCCGCGTACGGTACGGGCGCCGACCCGGTCGCCCCAGGTCTGCAGCTGGTCGGCGGCGGCGGCGCGGAAGGTGTCGGCGGCGCCGAGCACGACGCTGCGGCCGTCGGCGACGAGCACGCGGGCGAGCTTGCCGGTGGTGGTGGTCTTGCCGGTGCCGTTGACGCCGACGACCATCACGACGGCGGGGGTCTCGACGCCGCTCTCGGTCTTCACCGCGCGGTCGAAGTCCGTGCCGAGCAGGGTCAGCAGCTCCTCCTTCAGGAGCGTGCGCAGGTCGGCGGGGGTGCGGGTGCCGAGCACCTTGACCCGCTCGCGGAGCCGGTCGACCAGTTCCTGGGTCGGGGCGACACCGACGTCGGCGATGAGGAGGGTCTCCTCGATCTCCTCCCAGGTGTCCTCGTCGAGGTGCTCGCGGGAGAGCAGCGTGAGCAGCCCCTTGCCGAGCGAGTTCTGCGACCGGGCGAGGCGGGCGCGCAGCCGGACCAGGCGGCCGGCGGTGGGCTCGGGCACCTCGATCTCGGGTGCGGCCGGAGCCTCGGGCTCGGCGACCGGAGCCTCGACGGGGGCCTCGGCCTGCGCCTCGGGGAGGGACACCTCCTCGATCGTTCGGCGCGGCTCTTCCGCCGTCGGTGCGGCGTCCTCCCCCACCTGCGGTTCTGCGGGCGGGGCAGTGATGGTCGGCGTGCTCGACGGCGCCGTGGGCGGCAGCTGCTTCTTCTTGCGGCTGCTGACCACGAGCCCGCTGATCGCGCCGACCGCGACCAGGGCGATGACTACAGCAAGGATGAGGATTTCCATAACCACCCCAGTATCGGCCACGGCGGCCCCGAAGCCCGGACCTTGGACGTCCACACCGGGCACTAAGACTCTGTTTGTGGTTTTAGCGGCAAATCTACGATGATGGTCGACTTCCTGCCTCCACGTCCCCACGGAGTACCGCATGCCTGCCGAGCCCGCCGACGGCGCGATAGAGACCGCAGTCGAGACCCGTGGCCTGGAGCCCGTCCCGGACGGCGAGCGCCACGGCCGGGTGCGCGAGCTCGTTCCGACCTGGGTCGCGGCCAACATCAGCGTGCTGCTGCTGACCATGGGCGCCGGCCTGGTCATCTTCAACAAGCTGAACATCTGGCAGGTGCTCGTCGTCGCGATCGCTGCGCCCGTCGTCTCGTACGGGATCGTCGGCCTGATCTCCATCGCCGGCAAGCGCGGCGGATCCCCCGGCATGGCGCTCTCCCGGGCCGTCTTCGGCCAGCGCGGCAACCTCTTCCCCGGCGCCCTGATCTGGGTCGCCCGGTGGGGCTGGGAGACCATCAACGCGGTCAGCGGCGCCTACGCCGTCCTGACGGTCCTGGACCTGGTCTTCGGGATCAGGAAGAACACCGCCCTGATCGTCGTCACCCTGCTGTTCTTCGTCGGCTGCACCTTCCTGGTGTCGGGTCTCGGCATCAACGCCCTGCGCGTCTGCTCCAAGTGGTCGACGTACCTCTTCGGCGCCTTCAGCGTGCTCGTGCTGGGCTACCTGATCGCCGAGACCGACTGGTCCGCCGTCTTCGACAAGCCCGCCGGCTCCACCGCGATGATGATCGCGGGCATCGGCACCATCGCCGCGGGCGGCATCAGCTGGGTCCCGTCCGGCCCCGACTTCACCCGCTACCTGCCGCGCACCGCCTCCTCGAAGGGGATGGTCGCCGCCACCATCGGCGGCGCGGGCATCGTGGTCCTTCCCATGGTCCTGATGGGCGCGGTCATGGCCGTCGGGACGCCCGACCTCGCCAGCGCTCAGGACCCGGTCTCCTTCATCGGCGAGCTGCTGCCGACCTGGATCGCGGTGCCGTACCTGCTGATCGCGCTCGTCGGCATGCTGCTCATCAACTCGATGTCCATGTACTCGGCCGGTTTCACCGCGCAGACCCTCGGCATCAAGGTCCCGCGCGCCGCGGCGGTCAGCGTCAACGCCGTCATCAGCCTGGTCTTCGGGTTCCTGCTGATGGTGGTCGCCACCAGCTTCTTCGGCTCGTTCATCTCCTTCCTCACCCTGCTGGCCGTGGCCTTCTCCGCCTGGATCGGGGTCTTCGGCGTGGACATGCTGCGCCGTACCTCCTACGACGGCCCCGCGCTGCTGGACACCACGCGGACCAGCGCCTACTGGTACAAGGGCGGCTTCGCCTGGCAGGCCATGACCGCCTGGGGCCTGGCCCTGGTGGTGGGCACGATGTTCACGAAGGTGGACTGGTTCAGCGGGCCGCTCGCCAGCACCTGGATCGGGCAGAACGGCCTGGGCTGGGCGGCCGGGATCGTCACCTCGGCGGCGCTGTACGCCGTCCTGCCGCGGACGGCCGCGCCGGCGCCGGCCGAGGAGCCCGAGCTCGCCGGATCCCTGTCCAACTGACGCTACGTCAGCTAACGTCCCCCCTCGCCCGCCCACCCACACCAGGCGAAGGGGGACTCCTCCATGCCCATCACCGTGGCCCGGTTCAATCTCGTCGACCCCAACGGCACCCCCGAGACCCTCGCCGCCCGGTACAAGGCGGCCCTGGAGATGGCCGCGTACGCGGACGACCGCGGGATCGACACCATCCAGACCGAAGAGCACCACGGCACCGACAACAACTGGCTGCCCTCGCCCTTCGCCTTCGCCGGCGCGGTCTTCGGCGCCACCCGCCGGATCGCGGTCACCGTCTCGGCGATCATCGGCCCGCTGTACGACCCCCTGAAGGTCGCCGAGGACGTCGCCGTGCTCGACCTGCTGAGCGGCGGCCGCCTCGTCACGGTCGCGGGCATCGGCTACCGGCCCGAGGAGTACGAGCAGCACGGCGTCGAGTGGGGCCGGCGCGGCCGGCTCCAGGACGAGCTGCTGGAGACCCTGCTGAAGGCGTGGACGGGCGAGCCGTTCGAGTTCCGCGGCCGTACGGTGCGGGTCACCCCGCGGCCCTTCACCCGGCCGCACCCGCTGCTGCTGGTCGGCGGCAGCTCCGAGGCGGCGGCCCGGCGCGCGGCCCGGCTGGGGCTGCCGTTCTTCCCGAGCGCGCACCTGCCGGAGCTGGAGGCGTACTACAACGCGAAGCTCGCGGAGTACGGCACCGAGGGCTTCTGCATGATGCCGGCGGCCGAGACCCCGCTGCTGCACATCTCCGAGGACCCGGACCGGACCTGGGCCGAGCACGGCGAGCGCTTCCTGCACGAGGCGGGCATGTACGCGTCCTGGCAGTCCAAGGACATCCGCAGCGCCGTACGGTCGGCCGCGCGCTCGGTGGCGGAGCTGCGCGCGGAGGGCGTGTACCGCATCCTCACCCCGGACGAGGCGGTCGCGTACGCCCGCGGCGCCGGCGAGGCGGGGAACCTGGTCCTGCACCCGCTGTGCGGCGGAATGCCGGTGGACGAGGGCTGGCGGAGCCTGCACCTGCTGTGCGAACAGGTACTGCCCCGGCTCAAGGACTGAGCCGGGGCAGTATCGAGGAGAGGGGGTGTTGGCGGGGATGGTTACCCCATCTCCTCCAGCGCCTTGCCCTTGGTCTCCGGCACCCACTTGAGGATGAAGGGGATCGAGAGCACGGCGAAGACCGTGTAGATGACGTACGCGCCGGACAGGTCCCAGTCCGACAGGGTCGGGAAGGACACGGTGATGACCCAGTTGGCGATCCACTGCGCGGCCGCGGCGACGCCGAGGGCCGCGGCGCGGATGCGGCCCGGGAACATCTCGCCGAGCAGCACCCAGACAACCACGCCCCAGGACAGGGCGAAGAAGAGCACGAAGCAGTTGGCGGCGACCAGGGCCACGATGCCCTGGGCGTGCGGCAGGGCGATGTCGTCACCGGCCCCGGACTTGTAGGAGAACGCCCAGGCGGCGAGCCCCAGCGAGATCGCCATGCCGACCGAGCCGATGAGGGCCAGCGGCTTGCGGCCGATCCGGTCCACGAAGATCATCGCGATCACCGTGCCGATGATGTTCACGACCGAGGTCTCGAAGGAGTAGAGGAACGAGGCGCTCGGGTCGATGCCGACGGACTGCCACAGCGAGGAGCTGTAGTAGAAGATCACGTTGATGCCGACGAGCTGCTGGAACACCGACAGGCCGATGCCGATCCAGACGATGGGCAGGAAGCCGAAGCGCCCGCCGAGCAGGTCCTTGAAGGTGGACTTGTGCTCGGAGCGCATGGCGTGCTCGATCTCGGCGACGCGCCCGTCGAGGTCCACGTGCGAGCCCTCGACCTCGCTGAGCACCTTCCTGGCCTCGGCGGTCCGGCCGACGGAGATCAGGAAGCGCGGCGACTCCGGGATGACGAAGGACATCAGGCCGTAGAGCACGGCCGGGACGACCATGACGCCGAGCATCCACTGCCAGGCCTCCAGACCGCCGATCTCGCCGCGCTGGTCCCCGTCCGCGAGGTTCAGGATCCCCCAGTTGACGAGCTGGGAGATGGCGATGCCGATGACGATCGCCGCCTGCTGGAACGAGGCGAGCCTGCCGCGGTAGGCGGGCGGGGACACCTCGGCGATGTAGGCCGGGCCGATGACGGAGGCCATGCCGATGCCGAAGCCGCCGATCACGCGCCACATGGCGAGGTCCCAGAGGGCGAAGGGCAGGGCCGAGCCGATGGCGCTCGCCGTGAAGAGGACGGCGGCGATCTGCATGCACCGGATGCGGCCGATCCGGTCGGCGATGCGGCCCGCGGTGGCGGCGCCGAGCGCACAGCCGATCAGCGCGGCGGCGATCACCTGGGCGAGGGGCGCGGGGCCGATGTCGAAGCGGTCCCGGATCGCGACGACGGCGCCGTTGATGACGGAGCTGTCGTAGCCGAAGAGGAATCCGCCCATGGCCGCGGCCGCGGTGATGAAGATGACGTGCCCGAGGTGGTCCGGCTGGGCCGACCGGCCGCCGCCGGCCGCGGGGGCGCTCGCTGTGCTGCTGCTGGTCAAGGTGTGCTCCGTGGGGGGTTTTGTCCGTCCTACCAGTGGCGCACAGTTCAAGATCGGGCACCACCCGAAGGCGGGAGACAGCGAAGCGAGCCTATGTGTTCATTTTATGAAGTCAATACTTGGCGCGAAGTTCACGTTAGGCAGGAACCGTTGAAGTTGAGTTCACTTCTTGAAGTAATGCGTCTCAGCGCAGCCGCTGACTGATGACCTTCGAGACGCCGTCGCCCTGCATGGAGACGCCGTACAGCGCGTCGGCGACCTCCATCGTCCGCTTCTGGTGCGTGATCACGATCAGCTGCGAGCTCTCCTGGAGCTCCTCCATGATCCGGATCAGGCGCTGCAGGTTGGTGTCGTCGAGCGCGGCCTCGACCTCGTCCATCACGTAGAACGGACTGGGCCGGGCCTTGAAGATGGAGACCAGCAGCGCCACGGCCGTCAGCGAGCGCTCGCCGCCGGAGAGCAGCGACAGCCGCTTGACCTTCTTGCCGGGCGGGCGGGCCTCGACGTCGACGCCGGTGGTCAGCATGTTGCCGGGATCGGTCAGGATCAGCCGGCCCTCGCCGCCGGGGAACAGCCGCGAGAAGACCCCCTCGAACTCCCGGGCCGTGTCCCGGTACGCCTCCGTGAAGACCTGCTCGACGCGCTCGTCGACCTCCTTCACGACCTGAAGGAGGTCGGCCCGCGTCTTGCGCAGGTCGTCCAACTGCTCGCTGAGGAACTGGTGGCGCTCCTCCAGGGCGGCGAACTCCTCCAGCGCGAGCGGGTTGACCTTGCCGAGCTGCTGGTACGCGCGCTCGGCGGCCCGGAGCCGCTTCTCCTGCTTCTCCCGTACGAACGGTCCCGGCCGGTTGCGCGGGTGCTCCGGATCCTCGGGCAGCTCCTCGCCCTCGGCGGGCAGGGAGGGCGGTACCGGCTGGTCGGGTCCGTACTCGGCCACGAGCCCGGCCGCCTCGATCCCGAACTCCTCCAGCGCGCGGCCCTCCACCTGCTCGATGCGCAGCCGCTTCTCGGCGCCGAGCACCTCGCCCCGGTGCACGGAGTCGGTGAGCTTGTCGAGCTCGCCCTTGAGGTCGCGACCGCGGTTGCGGGCCTCGCCGAGTTCGCGCTCGCTCAGCCCCTTGGCGTACTCGGCGGCGGCCCGCTCCTGCTCGGCCCGGCCCAGGGACACCTCCACGTGCGCGAGCAGTTGCCGGGCGCCGTCCGCCACGGCCCGGGCCACCTGCGCCTCGTGCCGCAGCCGTTCCCGGCGCCGCTCGGCGCGGGCGCGGGCCTCCCGCTCCGCGCGGGCGCCGCGGTCCAGCGAATCGGCGCGTCCGGCCAGCCCCTTGACCCGCTCCTCGTGGGTCCTGAGCTGGAGCCGCGCCTCCATCTCGGTCTGCCGCGCGTTGGCGCCGTCGGCCGCGAGGCGGTCCCGCCGGGAGGTGTCCGGCTCCTCCTCCACCGGCATCTCCTGCGCCACCGCGAGCCGCTCCGCGCACTCCTCCACGTCGGCCAGCGCCTGCTCCAGCGCGTCCTGCGCCTTGGCCGCGGCCGCGGCGCACCGCTCGGCCTCCCCCGCGGCCCCCTTCGCCTGCCCGCCGAGGCGGCCGAGCTGCTGGGCCACCCCGGCGCGGGCCTGCTCGGCGGCGCGGCGGCGCTCGCCGAGCTCCTCCACGAGGGCTGCGCACTGCGCCCGCCGGGCCTCGGCGGACTGCTTCGCCCCGGCCAGCTCCAGGCACTGCCCGTCGAGCCGGGCCAGCTCCGCGGCCGCCTCGTCGACGGCGGCCTGCACCTCGATCAGGCTGGGCACCCCCGCGGAGCCGCCGTGCGCGAGGTGCGCCCCGAGTACGTCCCCCTCCACGGTCACGGCCACCGCGTCGGGGCGCTGCGCGACGAGGGCCTCCGCCTCTTCGAGGGTCCCGACCACCACGTAGTCCCGCAGCACCCATGCGACGGCCCGCTGCGCCTCGGCGTCGCCTGCGACCAGCGCGGCCGCGGGCACGCCGGTGACGGCTTCGGCGGCGGGTGCGCCGGCGGGGCTCGGCAGCGGACCGCGTGCCTGGGCCCGGTCCGGGGAAGCGGCGGGGTGGGGAACTCCCCCGGCCGGAGCCGCTGCCGCGCCTTCAGCCGAAACCGAGGCCGCAGCCGGAGCCGAGACCGCGGCCGCCGCCTGCCCGGGAACCGCGGGGGCCGGCTCGGGGGCGTGTCCCTGGCCCTGGCCCGGGAAGGGCGGCGGCGGGGTGATCAGGAACGTGGCGCGCCCGGCGTCCGCGTCGCGGAGGTGCCGGATCGCCGCGGCCGCCGAGGCCGGGGAGGACACCGCCAGCGCATCGGCCGCCGCACCCAGGGCCGCCGCGACCGGGACCTCGTACCCCTGGGTGACGCAGAGACGTTCCGCCGCCGGGCCCAGCAGCCCCGCCAGCCGTTCCCGGGCCGCCAGCAGCGCGCCCGTACCGTCCTTGCGGCGCAGCCCCAGCGCCAGCGCGTCGCGCCGGGCCGACACCGCCGCCCGCGACCGCTCGGCCGCGGCCAGGGCGTCCCGCGCGGCGGACAGCCCGGCTTCCGCCGCCGCCAGCTCCGCCCGCGCGGCCTCGTGGCCGGTGTCCGCCGCCGGGTCCTCCAGCCCGCCGACCTCCTGCTCCAGCGCCTCGTACTCCGCCTGCGCGGCGGCCGCCCGGGCCTGGGCCCCGTCCCGGGCCGACACCAGCCGGTCGATCTCCGCCTGCGCGGCCCCCGCCCGGGAGCGGGCCGCCCCGAGGCGTCCCGTCAGCCGGGCCAGGCCCTCGCGCCGGTCGGCGACGGCCCGCGCCGCGTCGCGCAGCCGCCGCTCCTCCTCGGCCAGCGACCGTTCCAGCTCGGCCCGGTGCTCGACCGTGTCCTCCAGCGCGCGCGAGGCCGCCTCCATCGCGGCCGTCAGCTCCGCCTCCTGCTCGCGGATCCGCGCGGCCTCCTTCTCCATGCGTTCGGGGTCCCGCGCATCGGCGCCGCGCCGCTCGTCCTCCACCGGAGCCGTCGCGCTCTTGACGCGCGCGTCCGCCAGGGAGGCGGTCCCCCGTACCCGCTCCGCCAGTTGCGACAGCTCGTACCAGGTCTGCTGCGCACGCTGGAGCCGCGGCGCGAGTTCCCGTACGGCCTGCTCCAGTTCGGACTCCCGCCGTACGGCGCCCGCGAGGAGCGCCTCGGCCGTGTCCTTGCGCTCCTTGAGGGCCGCCTCGTCCGCGACCTCGGCATCGAGGGCGCGCTTGAGCACCACGAGGTCGTCGGCGAGCAGCCGCAGCCGCGCGTCGCGCAGGTCGGCCTGGATCACGGCGGCCCGGCGGGCGACGGCGGCCTGCCGTCCCAGGGGCTTGAGCTGACGCCGCAGTTCGTCGTTGAGGTCCTGGACGCGTGCGAGGTTGGCCTGCATCGCGTCGAGCTTCCGCAGCGCCTTCTCTTTCCGCTTGCGGTGCTTCAGTACGCCGGCGGCCTCCTCGATGAAGGCCCGGCGGCCCATCGGGTCGGCGTGCAGTACGGAGTCCAGCTGGCCCTGGCCGACGATGACGTGCATCTCGCGGCCGATCCCGGAATCGGACAGCAGTTCCTGGATGTCCAGCAGCCGGCAGGTGTCGCCGTTGATCTGGTACTCGCTGCTGCCGCCGCGGAACATGATGCGGGTGATGGTGACTTCGGCGTAGTCGATGGGCAGCGCGCCGTCGGAGTTGTCGATCGTGAGGGAGACTTCGGCCCGCCCGAGCGGCGGACGCCCCGTGGTGCCCGCGAAGATGACGTCTTCCATCTTCCCGCCGCGCAGGGATTTGGCGCCCTGTTCGCCCATGACCCAGGAGAGCGCGTCGACCACGTTGGACTTGCCCGAGCCGTTCGGGCCCACGACACAGGTGATCCCGGGCTCGAAGCGCAGGGTGGTGGCAGAAGCAAAGGACTTGAAGCCACGCAGGGTCAGGGACTTGAGGTGCACGCCGCCGGACTCTACCTCCCGCGTTCGGTTTCACCCATGAAGGTGCGGGGCACCGCGCGCCCGCGGAAAGAAAGAAGGGACGCCGAAGCGTCCCTTGCAGATCATGCTGGGCTGGAGTCGTGCGACGAATGAGCGCGGATCAGGTGAGCGCAGGCTCCGCCTGGGGTACGTCGATGTCGATGCTGTCCAGCAGCGAGTCTCCGTGCTGAGCGGCGGCCGCGTTCAGCGCGTCGTTTTCGGACTGAATCCGTACGAGCTCGGACTCGAGGTCCTGGACGCGCTGCTGAAGCCGTCGCATCTCGGCGAGGAGTCGCGGGTCGGAACCGCCGACGTAACCGAGAAGCGCCTTTGCCATGATGGATGGTCCTCCACACTGAGTGACCGACCGAAGCGGTGTGGGTCGTGAGGGAATCGCACCCGCGGATGTCCGACAGCGACTGTCAGTCACTGCACACGTTCTTTGGCTAACACTGCATACTGCCAACACTGCCAAACAGCTCAGGTGCGCGGGGCTTCCAGCGTCTCACCAAAAAGTTTGACGGTCAACACGATCACGCCCCGTATCGGCGGGCATCCCGGCCCCCGCAAGGGGCGTGGAGATCATCCTCGTCTCCGAGCCTTCCACGGATCGCTCGAGTCGGCAACGCGTCGGCGATGAATGCGCAGTTCCGACCATGTGCGCACCATCGGGAGATCTGTTCAGTACATGATCAGTCGATCGGTCACCGGATCGCGAACCCGTCGTAGCCACCGCGCGGTGTACCCCAGATCTCTGTCACCCCGTCCACCCTCCCGGGCGTGTCGGCGGAGCGCAGCCAGTCGAGCAGCCGGTGGCAATTCTCACGTTGACCTTCGGCGACCACCTGTACTCGGCCGTCGTCGAGGTTGAGCGCGAAGCCATCGAGGCCACCGATCTCCAGGGCATTGGCCCTGGTGAACCAGCGGAAGCCCACTCCCTGTACACGACCGCGCACCCATGCGGTCAGCCGCACGTCTTCGTTCATGCGTGAACGCTAACCGGGCAAACGATTTTGAGGCACATCGCCCCCCTGGCCCCATGGCGTACAGTCGCGCAGCAATGACCTCACCCTTTCGGGTGAGTAGAGATCGATCTTGATCTTAACCCCTGCTAGGAAGGCACGCCGCGATGGGACGCCACCGACTCCACGCCGCGCCCGGCCGCGGAAAGCGCCGCACCGCCGTGCGCACCGGCCTGCTCGGCGTCTCCGTGGCCGTGGTCCTCGGCACCGCGGCCGTCACCGCCGGCATCGTGCCGGTCGGCGCGTCCTTCCCGTACGTCGGCGTCGCGGGCGCGGGCTCCGACACGAAGACGGAAGCCGGGGCCGGCGACAAGGCCTCGCCGAGCCCGGGCAGCTCGGTGGAGCAGCAGGGCGGACTGGCCAACCTCTCCGGCCGCGCGTCGAACGCCCCGGACACCGCCGCGGGCTCCCCGTCCCCGTCGGCCTCCCCCTCGCCCTCGGCCTCGCCCACCCCGTCGGCGACTCCGAGCCCCTCGCCCTCCACGAAGGAGCCGGAGCCGGAGAAGAGCGCGACCCCCGCCCCGTCGAAGCCGGCGGCCCCGAAGCCGTCCAAGCCGGCCGAGCCGCCGGTGGCCGGGGACGGCCACTCCGCGGAGGAGGCCGCCGTCGTGGCCCTGGTGAACCAGGTCCGCGCCCAGGCCGGATGCGGTCCGGTACGGGCGAACCCGCCGCTCGCGGCGCTGGCCGGGGCCTTCAGCAAGGACATGGCGGCCCGGGGCTTCTTCGACCACACCGACCCCGACGGCAACACCCCGTGGGACCGGGCCACCAAGGCCGGCCTCTCGGGCCTCGGCGGCGAGAACATAGCCCGCGGCCAAGGCGACGCCGATGCCGTGATGAAGGCCTGGATGGACAGCCCGGGCCACAAGGCGAACATCCTCAACTGCGAGTTCCGCACGCTGGGCGTCGGCGCCCACTTCGCCGCCGGCGGCCCGTGGTGGACCCAGGACTTCGGTTTCTAGGCTGCTCAGACCGCCAGGGCCGCGCGGCCCGCGATGACGACGCGGGTGTGCTCGGCGACGCGGCGGCCGAGGTGCTCGGCGGTGGCGATGTCGGCCTTGTGGACCGCTTCCGCGCCCTCGTCGGAGTTGCTCTGGGCCGCGGCGCCGTCGAAGAAGCCGAGGCGGTTGAGGTCGTACTCGGACCCGCTGCTGGAGTTCCAGCCCGGCTTGAGACCCAGGTTGACCCAGCTCATGCCGTGCTGCGCGGCCAGCGTCTGGAAGTAGCCCAGCGTGTGGCCCTTGTCGCCGCTCTTGGACCCGGAGTTCGTGAAGCCCGCGGCGATCTTGTCCTGCCACACGTCGCCGAACCACCGCTTCGAGGTGGCCTCGGCGAACACGTGGAAGGCGCCCGAGGCGGTGCCCATGTAGGTCGGGGAGCCGAAGACGATCGCGTCGGACGCGTCGAGGAGCTCCCACTGCGCGTCGTCGATCTCGTCGACCTTGATCAGGTGGACCGTGGCCCCGGCCTCGGCGGCACCGGCCCGGACGGCCTCGGCGACGACGGCGGTGTGGCCGTAGCCGGAGTGGTAGGCGATCGAGACGACGGGGGTGTGCGTGATACCGGACAAGGCTGATCTCTCCCTCAAGAACACTGCTTGGTGATGAGGAAAGAAAAGCACTAACTTTTGGAAAGCGCAACCCGCCAGTTAGCGCTGCGCAGAGGTACGCTGTATCCCATGGAGACCCCAGCCTGTAGCGAAGCCGCCAGTGTCGAACTACCGTTCGACGTCTTCGGACGCGCCTGCCCGTCCCGCGAGACCCTTGAGCACGTGACGGGTCGCTGGGGCAGCCTCACCGTCGGCGCCCTGCGCGACGGCCCGTGCAGGTTCAACGAACTGCGCCGTCGCGTCGACGGCGTGAGCGAGAAGATGCTTTCCCAGACCCTGCACGCGCTGGAGCGCGACGGCATCGTCAACCGCGAGGCGCAGCCGACCAACCCGCCGCGCGTGGACTACGAACTGACCCCGCTCGGTATCGAGGTCGCCGACCGGCTGCTCGCGCTCATCCACTTCCTGGAGGGGAGCATGCCGCAGGTGCTGGGCGCCCGGGAGTCCTACGACGCCGCGCGCGGCGGCCGCTGACAGCGCGGGCAGAAGTAGCTGGACCTGTTCATCCAGGGCCGGCGCCGCATCGGGGTACCGCAGCGCCGGCACGGCTCGTCCTCGCGCCCGTAGGCGTCGAGCGAGCGGTCGAAGTACCCGGACTCCCCGTTCACGTTCACGTAGAGGCTGTCGAAGCTCGTACCGCCCACGGCCAGGGCGGCGTTCATGACGTCGCGGACATGGCCGAGGAGTTCCGCGCTCCGGGGGCGCGTGAGGGTGGCGGTGGGGCGCTCGTAGTGCAGCTTGGCGCGCCAGAGCGCCTCGTCCGCGTAGATGTTGCCAACCCCGCTGATCAGCGACTGGTCCAGCAGCGCCCGCTTGACCGTGCTCCGCTTGGCCCGCAGCGCCAGGTGGTAGGCGGCCTCGTCGAACAGCGGGTCCAGCGGGTCCCGGGCGATGTGCGCGATGACGTCGGGCAGCCCGTCGGTGCTGTCGGCGGCGACCTCGTGCAGCGACAGCCCGCCGAAGGTCCGCTGGTCCACGAAGCGCAGCTCGGTCCCGGCGGCGCCCGCGGCGGAGCCGCTGTCGGAATCGGTGAAACGCACCCGGATCCGCAGGTGCTTCTCGTCCGGCGCGTCCTCGGGCTGCACGAGCAGCTGCCCGCTCATCCCCAGGTGCCCGAGCACGGACAGGTCCCGGCCCCGCAGGGGCAGCCAGAGGTACTTGCCGCGCCGCTGCGGAACACCGATGGTCTCCCCGGCGAGCCGCGCCGCGAAGTCCGCCCCGCCCCCGGGATGCCGTCGTACGGCCCGGGGGTGCAGCACCTCGACCGAGGCGACGGTGCGCCCGGCCACCCAGCGCTCAAGTCCCCGCCGCACCACTTCGACTTCGGGCAGCTCGGGCACGGCGGTCTCCTCCGGGTGATGGGCGCGAAACGGGAACGCGAAACCCCGCCGCACAGGCGTGCGGCGGGGTCACTGCGAGGAAGGCCCAAGCCTCAGGCACTCGGCGTCGGATCGGCGGGCGTCGGCGCCCCGTCACCCTCTGCCTCGGCCTCGGCCGGAGCCGGGACCTCCACCGCGACGGCGGCGGAAGCCGCGGCAGCCGCCGCGATCCGCTCGTTCGCTGCGTCGGAGATACCGCGCCAGGCGGACTCCGCCGCCTGCTGCTCGGCTTCCTTCTTGCTGCGGCCGGTGCCGGTGCCGTACGAGACACCACCGACGCGGGCGGCAGCGGTGAACGTCTTCTCGTGGTCCGGACCGGTCTCGGTGACCAGGTATTCCGGAACTCCGAGACCCTCGGCAGCCGTGAGCTCCTGGAGACTGGTCTTCCAGTCCAGGCCGGCACCGAGGTTCGAGGACTTCTCGATGAGCGGGTCGAAGAGCCGGTGGACCAGCTCCGAGGCCGCGTCGAGGCCCTGGTCGAGGTAGACCGCGCCGATCACCGCTTCAAGGGTGTCGGCGAGGATGGAGGCCTTGTCCCGGCCACCCGTGCCCTCTTCGCCCCGGCCGAGCCGGATGAAGAGACCGAGTTCGAGGCCACGCCCGACCTCCGCCAGTGCGCGCGAGTTGACCACCGCGGCCCGCAGT
This sequence comes from Streptomyces sp. NPDC037242, assembly GCF_055604165.1. Lineage (NCBI taxonomy): Bacteria > Bacillati > Actinomycetota > Actinomycetes > Kitasatosporales > Streptomycetaceae > Streptomyces > Streptomyces sp. NPDC037242. The sequence goes on from NZ_JBVJUY010000017.1 coordinate 143,104, forward strand.
TTGGCCAGCTGGCCTTCCGGCAGGTCGGGGTGGGTGCGGTACAGCGTGTCCGTGACCACCAGGCCGAGCACGGAGTCCCCGAGGAACTCCAGCCGCTCGTTGGTGGGCAGACCGCCGTTCTCGTACGCGTACGAACGGTGGGTCAGTGCACGCACCAGAAGGGCGGACTCGAGGTGATACCCGAGCCGCCCTTCCAGAAGCGTGTGGGACGAGGCCGCGTTGTTACTGTCTGCCTGCTTCTCAGCGTTGGACAGCTCAGACATTGCGCCTCTCACCAGCCGCTCAGACCTCGAGGACCTGGCGCTTGTTGTAGGTGCCGCAGCTCGGGCACGCAATGTGCTGGAGCTTCGGCTCCTGGCAACGCTCGCACGAAACCAGGGTGGGGACCGCAGCCTTCCACTGCGACCGGCGGTGGCGCGTGTTGCTGCGCGACATCTTCCGCTTCGGAACAGCCACGGCTACTTCTCCTGCTTCTCGGCGGCGCTCTGAACTCCGTCAGACGCAGTGCCGCTCATGTTGTCCTTCTCATCGCCCTGATCGGTGACGAGTCCCTGCAATGCCGCCCAACGGATGTCGACGGCGTCATGGTGGTGCTCCGGGTCGTCGTTCAGGCTGAGCCCGCAATCGGGGCACAGTCCGAGACAGTCCTCCCGGCACACCGGCTGCAGCGGCAGTGCGAGCACCACCACGTCGCGCAGCACGGGTTCGAGGTCGAACAAGCCGTCCTCGAGGAAGAGCGTGTCCTCGTCGTCCTCGGCGTCGTCGGCCGGCTCCGCCTTGGAGCGGTTCCGGTCGTCGGCGTCAGGGTACGAGAACATCTCCTGGAAGTCCGCCTTGAGCTCTCGCTCGACGGCCTCCAGACACCTTACGCATTCCCCGGTGGCCGATGCACGGGCGGTGCCTGTGACAAGCACCCCTTCCATGACCGACTCCAGGCGGAGGTTGAGCTTCAGCGGGGCGCCTTCCGGTACCCCGATGACGCCTGCGAGACCGAGGTCCGCAGGAGCCGCGATCTCACGGGACAGCCGCTGCATGGCACCAGGACGCCGACCCAGCTCGTGCGTGTCGAACACGAGGGGGTTGCGGTGGTCGAGGCGGGTGTTCAGGGCTGTTCCTGCTTTCGCGGATCGCTGAAGATCAAAAAATGCGGTATGTGTGCCGCACCAAAGGGCAGCACGGATCGCGGTGCATACGCGCGACCGAAGAGCCAGGATACCCGCCGCTTCGCTCTGAGCCCAATCCGGGCCTAGCGCCCCTGTTCGTACTGGCGCAGCTGGTCCAGGTTGATCATGCTCGTGTCGAAGAAGCTGGTCTCGTCGAGCGACGGCTGCTGGGGCTGCTGCTGGACCTGCTGGGGGTCCTGGTACGCGGCGTAGGGGTCCGGCTGCTGCTGGTAGCCCGCGTAGGGGTCGGGCTGCTGCTGGTAGCCCGCGTAGGGGTCCTGGTGGCCCTGGTAGGCGTACCCGTCCTGCTGCTGGGGCTGCTGCGGCTGCTGGTAGGCGTAGGCGTCGTAGGCCGGCTCGTGCTGCTGCGCCGGGATCGGCACCTGTACGGGCTCCGGCTCGGCCAGACCCGCCAGGAAGTCCGCGTCGCTCGCGGAGCGGGACTGCGGCACCCCCGCCGCGTCCTGGGCGGCGATGTGCGCGCCGAGCTCGTCGGTGGGCACCCGGCCGAGGAGCTTCAGGCGGCCCCGGCCGACGGCCTCCAGGGTCTTGGCGAGCACCGCCTCGAAGGTCGCCAGCTTGCCGTCCACGTACGCGTCGGCCTGCTGCCGCTGCGTCTGCGGGTCGTGGCTGCGCTCGGGCGCCTCCGCGTCGGGGAAGCCCTGGTCGTCCAGGCCCGGGCCGCGCCCCAGCAGCTTCTCGCGGCCGCGGTCCACCGAGCCGATGGTCTTGGTCAGCACGACCTCGAAGTTCGCGAGCTTGCTGTCGACGTAGTCGTCGGCCTCGGCGCGGATCTCCTCGGCCTCCCGGCGGGCCTCCGCCAGGATCCGGTCCGCCTCGTCCTGGGAGCGCCGGGCGACCTCGGTGTCGGAGATCAGCGAACCGCGCTGGGTGTGCGCCGACTCGATGATCCGCTCCGCCTCCCGGCGGGCCTCCTCGACCATCTGCTCCCGGCCGCCGATCAGCTCCTGCGCCTGCGCGAGCGAGCCGGGCAGGGCGCGCCGCACCTCTTCGAGCTGTGCGAGCAGCTCGGCACGGTTGATCACACAGGAGGCCGACATGGGCATGGACCGGGCGCCGCCGACGGCCGCGACGATCTCGTCGAGCTTCTTCTGCACGTCCATGGGGGCTCGCACTCTCTCGGCCTCGGGCGGTTCCTGAGACGGACGGGACGACTTTAAGGCCACGGGGCGGGGGCCCGACACCGCCTGATGCACCGTCAGTGCGTCAGCGGTTCGCCAGGCGCTCGATCAGCGCCGCGTGCACGTGCGCGGGCAGCAGGTGGGCGACGTCGCCGCCCCAGGCCGCGACCTCCTTGACCAGGGAGGAGGACAGGAAGCTGTAGGTGGGGTTCGTCGGCACGAACAGGGTCTCGACGCCCGACAGGCCCATGTTCATCTGGGCCATCTGGAGCTCGTAGTCGAAATCGCTGACGGCGCGCAGGCCCTTGACGATGGCCGGGATGTCCCGCTGCTTGCAGAAGTCGACGAGCAGCCCGTGGAAGGCCTCGACCTCGACGTTCCCGTAGTCGGCCGTCGCCTCGCGGATCAGCTCGATCCGCTCCTCGACGGTGAACAGGCCCTGCTTCGACTGGTTGATCATCACCGCGACGTGCACGACGTCGTAGAGCCTGGAGGCGCGTCCGATGATGTCGAGGTGTCCGTTGGTGATGGGATCGAAGGACCCCGGACAGACGGCGCGGCGCAACTGAACTCCCTCGTTCATGAGTTTTCGCTGGTGAAGGCGGCGCGACCGTACCAAAGGGTGCCCTCGCCGTACTTCCGCGACCGGAGCGGCTCGAAGCCCTCGGGCCACGGGAAGGCGCCGCTCCTGGTGCTGCGCTCCACGGTGACGAGCGCATCGTCGGTGAGCCAGCCATTGGACCGGAGTGTGAGGAGGATCTCGCGGAGTTCCGCATGGTCCACGGCGTAGGGCGGGTCCAGGAAGACGATGTCGTACGGGTCCCCGCCGGCCGGGACCGAGACGATCTGCTCGGCCTTGCCGGCCCGGAACTCGGCTCCGGCCAGGCCCAGCGTCCTGATGTTGTCCCGGATCGCCTTGGCGGCCTTGGCGTCGGCCTCGACCAGCAGGGCGTGGGCGGCGCCGCGGGAGAGCGCTTCCAGGCCGACGGCGCCGGAGCCCCCGTAGAGGTCGAGCACGCGGGCCCCCTCGACGCCGTGCAGCGACTCCCAGGTGGAGAAGAGGCCTTCGCGCATCCGGTCCGAGGTCGGCCGGGTGCCGGTGCCCGGGGGCACGGCCAGCCGTCGCCCGCCGGCGCTGCCGGCGATCACGCGGGTCATCTGGGGGTCCTTCAATCCTCGGGGGACAACGGGCACCCCCATTGTCAGCCCTTCTCCAGGAACTGCTCCCGCTCGGTGTCCAGCAGGGCGTCCAGCGCGGTCTTCAGGCCGGGCAGGCCCGCCAGCTCGGGATCGGCGGCGACCACGCGGGTGGCCTCCTCCCGGGCCTCGGCGATCACCTCCTCGTCCTCGATGACCGCCAGCATGCGCAGGGAGGAGCGGACGCCGGACTGGGCCTGGCCGAGGACGTCGCCCTCGCGGCGCTGCTCCAGGTCGATGCGGGAGAGTTCGAAGCCGTCGAGGGTGGCGGCGACGGCGGCGAGCCGGGCGCGGGCGGGGCTGGCCTCGTGCATCTCGCTGACCAGCAGGCACAGGCCGGGTGCGGAGCCGCGGCCGACGCGTCCGCGCAGCTGGTGCAGCTGGGAGACGCCGAACCGGTCCGCGTCCATGATCACCATGACCGTGGAGTTCGGGACGTTCACCCCGACCTCGATGACGGTGGTGGCGACCAGCACCTTGACCTCGCCGGCGGCGAAGCGGCGCATGACGTCGTCCTTGTCGGCGGGGTCCATCCGCCCGTGCAGCACCTCGACGCTCAGGCCGGCCAGCGGCCCGCGCGTGAGCTGCTCGGCGATGTCGAGGACGGCGAGCGGCGGACGCTTCTCGGCGTCGTCCTCGGCGGAGGCCTTCTTCTTCGGCTCGTCCTCGCTGTCGCCGATCCGCGGGCAGACGACATACGCCTGGTGGCCGTTCTCCACTTCCTCGCGGACCCGCTCCCAGGCCCGGGCGAGGAAGTGCGGCTTGTCCTTGGCGGGCACCACGTGGGTGGCGATCGGTGAGCGCCCGGCGGGCAACTGGTCGAGGACGGAGGTCTCCAGATCGCCGAAGACGGTCATCGCCACCGTGCGCGGGATCGGGGTCGCGGTCATCACCAGCAGGTGCGGCGGCTGCTTCCCCTTGGACCGCAGCGCGTCGCGCTGCTCCACGCCGAAGCGGTGCTGCTCGTCGACCACGACCAGGCCGAGGTCGTGGAACTGCACCTTGTCCTCGATCAGTGCGTGGGTGCCGATGACGATGCCCGCCTCACCGGTGACCAGGTCGAGCAGCGCCTTGCGCCGCGCGGGCATCCCCATGGAGCCGGTGAGCAGCACGACCTTGGTGCCCTGGTCGGAGCCGCCGAGCATGCCCCCCTCGGCGAGTTCGCCCATCATCTCGGTGATGGAGCGGTGGTGCTGCTGGGCGAGCACCTCGGTGGGCGCGAGCATCGCGGCCTGCCCCCCGCAGTCCACGACGGCGAGCATGGCCCGCAGGGCCACCATCGTCTTTCCCGAGCCGACCTCGCCCTGGAGGAGGCGGTGCATGGGGTGGCTGGTGGCGAGGTCGTCGAAGATCTCCTTCGAGACCTTCTCCTGGCCCTCGGTGAGGGTGAAGGGGAGTTTGGCGTCGAAGGCGTCCAGGAGGCCGCCCGGGGCGGGGCGGCGGGGGACGGCCGGGAGTTGGGAGTCGGCGTGCCGGCGGCGGGCCAGGGCGACCTGGAGGACGAAGGCCTCGTCCCACTTCAGGCGCTGGCGGGCGTCGTCGACGTCGGCCTTGGTGGACGGCCGGTGGATCTTCAGCAGGGCTTCGGTGAGCGGGACCAGCCCGCGGCCCTCGCGCAGGGCGTCCGGGAGCGGGTCCACGACCTCCTGCGCCGTGGGCAGCAGCGCGTCCACGCACTTGGCGATCTTCCAGGACTCCAGCTTCGCGCAGGCCGGGTAGATCGGGATGAGCTGGTTGGCGAAGGCGGTGGCCGCGTCGCGGTCGGAGGCGTCCGCGCCGAGCGGCTCGTACGCGGGGTGCGCGAGCTGGAGCTTGTGGTTGAACTTCGAGACCTTGCCCGCGAACATCGCTCGGCTGCCCGGCAGCAGTTCCTTGTGCGGTTTGTGGACGCCCGCGCCGAAGAAGACGAGCTGGAGCCGGCCGCTGCCGTCGGTGATGGTCACCTCCAGCCGCTTGCCGCCGCCGCGGCTGCCCTGGTAGGTCAGCAGCCGGGCGTCGGCGACCTGCGCGACGACCGTCACGTGCTCGTCGATCTGGTCGGCGAGCTCGGCCAGCGAGGTCAGCTCGCCGCGCTCGGCGTACCGCCGGGGGTAGTGGTGCAGCAGGTCCAGGGCCGTGTGCAGGCCGAGCTGTTCGGCCAGCACCTTCGCGGTGGCGGGGCCGAGCGTCTTCTTGAGGTCTTCGTCGAGCGCGGGCACGTGTTCCATCTTCCCCTCCCTGCGAGTGAAAACCGGACTCGTGACGGCACAGAGCGATCGGCCCCACCACTGTCCGTGCCCTGCCCTTGCGGCGGCGGTCAGGGCTTGACCGTCACGCGGCCTCTGGGGCCGGGTGAGAAGCCACCCCCGTGGTGGCGGAGTCACTGCCCACCATGGCGCCGAATCCAGTGCGCGACCGAGATGGTGTGGAAGCGGTATCCGCAGGACGCCGGCCGGGGATTCGTGCCCCGGCCGGGCTGCCTACTCCACCCCGATGAGCAGGGGCGCCGAGTAACGCCCGCCCCGGTAGGTCACCGTGTCCACGGCCAGGTGCCCGTGCTGGACGTACGCCTCCAGGCGCTCGGCGAGCGCGTCGGGCACCTCGGGGCCCAGCACCAGCGTGACGAGCTCGCCGCCGGAGCCGAGCATCCGCGCCAGGACGGCTTCCGCGGTCTGCGGCAGGTCCGCGCCGATGACGGCGACGTCCCCGTCGATGAGCCCGAGCACGTCGCCGGCCTGGCAGATGCCGGCCGAGGTGAAGGACTGCCGTTCCGCGACGGCCAGTTCGGCGTACCGGGTGGCGCCGGCCGCCGCGGTCATGGCGACCACGTCCTCGTCGAAGCTGCCGTCCGGGTCGTGCACGGCGAGGGCGGCCAGGCCCTGGACCGCCGACCGGGTGGGGACCACGGCGACCCGTACGCCGTCGGCGCGGGCCTGCTCGGCGGCGGCGAGGGCGGCCGCGCGCAGGTCGGCGCCGCCCGGGAGCAGCACCACCTCGCGGGCGTGGGCCCGGCGGATGGCGTCGAGCAGTTCGGCGACGGTGGGCGGTTCCCCGGGGCGGGCGAGCACGCTGGTCGCGCCCGCCTCCCCGCACAGCCCGGCCAGTCCCTCGCCCGGGACGACGGCGACCACGGCCCGCTGGGCGCGCTCGCCCCTGGCCCGGCGCCGCTCGTCGCCGAAGTGGGTGATGCGGATCCGGTACGGCCGGCCGGCGACCACCCCGGCCTCCACGGCCGCGCCGGGGTCGTCGACGTGGACGTGGACGTTCCACAGGCCGTCGCCGCCGACGACCACCAGGGAGTCGCCGAGCCCGTCGAGCCGCGTCCGCAGGTCCCCGACCGCCGCCTCGCCGGCCTCCAGCAGGTAGACCACCTCGTACGCGGGCCCCTCCTGCTCCTGCGCGCACGGCTCCGGCGGCCGCGGTACGGGCACCGCCCGCCCGCGCACCGCCTCGGGGGCCGGCTCCTGGCCGGACAGGGCCTGCCACAGGGCCCCGAGTACGGCCACCAGCCCGCAGCCCCCGGCGTCGACCACCCCGGCCCGCCCCAGCTCGGCCAGTTGCCCCGGGGTCTCGGCCAGGGCCGCGCGGGCCCCGTCGTAGGCGGCCCGGGCCACGTCCACCGCGGTCCCGGCGGCGGCCCCGGCGGCCTCCCCGGCCCGCGCGGCCGCGGCTGCGACGGTGAGCATCGTGCCCTCCACCGGGTGCGCGACGGCCCGGTAGGCCTCCTCGGCGGCCCGGGTCAGCGCTTGGGCGAGCAGCCGGCCCGGCCCGCGGCCGCCCGGCTCGTCACCGAGTACGTCGGCCACTCCGCGCAGCAGCTGCGCCAGGATCGTCCCGGAGTTCCCCCGGGCGCCTATGAGGGCGCCGTGCGCGTAGGCCCGTACGGCCGTGGACAGGGGGACGGCCGGGGCTGTGGCCTCGGTCACGCTCCCGACGGCGGCCCGCAGCTCGCGGTCGGCGGACTCGGCGGTGAGGTAGAGGTTGGTTCCGGTGTCGGCGTCGGCGACGGGGTAGACGTTGATCGCGTCGATGTCCTCGCGGGCCCGGCCCAGTGCGGCCAGGGCCAGCGAGCTCCAGGTGCGCACCGCTGCGGCGTCGAGCTCGTCGCGCTCGTTGAGGGGTTGCGGCTGCGGCTCGTGCGCCACCGGGCGTTCCTCCTTGTGCGGGCCAGGGTTCACCGCAGGGTAACGAAGGCCGGCCGGGGGGTCGGGACCCCGGGGCGGGACGGGTGGCGGACATGGTAGTTTTCTTGGACCGAAGCAGTCGTTGTATGCTGCTCAGGTTGCCCGTCGAGAGTCGGGCCATCCGTCCGGCAAGCCACTTCAGATCTCTGATTCCGGTGCGCCGGATTTCACTGTAATTGCATCTGAAGTCTTTGGAGTGACCTGTGGCTGCCAACTGCGACGTTTGCGCCAAGGGGCCGAGCTTCGGCAACAACATCTCCCACTCGCACCGCCGCACCTCGCGTCGCTGGAACCCGAACATCCAGCGCGTCCGTGCCGTGGTCAATGGGACGCCGAAGCGCCTCAACGCCTGCACCTCGTGCATCAAGGCCGGCAAGGTCTCGCGCTGACGCCTCCCGTCGTCGTAGCGCAGCCCTTTCCGGTTGCCAAGAAGGCCGGTTCACCTTTGGTGAACCGGCCTTTTGCCTTGTCCGGGACCGGCGCGGGGGCCCGCACGGGGGATCGTGCCCGGGCCCGCTCTCAGCGCCACTGCCAGGCATGGTCCACCGGGCCGATGCCGCCGCCCAGCGCGAACCCGGCGGCGATGGCGCCGGTTACGTAGGTCTTCGCCGCCGTGACGGCCTCCGGGACGGCGAGGCCCTTCGCCAGGCCCGCCGCGACCGCGCTGGCCAGGGTGCAGCCCGTGCCGTGCGTGTGCCGGTTGTCGTGCCGGGGAGCGCGCAGCCACAGCTCGTCGGCGCCGTCCGTCAGCAGGTCCACGGCCTCGTCCCCGTGCGCCGCCAGGTGGCCGCCCTTGATCAGTGCCCAGCGCGGCCCGAAGCCGAGGACCGCTTCGGCGGCCCGCCGCATGTCGTCCTCGGTCTCCACCACCACGCCGGTGAGCTGGGTGACCTCGTCCAGGTTGGGTGTGGCCACGGTGGCCCGCGGCAGCAGTTCCTTGCGTACGGCGTCCAGCGCCGAGGCGGCGAGCAGCGCGTCCCCGTGCTTGGAGACGCCCACCGGGTCCACGACGGCCGGAGCGGTGGTGCCGGCCAGCAGTTCGGCGACGGTCTCCACCAGGGCGGCGCAGGACAGCATCCCCGTCTTCACGGCCTGCACGCCGATGTCGTCCACCACGGCCCTGTACTGGGCCCTGACGGCCTCGGCGGGCAGCTCCCAGACCCCGGAGACCCCCAGGGAGTTCTGGGCGGTCACAGCGGTGAGCACGCTCATGCCGTGCACGCCGAGGGCCAGCATGGTCTTGAGGTCGGCCTGGATGCCCGCGCCGCCGCCGGAGTCGGATCCGGCGACGGTCAGGCAGAGCGGTGGGGCGCCGCTCATCGCGGTGTCTCCTCGGCGTCCGGCTCGCCGCCGAAGTGGTCCCAGCCGCCGCCGCTGGTCCAGGGGGCGCCGTCCACGGTCACCTGGGGCAGCGCGGAGCGGTTGAGCACCTCTCCGATGACCTTCCAGCGGGCCGGGAGCTTCACGTCGGGCGGGAAGGTGGCCACGATCGCGTGGTCCTCTCCCCCGGTGAGCACCCACTGGAGCGGGTCCACGCCGACGGCCTGCCCGATGTCGTGCATCTGCGTCGGGATGTCGACGGCCGCCGAGCGCAGGTCGATCCGTACCTTGCTGGCCTCGGCGATGTGCCCGAGGTCTGCGATCAGGCCGTCGCTGACGTCGGTCATGGCGGTGGCGCCGAGTCCGGCGGCCGCGGGGCCCGCGTGGTACGGCGGCTCGGGCCGCCGGTGGGCCTCCACGAAGGCCCGCGGGGAGCGGAAGCCGCGCGAGAGGACGGCGAACCCGGCCGCCGACCAGCCCAGCCAGCCGGTGACGGCCACGACGTCGCCGGGCTGGGCGCCGGAGCGCAGCACGGGCTCGTGGTTGCGCAGGTCGCCGAGGGCGGTGATGGCGACGGTGATGGTGTCGCCGCGGACGACGTCCCCGCCGACCACGGCCGCGCCGGCGACCTGGCACTCGTCGCGGATGCCGTCCATCAGCTCGGTGGGCCAGGTGACCGGCAGTTCCGCCGGGACGACGAGGCCGAGGAGCAGCGCGGTCGGCACCGCGCCCATGGCGGCGATGTCGGCCAGGTTCTGCGCGGCGGCCTTGCGGCCGACGTCGTAGGCCGTGGACCAGTCGCGCCGGAAGTGCCTGCCCTCCAGCAGGATGTCGGTGCTCGCCACGACCCGCCGGTCGGGGGCCGACACCACCGCGGCGTCGTCGCCCGGCCCGAGCCGGACCGCCGGGGTGGTGGTGAGCCGTGAGGTGAGCTCCCGAATGAGCCCGAACTCCCCCAGCTCGCCCACAGTGCCCTTCATCGCTGTGCCCCTTCTTGCCCAGTCCGCTTGCGGTCGCGAGCCGTCACAGCTCTGGGTACCGTCAACAGATACGTCAACTTCTGCTCTCCGTACGCCCCGCCGTGCGTGGTGCCGGGCTCGCAGGTCTCCCCGCGGCGCTCGGCGACGCGGTACCGTGGCGTCCCTTCTTCCCCCGGCCCTGCCGATCGTGCGGGGCCCACCCGAAGGTTAGGGGAAATGATCCTCGTGGCCGCCCTGGAGGTTCCGTGGTACAGGCGTACATCCTTATCCAGACCGAGGTGGGCAAGGCGTCTTTCGTCGCCGAGTCCATCGCCCAGATCGCGGGGGTGATCCAGGCCGAGGACGTGACGGGCCCGTACGACGTGATCGTGCGTGCCCAGGCCGACACCGTGGACGAACTCGGTCGCATGGTCGTGGCCAAGGTCCAGCAGGTGGAGGGGATCACCCGCACCTTGACCTGCCCCGTGGTCCATCTGTAGCCCCCGTCTACTCTTGGCCGGTGATGTCCCTCCACCACCGGCACCTTGGTCTGCTCGCCGTACTGCCCGCACTGGCTGTCGTCCTGTCCGTCGCGGGCTGCACCGCGGGCGGTTCCGGGGCCCGGGTGACTCCGCCGCCCGCACCGCCCGCCGACGTCGCGGGGCTCTGTGCGGCGCTGCACAAGGAGCTCCCGGAAACGGTGGCCGGTCTGGCGCGGACCCCGGTGGAACCGGAGTCCGACCTGACCGCCGCTTGGGGCGGCTCGGCGATCGTACTGCGGTGCGGTATCCCCAAGCCCGCGAAGATGTGGGATCCGGAGCAGGACGGCGTCGAGGTCAACGGTGTCGGCTGGCTGCTGGAGAAGCAGGGCGACGACGGGGGGTTCCGGTTCACCACCGGCGCGCGGCTGGCGTACACGGAGGTCCGGGTCGACAAGGAGCATGCCACGGATGCCGGGATGCTGGTCGGGCTGTCCGCCGCCATCGCCAGGACCGTACCGGCGGGGATCTCTTCGTACTGAGGCCCCGATCGGACCCGCTCACACCGCCGCCCGCCGGGATTTCCCCGGCGGGCGGTCGGCGTTGGTCCCGGATTCCGGCTAGCGCAGCCCGGTGGAGCGGCGCAGGGCCGCCTGGATCAGGCGGTCCACCAGCTCCTGGTACTCGATGCCCGACTCCTGCCACATCCGCGGGTACATGGAGATGGGGGTGAAGCCGGGCATGGTGTTGATCTCGTTGATGACGAAGGTGCCGTCTTCGGTCAGGAAGAAGTCGGCGCGCACCAGACCCTCGCACGAAGCTGCCTCGAAGGCCTCGATCGCGAGCCGCTGGACCTCGGCGGTCTGCTCGGGGGTGAGCGGCGCGGGCACGATCCCGGAGGCGGAGTCGATGTACTTCGCCTCGAAGTCGTAGAAGTCGTGGCTGGAGACCGGCGGGATCTCGGCGGGCACGCTCGCGCGCGGACCGTCCTCGAACTCCAGCACCCCGCACTCGATCTCGCGGCCGCGCAGCAGCGCCTCCACGATGATCTTCGGGTCGTGCCGCTGGGCCTCGCGGACCGCCGCGTCCAGGGCGGAGGCGTCGTCGACCTTGGTGATGCCGATGGAGGAGCCGGCCCGGGCGGGCTTGATGAACAGCGGCCAGCCGTGCTCGCCGGCGAAGTCCAGGATCCTGCTGCGGGCGGCGTCGCGGTCCGCTTCCCACTCGCGGGGGCGGATGGTCACGTACGGGCCGACGCGCAGCCCGAAGGACGTGAAGACCCGCTTCATGTAGTCCTTGTCCTGGCCGACGGCCGAGGCGAGGACGCCCGAGCCGACGTACGGGATGCCGGACAGCTCCAGGAGGCCCTGCAGGGTGCCGTCCTCGCCGTACGGGCCGTGCAGTACGGGGAAGACGACGTCGACCTCGCCCAGGGCCTTGGGAACGGCGCCCGGCTCGGTGTAGACGACCTCGCGGCGGGCGGGGTCCACCGAGAGCACGACGGAGCCGTCCTCGGAGTCGGCGAGCTCCTCGACGTTCGGGAGCTTTCGGTCGGCGATGGCCATCCGCGCGGGCTCGTCGGCGGTCAGCGCCCACCGGCCGTCCGTGGTGATGCCGATGGGCAGCACCTCGTACTTGGAGCGGTCGATGGAGCGCAGCACGGCGCCCGCCGTGACGACCGAGATGGCGTGTTCCGAGCTGCGGCCGCCGAACACGACGGCCACGCGGGGCTTGCGGCCCTGCTGCTCAGGGGTCTGGGGGAGGTTCTCGCTGCTCATATCGCCACGAGGGTACCCGCTCAGACGTCCGGAAAGGAGTCAGCGCCGTTCCGGTTTGGCGCTGCGCGCCATGAGCTCCTTGAGCGCGACCAGCGTGGGCTTGCCGTGGTGGACGATGTCGACGACGGTGTCGGTGATCGGCATGTCGACCCCGTGGCGGCGGGCGAGATCGGCCACCGACTGGCAGGACTTGACGCCCTCCGCGGTCTGCCGGGTGACCGCGATGGTCTCCTCCAGGGTCATCCCGCGGCCGAGGTTGGTGCCGAAGGTGTGGTTCCGGGAGAGCGGCGAGGAGCAGGTGGCGACCAGGTCGCCGAGACCCGCGAGGCCGGAGAAGGTGAGCGGGTCGGCTCCCATCGCCACGCCCAGACGGGTCGCTTCGGCGAGTCCGCGGGTGATGAGGGAGCCCTTGGTGTTGTCACCCAGGCCCATGCCGTCGGCGATGCCCACGGCGAGGCCGATGACGTTCTTGACGGCGCCGCCGAGCTCGCAACCGATGACGTCGGTGCTCGTGTACGGCCGGAAGTACGCGGTGTGGCAGGCGGCCTGGAGGCGCCGGGCCACGGCCTCGTCCACGCAGGCGACGACGGAGGCGGCGGGCTGCCGGGCGGCGATCTCGGGGGCCAGGTTGGGGCCGGTGACGACGGCGATGCGCTCGGCGGGGACCTTGGCGACCTCTTCGATGACCTCGCTCATCCGCTTGGCGGTGCCGAGTTCGATGCCCTTCATGAGGGAGACGAGCACCGTGTCGGGGGCCAGCAGGGGCGCCCAGGCCGCGAGGTTCTCGCGCAGGGTCTGGGAGGGGATGGCGAGGACGGTGAAGTCGGCGCCGGCCGCGGCGGCGGCCGGGTCGGTGGTGGCGCTGATGTTCTCGGGGAGTTGGACGTCCGGGAAGTAGTCCGGGTTGGTCCGGCCGGTGTTGATGGCGTCGACGAGTTCCTGGCGGCGGCCCCACAGGGTCACCTCGCAGCCGGCGTCGGCGAGCACGATGGCGAAGGCCGTGCCCCAGGATCCGGTTCCGAAGACGGTTGCCTTCACGGGACGTGTCACTTCTTGCCCTCCCCCGCGGCCTTGCGCCGCTGTTCGGCCCTGGCCTTGCGATGGTCGTACGGCTGCGCGGGCGCGGTTTCGCCCCGCAGTTCCTCCAGCAGCCCGGTGATGGCCGCCATGATGACCTCGGTGACCTCCTTGAGCACCTCCGGGGTGGGTTCCCGGTCGTAGAACGCGGAGAGGTCCACGGGCGCTCCGGCGATCACCTGGAGGGTCTTGCGCGGGAACAGGCTGAGCTTGTTCTCCTTGGCGTACGGCGGCATCGCCAGATTCGCGCCCCACTGGGCCACCGGAATGACGGGGGCCTTTGTCATCAGCGCGACGCGGGCGGCGCCGGTCTTGCCGGCCATCGGCCACATGTCGGGGTCGCGGGTGAGGGTGCCTTCCGGGTAAAAGGCCACGCATTCGCCGGCCTCGATCGCGTCCACGGCGGCCCGGAATGCGTCCAGGGCGTTGGTGGACTCCCGGTAGACGGGGATCTGGCCGCTGCCGTGCAGGATGGCGCCGACAATAGGCACCTTGAAGAGGGCCGCCTTGGCGAGCAATCGGGGCACCCGGCCGGTGTTGTACTGGAAGTGCGCGTAGGAGAGCGGGTCCAGATACGAGTTGTGATTGACGGCGGTGATAAATCCGCCCTCGGCCGGAATGTGGTTCATTCCCCGCCAGTCCCGCTTGAAGAGCACTACCAGCGGCGGTTTTGCGATGACCGCCGCCAGGCGGTACCAGAAGCCGATTCTGCGGCGGGACACTCGGACACCTTCCTCTACGACCGGTGCGCGGCTGGGGCACCTCGGGGCCGGACAAGTGTCGCCCCGGGTCCGGTCTCTGTCGAGAACACCGTACGCCCCGCTCAGGGCACCGGTCCCCCGGGTCGCCCGGCCGGGAGTGACAATGGGCCGAGGCATGACCCGGCCATGACCTGACCATGGCCTGCGCATGTGCGAGAGCTCACCGGAGGGTAGGGGTCCGTGACGAACGCCGCCTGGAGCCTGGTGGTCCCGCTGAAGCCGCTGGCGTTGGCCAAGAGCCGGCTCGCGCAGGCCGTCGGCGCCTGGCGCCCGGGGCTCGCGCTGGCGTTCGCGCAGGACACCGTGGCGGGGGCGCTGGCCTGCGCGGCGGTCGCGGATGTGGTCGTCGTCACGGACGACGCGGCGGCCGGGGCGGAACTGGCCCGGCTGGGAGCGCGGATCGTGCCGGACGCGCCGGGCTCCGGGCTCAACGCGGCGCTGGTCCACGGGGCGCGGGCGATACGCGCGGGCCGGCCGCGGGCGGCGGTGGCCGCGATGAACGCGGATCTGCCCGCGCTGCGGCCTCCGGAATTGCTACGCGTGCTCGATGCGGCGGCGGTATTCCGCCGGGCATTTCTGGCCGATGCGGCGGGAATCGGGACGACCCTGCTTTCCGCTGCGCCGGACGTGGAATTGGCCCCGTCGTTCGGCGGCCGGTCCCGGGCCCGGCATTCGGCCTCCGGGGCGGTGGAAATGGCCCTGGCGGGCGTCGACAGCGTGCGCCGGGACGTGGACACGGGTGCGGACCTGCGGACCGCCCTCACCCTTGGTGTGGGGCGTCACACGGCCCGATACAGTTCCCGTATGCAGGCGACCGCGTACACGTACGACTCCCAGACCCGCAGCGGCAGTGTGCTGCTGGACGACGGCACCCCGGTGCCCTTCGAGGCCCCTGCGTTCGACGCGGGCGGCCTGCGGCTGCTGCGCCCGGGCCAGCGGGTCCGGATCGAGACGGACGGCGAGGGCGCCGGCCTGCGGATCACCCTGGTCACGCTCCAGACCTTCTGAGGTCTGCCCTTCCGACCTGCAAGAACGCACCGCGGGCCGGCTTCCCCCTCCAGGGGAAGCCGGCCCGGCGCGTGTGACTCGTGCCCTACTTCTTGCGGGCGGTGGTCTTCTTCGCGGTGGCCTTGCGCGTCGCCGTCTTCTTGGCGGGCGCGGTGGTCTTCGCGGTGGCCTTCTTGGCGGCCGGAGCCGTCTTCTTGGCCGTCGCGGTGGTCTTCTTCGCCGTCGCGGCGGCCTTCTTGACCGTGGCCTTCTTCGCGGCCGGCGCGGCCTTCTTCGCCACGGCGGTCTTGGCGACGGCCTTCTTCGCGGTCGCGGTGGTCTTCTTGGCCGTGACCTTCTTGGCGACCGCGGTCTTCGCCGCGGCCTTCTTGGCGGTGGTGGCCTTCTTGGCCGCGGCCTTCTTGACGGTCGCGGAAGCGCCACCGGTGAGGCTGCCCTTGGGCGCCTTCTTCACCGAGACCTCGCCGCCCTTGGGGAGCTTCTTGGTGCCGGCGACCAGGTCCTTGAAGCCCTGGCCCGCGCGGAAGCGGGGAACCGAGGTCTTCTTGACCCGGACGCGCTCTCCCGTCTGGGGGTTGCGGGCGTAACGGGCCGGGCGGTCGACCTTCTCGAACGAGCCGAAGCCCGTGACCGAGACCCGGTCGCCCGCGACGGTCGCGCGGACGATCGCGTCCAGTACCGCGTCGACAGCGTCCGCGGCCTGCTGACGGCCGCCCAGCTTGTCGGCAATCGCTTCTACGAGCTGCGCCTTGTTCAACGTCTTCCCCTTCGGAGACTTCGCCAGAACGAATGTGTTCAAGCTTATTTCGCACGTTAGGCGGATATATACCGCAAATCAAACACGAAACGGGCTAATCACCCTAGTGCCGCAACGTTGTAGGTCGTTACGGAGTTCCTTCGCATCAGTCGCCTTCAGGGAATCGACCCTCGTCGAGGTCCTTCATCAACCTGTCCAGGCGCCTTGCCGCATCGGCGAGATCGTGCTTCGCCGCGGCCGTGACGACCAACAGCTTCCGGGACAGCGCCATCCTTACGCCCTCCGGGACTTGCAGCGTGCGCACCCTTGTGTGTGCTTCTTTCAACCGGTCCGCGACGAGTTCGTAGAGCTCGAGTTGACTGTCGCGTTCCATGCACAGATTGTGCCATCTGGGGCGAGTTGTCGCCTCACGGGGCCTCAACAAACGGCTGTGCCCCCTGCCGGAAGGCAGGGGGCACAGTGTTGCCGACGTGATCACCCAAGGGCGAATAAGCGCTGATCAGGCAGGAATCAGGCCCGAATCGTGCGCGGCTTGAAGGCCGGCCGGGCGCTTTCGTAGGTGGCGATGTCCGCTTCGTTCTGAAGGGTGAGAGAGATGTCGTCCAGACCCTCCAGCAGCCGCCAGCGGGCGTTGTCGTCGAGTTCGAACTCCGCCTCGACGCCCTCGGCTCGGACCTGGCGCGCGACCAGGTCCACGGTGACCTCGGCGGTCGGGTCGGCCTCGGTCAGCTTCCACAGCTGCTCGACGGTCTCCTGGGGCAGGACGACGGTCAGCAGACCGTTCTTCAGCGAGTTGCCGCGGAAGATGTCGGCGAACCGGGAGGAGATGACCGTCTTGAAGCCGAAGTTCTGCAGGGCCCAGACGGCGTGTTCGCGCGAGGAGCCGGTGCCGAAGTCGGGGCCCGCGACCAGGACGGTCGCCCCCGCGCGCTCGGGCCGGTTCGTGATGAACTCCGGGTCCTTGCGCCAGGCCTCGAAGAGCCCGTCCTCGAACCCGTCGCGGGTGATCTTCTTCAGCCAGTGGGCCGGGATGATCTGGTCGGTGTCCACGTTGCCGCGGCGCAGCGGTACGGCCCGGCCGGTGTGGGTGGTGAAGGCTTCCATGGTTCAGACTCCGGCGGTCGCGGTGGCTTCGGACAGGTCGGCGGGAGAGGCCAAGTGGCCCAGTACCGCGGTGGCGGCGGCCACCTGCGGCGAGACCAGGTGGGTACGACCGCCCTTGCCCTGCCGGCCCTCGAAGTTGCGGTTGGAGGTGGACGCGGAGCGCTCACCGGGGGCCAGTTGGTCGGGGTTCATGCCCAGACACATCGAGCAGCCCGCGTGCCGCCATTCGGCGCCGGCCTCCTTGAAGACCTTGTCCAGGCCCTCCTCCACGGCCTGCAGGGCGACCCGGACGGAGCCCGGGACCACCAGCATCCGTACGCCGTCGGCGACTTTGCGGCCGCCGATGACATCCGCCACGGCCCGCAGGTCCTCGATGCGGCCGTTGGTGCACGAACCTACGAAGACGGTGTCGACCTTGATGTCGCGCAGCGGCTGCCCGGCGGTCAACCCCATGTATTCCAGGGCCTTTTCGGCGGCCAGACGCTCCGAAGCGTCCTCGTACGAAGCCGGGTCGGGGACGTGTCCCGACAGGGGCGCGCCCTGGCCCGGGTTGGTGCCCCAGGTGACGAACGGCGACAGCGCGGCGCCGTCGATGACGACCTCGGCGTCGAAGACCGCGTCCTCGTCGGTGCGCAGGGTCTTCCAGTACGCGACGGCCTCGTCCCACTCTGCGCCCCGGGGGGCGTGGTCGCGGCCCTCCAGGTAGTCGAAGGTGGTCTGGTCGGGGGCGATCATGCCGGCGCGGGCGCCCGCCTCGATCGACATGTTGCAGATGGTCATGCGGGCTTCCATCGAGAGCTTCTCGATGGCCTCGCCGCGGTATTCCAGGATGTAGCCCTGGCCGCCGCCGGTGCCGATCTTGGCGATGATCGCCAGGATCAGGTCCTTGGCGGTGACGCCCTCGGCCAGCGCGCCGGTGACGGTGATCGCCATCGTCCTGGGGCGGGCCAGCGGCAGCGTCTGGGTGGCCAGCACGTGCTCGACCTGGCTGGTGCCGATGCCGAAGGCCAGCGCGCCGAAGGCGCCGTGCGTGGAGGTGTGCGAGTCGCCGCAGACCACGGTGGTGCCCGGCTGGGTCAGACCCAGCTGCGGTCCCACGACGTGGACGACGCCCTGCTCCACGTCACCCAGCGGGTGCAGACGGACACCGAACTCGGCGCAGTTCTTGCGCAGCGTCTCCAGCTGGGCCCGGGAGACCGGGTCCGCGATCGGCTTGTCGATGTCGATGGTGGGGGTGTTGTGGTCCTCGGTCGCGATGGTGAGGTCGAGGCGTCGGACCTTGCGGCCGGCCTGGCGCAGGCCCTCGAAGGCCTGGGGGCTGGTCACCTCGTGCAGCAGGTGCAGATCGATGAAGAGGAGATCGGGCTCGCCCTCGGCGCGCCGGACGACATGGTCGTCCCAGACCTTCTCCGCGAGTGTCCTACCCATCGCTTTCCCTCCGGCTCACCGTCCCGGACCCAGTGGTTCGTGGACCCGTACATACAGACTCGCTGGTTCTTGGAAAAATTGAACTTGCGTTTCACAGTGTGAGACGCGAATATCGTTTCATGGACAACTCTAGCGGCGTCGGCGTTCTCGACAAGGCAGCTCTGGTATTGAGCGCACTGGAGTCCGGTCCGGCCACCCTCGCCGGGCTGGTCGCGGCGACAGGGCTCGCACGACCCACGGCACATCGCCTTGCCGTGGCACTGGAACACCACCGGATGGTGGCGAGGGACATGCAGGGCCGGTTCATCCTCGGACCGCGGTTGGCGGAGCTCGCCGCCGCGGCCGGCGAGGACCGCCTGCTGGCCACGGCCGGACCGGTGCTCACCCACCTCCGGGACGTGACGGGCGAGAGCGCGCAGCTCTACCGGCGTCAGGGCGACATGCGCATCTGCGTGGCGGCCGCCGAGCGGCTGTCGGGCCTGCGGGACACCGTCCCGGTGGGCTCCACGCTCCCGATGAAGGCCGGCTCGGCGGCGCAGATCCTGATGGCGTGGGAGGAGCCCGAGCGGCTCCACCGCGGCCTGCAGGGCGCGCGCTTCACCGCGACGGCGCTCTCGGGCGTACGGCGCCGCGGCTGGGCCCAGTCGATCGGCGAGCGGGAGCCCGGCGTGGCCTCCGTCTCGGCGCCGGTGCGCGGGCCCTCGAACCGCGTGGTGGCCTCCGTGTCGGTCTCCGGGCCGATCGAGCGGCTCACCCGCCACCCGGGCCGGATGCACGCCCAGGCCGTCATCGACGCGGCCGCCCGGCTCACCGAGGCGCTGCGCCGCTCCGGCTGAGCCTGCGGCCGGCCCTGTCCGACCTCCCACCACTCCCCCGGGCCCGGGGGCGCGTACGACGCCGCACACGTCCTGAACACGCGCCTCCGGGCCCGTACTCACATGCCCGCGGGGCAAAAGCGAAGAGGCCCTCCGCGATGATCGCGGAGGGCCTCTCCTGTGCGTACCCCCGACCGGATTCGAACCGGCGCTACCGCCTTGAGAGGGCGGCGTGCTAGGCCGCTACACAACGGGGGCTAGCTGTTACTGCGGTACTGCGCTGGGCTACCAGGACTCGAACCTAGAATAAGGGAACCAGAAACCCTCGTGTTGCCAATTACACTATAGCCCAATGGTCTAGACCAGCTAGACACTGTACCCCCGACCGGATTCGAACCGGCGCTACCGCCTTGAGAGGGCGGCGTGCTAGGCCGCTACACAACGGGGGCCCTAGCGATCCTGCATCAAGACGTCCGGGTGCGACCCTGGAGATCTCGCGGGAAGGATCTGTACCCCCGACCGGATTCGAACCGGCGCTACCGCCTTGAGAGGGCGGCGTGCTAGGCCGCTACACAACGGGGGCAAAGCACTGCGTTACTGCTGCACTGCGCTGGGCTACCAGGACTCGAACCTAGAATAAGGGAACCAGAAACCCTCGTGTTGCCAATTACACTATAGCCCACCAAAACTCAAGACCCTGAGGGGCTTTCGTTTGGTTAGCGCCCCCGTCCGGCCTTTCGGCCCGCTCCGGCGGCGCAGAAAGAACATTACCGGATGGCTGACCGTGCTCCAAAACGGGTATCTGCAGCCAGCAGCTCCGGCAGCCGGTCGAGTCCGGCGATCCGGTGCACACCGGCAGGACCCGGTCCGCGGCCGCCGTCGCGGTCCAGCCAGACCGCCGTCAGCCCGGCGTCACGGGCGCCGCGCGCGTCGATCTCCGGCTGGTCCCCCACGTACGCCACCTCGTGCGGCGGGAGCCCCATCTCGGCGCAGGCGCTGAGGAAGGCGGCCGCCTCGGGCTTGCTCACGCCCAGTTCGGCGGCGCACACCAGCACCTCGAAGCGGTCGCGCAGGCCGAGGTGGCGCAGCTTGGGGTCCTGGGCGGCGGTGGAGGAGTTGGAGAGCACCCCGTGCCGGTAGCCGCCGGCGAGGGCGTCCAGTACGGGCACCACGTCGGGGAACAGCGCCCACGCGGCCTTGTAGTGCGCGACGTAGCGGTCGAACCAGGCGTCGGCGCCCTCGTCGCCCATGGCGGGCTCCCCGAGGAAGTCCCGCACCCGGTCCCGGCGCTGCCCGAGGAAGGTGACCTCCCCGGCGGCGAAGCGCGCCCAGTGCCGGTCGGTGACGCAGCGCCACAGCGCGAGCGCCTCGGCGGCGGATCCGTACCGCTCGCGCAGGCCCTCGTCTTCCAGCTGCCGCGCGAGCCCGGCGGTGTCGGCACCGGTGTAGTCGAACAGGGTGTCGTCGATGTCCCACAGCACGGCGCGGATCGGCATACCGCCGAGGCTACTCGGGAAGCCCCGCCCCGGTGGGGACGACGAGGAAGTCCGTCAGGAAACAGGTGATCTCCCCCTCGGTGACGAACGCCACGACAACGCCGCAGGGGGCGGCTGCCGGGGATCCGGCGGCCGCCCCCTGCGGGACGTACGGGAGAGGGCTACGCGGCCAGCTTGGCCAGCGTCGCGTCGATGCGGGCCAGCGAGCGGTCCTTGCCGAGGATCTGCAGGGACTCGAAGAGCGGCAGGCCGACCGTGCGGCCGGTGACGGCGACGCGGACCGGGGCCTGGGCCTTGCCGAGCTTGAGGCCGTGGGCCTCGCCGGCGGTCAGGACGGCCTGCTTGAGGGACTCGGGGTCCGACCAGTCGGCCGACTCCAGGTTGGCGCGCGCGGTGGTCAGCAGGGCCGCCGGCTCGCCCTTCATCGCCTTGTCCCACGAGGCCTGGTCCTCGACCGGCTCCTTCAGGAACAGGAAGTCGACGTTGGCCGTGATGTCCGACAGGACGGTCACGCGGGTCTGGGCGTACGGCGCGATGCGCTCCCAGGCCTCGGCGTCGAACTCCTCGGGCGCCCAGTTGGCGTGCGGGGCCCGCAGCCACGGGGCGCAGGCGTCCGCGAAGGCCTTCGGGTCCAGCAGGCGGATGTGGTCGGCGTTGATCGACTCGGCCTTCTTCAGGTCGAAGCGCGCCGGGTTGGCGTTGACGTCCGGGATGTCGAACTTCGCCACCATCTCCTCGATCGAGAAGATGTCCTGGTCCTTGGAGAAGGACCAGCCGAGGAGCGAGAGGTAGTTCAGCAGGCCCTCGGGCAGGAAGCCGCGCTCGCGGTAGAGGTTGAGCGAGGACTCCGGGTCGCGCTTGGAGAGCTTCTTGTTGCCCTCGCCCATCACGTACGGCAGGTGGCCGAACTCGGGGACCGCCTTGGCGACGCCCAGCTCGATCAGCGCCTTGTAGAGCGCGATCTGGCGCGGGGTGGAGGACAGCAGGTCCTCGCCGCGCAGGACGTGGGTGATCTCCATCAGCGCGTCGTCGACCGGGTTGACGAGCGTGTAGAGCGGCGCGCCGTTGGCCCGCAGGATGCCGAAGTCGGAGACGTTCTCCGGGGCGACGGAGATCTCCCCGCGGACCAGGTCCGTGAAGGTGATCGTCTCGTCGGGCATCCGGAAGCGGACGATCGAGGGGCGGTGCTCGCCCTGGTACGCCTCCAGCTGCACCTGGGTCAGCTCGCGGCAGTGGCCGTCGTAGCCGGAGGGCTTGCCGGCCGCGCGGGCGGCGGCGCGGCGCGCGTCCAGCTCCTCGGTGGTGCAGTAGCAGTCGTACGCGTAACCGCCGTCGCGCAGGCGCTGGGCGACGTCCGCATAGATGTCCATGCGCTCGGACTGGCGGTACGGGGCGTGCGGGCCGCCCACCTCGGGACCCTCGTCCCAGGTGAAGCCGAGCCAGCGCAGCGAGTCGAGCAGCTGGACGTACGACTCCTCGGAGTCGCGGGCCGCGTCGGTGTCCTCGATGCGGAAGACGAACGTACCGCCGTGGTGGCGGGCGAACGCCCAGTTGAAGAGGGCCGTGCGGACCAGACCCACGTGGGGGTTGCCGGTCGGGGAGGGACAGAAACGTACGCGGACGTTCGCGTTAGCCACGCTTGATCACCTTGTTGGTGAGAGTGCCGATGCCTTCGATGGTGACGGCGACCTCGTCGCCGACGTTCAGGGGGCCGACTCCGGCCGGGGTCCCCGTGAGGATGACGTCGCCGGGGAGCAGCGTCATGGCCTCGCTGATGTGGACGACCAGGTCCTCGATGGAGCGGACCATGTCGCTGGTGCGGCCGAGCTGGCGCTGTTCGCCGTTGACCGTGCACTGGATGGTCAGGTCGCTCGGGTCCAGGTCGGTCTCGATCCAGGGGCCGAGGGGGCAGGCGCTGTCGAAGCCCTTGGCGCGGGCCCACTGCTTCTCGCGCTGCTGGACGTCGCGCGCGGTGACGTCGTTGGCGCAGGTGTAGCCGAGGATCACGTCCTTGACGCGCTCGCGCGGGACCTCGCGGCACATGCGGCCGATGACCACGGCGAGCTCCGCCTCGTGGTGGAGGTCCTGGGAGAAGGAGGGGTACGTGATCGGGTCGCCCGGGCCGACCACCGAGGTGGAGGGCTTGAAGAAGGTGATGGGCGCGTCGGGACGGCCCTGATCGTCAAAAATGGCGTTGCCGAGCTCCGCCGCGTGCTCCGCGTAGTTGCGGCCGATGGCCACGACCTTGTTCGGGAGCACGGGCGGCAGCAGCCGGACCTTGCTGAGCGGGACCTTCGTACCGGAGAGCTCGAAGTCCGCGAACGGGATGCCCTTGATGATGTCGAGGACGAGCTCCCCTTCGGCGCCGGGGGCGGCGTTGCCCTCGACCGCGCCGAAGGCGACGTTGCCGTCGATCGAGAACCTGGCGATGCGCACGTGTTGCGTCTGCCCCTCTGTATTACCGCTGGCTGGAGTCTGCGGACTCCAGGCTAACGCGGTGGGCGCCGACGCTTCGCGCGCCTTTCGCGCGAGGCGCTCCCTACTGCGCGGCGACGGCGTCCGGGGCGTCCATCAGGATGGTGCGGCGCGGGTTCGCGGTCTGGGCCGGCAGCTCGACGGTGTGCTCCGGAGTCGCCACGGCCTGCAGCTCCTCGGCGTCCTTGAGGTGCGCGAGGGTGGTGCGGCGCGGGTTGGCTATGTTGCGGAACATCATCGTCGTCTTCATCGGAGTCTGGGGCCCTCGGCTCGCTCGTCGGATCTTGTGTGTTGGATCTTGAGTGGTGGATGCTTGTCGCATGCACCAACCCTGTAAAGGGCAAGGCTAAACATCCGAATCACCCGCGGAACCGGGAAGTAATGGCCAGGGCTATGTGAGTTTGCTCACCCGTGACTACCCATTACGGGCATAACGGGCAGTCAATTCGCCCCGAAAAAACGGACATTGCGTCACTGAATGCGCCATTCCGCTCCCGATCATCGCGACTGGGACACCTTGCCAGACGTGGTGTTTGCATGGTGTAAGTCCGATTCTTCACCAAATGGCCTCTACGTCGTGTAGCGCTGGCATCACAAGCCGTGACCGACTCTCCGGGCCGACACTCGCACCTTGTTGGAGATCCGCCTCTGTGCTGGAATTCGCGGGACCGCCGCGGGAATCAGCCGGCGCGCAGGTGGCGCGACCCAGCGCCGAGCGCGGTGGCAAGGAGAGGGAGACGCGCCGGTCACCGACGACCACCATGGGGCGCACCGCCCCAAGACTCGACACCGTCCCACCGGTCGCCCGGCGGGACGCCTGGTCCAGAGGTTGCGACGCTAGTGCAGGGACGATTCAAGAGGGATGGCAGCGCTGCGGCGGAGCAGGAGCCGCGCGGCGGGACCGACCGTGGCTCCTCGCCCCAGCACGCCCAGAACCGCGGGCCGGCTGTCGAGGGTGCGGGCCCCGATGCTTCCACCGCCGTGAAGCCCAAGGGCCGCGGCAAGTCCGTCAGGGCCGGCAAGCCCGCGGACGAGCTGGCGGAGCGGGACGCGGCGATACCCAAGGCCCCCAGTGGGCCCGGTTCCCGTCTCGCCATGCAGAACTGGCGCATCAGCACGCGACTGGTGTCGCTGCTGACCCTGCCGGTCGTCGCCGCCACCACGCTCGGTGGCTTCCGCATCAACGACTCGATGAACGACATCGCGCAGCTGGAGCACATGCAGCTGCTGACGACGATGACCCGGCAGGCCACCAACCTGGCCGCCATGCTCCAGGAGGAGCGGGACAAGTCGGCCGGTCCGATGTCGCAGCTCAAGGACGGCAAGAGCAACAGCCTCGTCCAGGGTGTCCGCGACCAGACCGACTCCGCCGCCAAGGCCTTCGCCGCCGCGACCGACAAGGTCGACAGCGCGGAGGACAAGGACGAGACCCTCAAGTCGATCCGCAACAACATCCTGCAGATCGGCCGCCAGCTCACCGGCATCGAGGACATCCGCAAGAAGGCGTACGTCAACGGCGCCCAGCAGACCGTCACCGAGTACAACGCACTGATCGTCTCGCTGCTCTCGCTGTCGCAGGACATGGCCCAGGCCACCTCCAGCCCGGAGATGATCAAGCGCACGCGCGCCTTGGCGGCCTTCTCGTCCGCCAAGGAGTACGCCTCCATCCAGCGCGCCGTCATCGCCGCCTCGCTCCCCGAGAGCGGCGACAGGCCCGGCGACCTGAAGGAGAACGACCGTCTGTACGCGCTCTCCGCGCTCCGCGGTGAGAGCCAGTCGAAGAAGACCTTCGAACTCGTCTACCAGGGCAAGCCCGAGGAGCTCCTCGCGGCGCTCGGCGACGGCAACACGGAGATCGGCAGCGCCGACCACTACGCGCGCCGCGTCCTGAGCACCCAGGGGCAGTTCGGCAAGGAGAAGAACCGGTCCTGGATGGACTGGTACGACGCCGACGACACCAAGCTCCAGGCCATGAAGGTCATCGAGCTCACCCTGCTCGAGGACATGGAGCAGAAGGCCCGCGAGCTCAAGAACGAGTCGCAGCAGGACGCCATCATCAACGGTGCCCTGATCCTCCTCGTCCTCGGCGTCTCCCTCGTCGGCGCGTTCATCATGGCCCGCTCGATGATCCGCTCGCTGCGCCGCCTGCAGGACACCGCGACCCGCGTCGCCCAGGACCGCCTGCCGGAGCTCGTCAAGCAGCTCTCCGAGTCCGACCCGCAGGACGTGGACACGTCCGTGGAGTCCGTCGGTCTGCACACCCGCGACGAGATCGGCCAGGTGGCCGCGGCCTTCGACGACGTGCACCGCGAGGCCGTCCGCCTCGCCGCCGAGCAGGCCCTCCTCCGGGGCAACGTCAACGCGATGTTCACCAACCTCTCGCGCCGCTCCCAGGGCCTCATCCAGCGTCAGCTCTCGCTCATCTCCGAGCTGGAGTCGCGCGAGGCCGACCCGGACCAGCTGTCCTCGCTCTTCAAGCTCGACCACCTCGCGACCCGCATGCGCCGTAACGGCGAAAACCTCCTCGTCCTCGCGGGCGAGGAGCCGGGCCGCCGTTGGACCCGCCCCGTCCCGCTCGTCGACGTGCTCCGCGCCGCCGCGTCCGAGGTGGAGCAGTACGAGCGCATCGAACTCGCGTCGGTGCCCGGCACCGACGTCGCCGGCCGCGTCGTCAACGACCTCGTGCACCTGCTCGCAGAGCTGCTGGAGAACGCCACGTCGTTCTCCTCCCCGCAGACCAAGGTCAAGGTCACCGGTCACGCGCTGCCCGACGGCCGCGTGCTCGTCGAGATCCACGACACCGGCATCGGCCTCTCCCCCGAGGACCTCGCCGCGATCAACGAGCGGCTCGCCTCGCCGCCCACCGTGGACGTCTCCGTCTCCCGCCGCATGGGCCTGTTCGTGGTCGGCCGCCTGTCCCTGCGACACGGCATCCGCATCCAGCTGCGCCCCTCCGACTCGGGCGGCACCACGGCCCTCGTCATGCTGCCGGTCGACGTCGCCCAGGGCGGCAAGAAGCCGGGTGGACCCGGCGGTGCGCCCGGTGGCCCCGGTGCCGCTCAGGGCGGTCCCTCGGCGCAGGGTTCCGTGCCGGGTGGCAGTGCACGTCCCCCCGTGGGCGCGGCGCCGCAGCGCGGCCAGGTCTCCGCGGGCGGCCAGCGCGCCGCCCTCCCGGGGCGCGACGGTGCTCCCGGCCCGCAGCGTCCCACCGGCCCGCAGGGCCAGCCGGGTCAGCCGGGCGGCCGGCCCCCGCAGCAGGGCGGTCCCGGTGCTCCCGGCCAGCGCCCGCAGCAGGGTGCTCCCGCCGGGCAGGGCCAGGGCGCGTTCGGCGCGGGCGCACCGCTGCCGGGCCGCGGTCCGGCCGGTGGTCCCGGTGGCCCGCAGGCGCGTCCGGTGCCCGCTCCCTCGGCGACGGGTCCGACCGGCTTCGCCCAGGGCAGCGGCTTCGAGCGCCCCCAGGCTCCGCAGCCGCCGCAGCCCGGCGCCCCCTCGGGTCCCGCCGGTCCCGCGGCCTACCCGGGCCAGGCTCCGGCCGCCCCGGCGGGACGCGGCCCGCGGCCTCAGCTGCCGCCGCGCGGTGGTGCTCCCCGTCCGGAACTCCCGGGTGCGGGCAGCTCCCCGGCCGGAGTCCCGCAGAGCACCAGCTGGGGCGCGGACCAGCGCGGGCACGACGTCCCGCGCGGGCACGACGAGCTGTCGGGCCCCGGCTCGACCTCGGAGTTCGCCCGCCCCGACTTCAACGCCCCGTACCCGCAGCAGGCGGGCGGCGCGGGCAACGGCAACCCGGGCAACAGCACCACCGGGCAGTTCGAGCGCCCGGAGCTGCGCGGCCCCGCCGGCTACGCCGACCCCTCCTCCACGGGCCAGTTCGCCCGCCCGGACTTCCAGGCCCAGCGGCCCGGCGGCCCCGGCGTCGGCGGCTACGCGCCCGTACCCCCGGCCCGTCCGGAAGCTCCGCGGCTGCCTCAGGCGCACCAGCCCGAGGCGCTGCCGCCGGCCGCCCCGAACACGGACCCCGGCCGAAGCCCGATCTTCGACACGCTGGAGTCGAACTGGTTCCGCCAGGAGGGCGAGCAGCCCCCCGCGCAGGGACAGTCCGTACCCCAGCAGCCGCAGCAGCACCAGCAGTCCGCCCCGGCGGCCCCGGCACCGGCTCCCCAGCAGCGCCCGCAGCCCCAGCTGCCGCAGCGCGGCCAGGAGCAGGCGGCCGAGCCCGCGCAGGCGGCGACCGGCGCCACGCCGACCGTCAGCTGGCGCTCCTCTCCCAACGACGAGCTGATGCGGCAGGCCGAACGCGTACGCCAGCCCGCCGCCGGCGGCATCACCACCTCGGGGCTGCCCCGCCGGGTACCGCGGGCGAACCTCGTGGCCGGCACCGCGCAGCAGCAGGCCGAGGCGCAGGCCGGTCCGCAGGTCTCGCGTTCCCCGGACGACGTCCGCGGGCGTCTGACCAACCTCCGACGCGGTATCCAGCAGGGACGTCAGGCCGGCAACAACGGCCCGGCAACCGGCAGTTACCACGTCGACCCCACTTACCAGCAGGAGCGATAGTTGAGTTCGATGAGCCAGGCGGCACAGAACCTGAACTGGTTGATCACCAACTTCGTGGACAACACCCCAGGGGTGTCCCACACCGTGGTGGTCTCCGCCGACGGACTCCTTCTGGCCATGTCCGAGGGGTTCCCGCGCGACCGCGCCGATCAGCTGGCGGCGGTGGCCTCCGGGTTGACGTCGCTGACCGCCGGTGCCTCCCGCATCTTCGAGGGCGGCGCCGTCAACCAGACCGTGGTCGAGATGGACCGGGGATTCCTCTTCCTCATGTCCGTCTCCGACGGCTCCTCGCTGGCCGTGCTCGCGCACCCCGAGTGCGACATCGGCCTCGTGGGCTACGAGATGGCCCTCCTCGTGGACCGCGCCGGCAGCGTCCTCACCCCGGACCTGCGCGCGGAGCTCCAGGGAAGCCTGCTCATCTGACTCCCACTCTCCCGGCCGGACGGTACTTCCGGCCGGGGGACCGGGGCCCCCGCCCCGGAACCCAGTACCACCGCCAGGCCGTCATACCGTCCCCCCACCGGCCGCCCCGTCAGACGGCACGCTGACCACTGCTGTCCAGCCCGGAGGATCAATGACCCCGCCCCCCGCCTACTCCGATTCGTACGGCGATTCGTCGTATTCGGAAGGCGACCAGCCGCTGGTGCGTCCCTACGCGATGACCGGCGGCCGGACCCGGCCGCGCTACCAGCTCGCCATCGAGGCGCTGGTCAGCACCACGGCCGATCCGATGCACCTGTCCGGCCTGCTGCCGGAGCACCAGCGGATCTGCACCCTCTGCCGCGAGGTCAAGTCGGTCGCCGAGGTGTCCGCACTGCTGTCGATGCCGCTCGGTGTCGCCCGGATCCTCGTGGCCGACCTGGCCGAGGCCGGAATGGTGGCCATCCACCAGCCGGGCAATGGAGAGGCCGGCGGCACGCCGGACGTAACGCTGCTCGAGAGGGTGCTCAGTGGACTTCGCAAGCTCTAACGGCGGAGCGGCTCCTCGCTCCACCACCTCCGCGAAGATCGTGGTGGCGGGCGGCTTCGGCGTGG